>DATHVS010000021.1:0-12778 GCA_035461195.1 Nocardioidaceae bacterium
CAGATCCGGACGTTCTACGGACACAGTCACTCGCCGCTAGGTGAAGCGGTCGGGCTGACCTGGCGTCCGCGTGGGTGAAGAGGGCCGCGGCGCGCAGGACGAGGCTACGGTGGTTACATGGCCGACCGGGAAGGGCAGGACATCAGCACGACGACCGACCGTGCCGAGGGGTTCGGAGAACGGCTGCTCGGCTCACTCCTGGACCGTGCACACACGATGCCCCCACAGCTCATCGCTCCCTTGATCGCCCAGGAGTTAGCGGCGATCGGTGGACGCGACATCACAGTGCTGCTGCAGGACTACGACCAGATGACCCTGGTTCCCCTCCCGGGGGAGGGTCTGGTGACGGGGAAAGTCCAACCCATCGACGACTCCCTCGCCGGGCTCGCCTTCCAGACCGACGAGATCATCGAGCGGCCCTGGGGGGAGGTGGTGCGCCTCTACATCCCGCTGCTCGATGGCACAGACCGGATCGGTGTCCTGGTGTTCACCCTCGACCACCTCAACGACAACGACCGTCGTCTGGCACGTCGCCTCGCAGGGCTCGTGGCGGACATGATCGTCACCAAGAACATGTACACCGACCGGTTCTTCCAAGCGCGACGCCAACAGCCGATGACCCTGTCGGCGGAGATGCAGTGGCAACTGCTGCCGCCGCTGATGATGACCACCCCGCAGGTCGCAGTCGCAGGTGCTCTCGAGCCCGCCTACGACGTCGCCGGCGACAGCTTCGACTATGCGCTCAACGACGACGTGCTGCATGTATGCATCATCGACGCGATGGGGCACGGCCTGGATGCCGCAGTCATGGCCACCCTCGCGATCGGCGCCTACCGCCATGCTCGGCGCATCGACGTCGACCTGCAGGACCTCTACGCCGCCATGGACAAGGCCCTCGCCTCCCAGTTCGGTCCGGAACGTTTCGCAACGGCACAGATGGCCAGGCTGGACGTCGACTCCGGGTTACTGCGCTGGGTCAACGCGGGACATCCTTCGCCACTGCTGATCCGGGCAGGGCGGGTCGCGCGGGAGCTCGAGAGCCCCACCACCCTTCCGGTCGGTTTCGGCGGTGCCCAGCCGATCGTCTCCGAGACAATGCTCCTGCGCGGCGACCGGGTGCTGTTCTTCACCGACGGTCTCGTGGAGCACCACGCCGAGGGCGGCGTCGAGTTCGGTGAGGCCCGCATGAGATCCCTCATCGAGCGTGTCGAGGCCGACGGGGTTCCCGTGCAGGAGACAGTACGTCGTCTTTCCCGCACCCTCATGCTCGAGCGCGGCGGAGCCACCAAGGATGACTCCACCCTGCTCATGCTCGAGTGGAGGGGCGCGCCTCGCGACGAGCTCGAGATTGGGCTGGACGACGCAGAACCGGTGTGACGCTGCTCCGATCAGGTCTCGCGAACGACGGGGTGGCGACGGGCGGCTGCCTGGTGGCGTTGTGCCGTCGGATTGTTGAGGCGATCACATGAATGCGCGGTCATCGGCCTGCGAGTTCAGGCGGTCAACGCAACGCTTCAGCTAGTGCTTGTGATGGTGTCTTGAGCTTCAGGGTCTGTCGAGGTCGTTCGTTGAGCTCTTGGGCGATCGCGTCGAAGTCGGCCTGGGTGAGTGTCCTGAAGTCGAGCCGTCTGGGCAGGTACTGACGGAGCAGCCCGTTGGTGTTCTCGTTGCTGCCGCGTTGCCAGGGCGACTTCGGGTCGCAGAAGTAGACCTGCACTCCGGTGGCGATGGTGAACCTCGTGGCCAAGGTCCCATGTCAACGTCTTCGCCAGCTGCTCGGGCAGGGTGGTGATGGCTGCGGCGAGGGCGTCCGTACGACCAGGTGCATGCGTTGGCGACCGCGGCAGGTCGCTACCGGGTCCTCGTCCTGACCCTGGGCTACTGCGGTCTTCGGTGGGGCGAGGCATCCGCACTCCGAGTGCACAACGTCGACGTCGAGCGGGGGCGCGTGGACATCACCGACCCGTGGCCGAGGTCAACGGGCACGTCGTGTTCGGGACGCCGAAGTCGCACCAGGCGCGGTGGCTCCCGGTGCCGGCGTTCCTGCCGGACGAGCTGCGGCAGGAGATCGTGGGGCGCGGACCGGACGACCTGGTCTTCCCCTCCCCACAAGGGACGGTGCTGCGATGCAGAACTTCCGGCGTGGTTACTTCGACCGGGCCGGAAGGAAGCCGGCCTCGCCGGACTCGTCCCGCACGAGCTGCGGCACACGGCGGCGTCGCTCGCGATCTCGGCGGGAGCGACGGTCAAGAGCGTCCAGCGGATGCTCGGTCACGCGTCGGCGACGCTGACGCTCGACCGCTACGGGCACATGTTTCCCGGACGAGCTCGACGCGGTGGCCGCCCGACTGGACGAGGCGGCCCGCCAGACAGGTGTGTACAGAATGTGTACTGAGGCGAACCCGATGCTGTTCGACGAGGAGGTGCCGGACGGTGAAAAGGCCGGTTGACCTGCGGTCTTGCTGGGTGCCCCCGGCAGGATTCGAACCTGCGACGCACGGTTTAGGAAACCGACGCTCTATCCCCTGAGCTACGAGGGCCGCGCATGGCAAGAACCCGATGCGACGTCCGCCATCGGCCGAGTTCCGACCTGCTCAAGGAAGGATAGTCGAGACGTGACACCTGCCTGCTCATCAGGGCATGCGTTGCAGCGGGGTGCAGTGGATGCCCCGCCCGTCCTCGGTCACAACCGGTCGTCCGTTCAGGCCGCTGTGGACGACGTACTGCAGCTGTCCGCTGAGCGCCGGGGCCGTCCGCGCCCCGCGCGGGGCGTCGAGGTGGAGGCCGACGACGACTGCCTCCCGGGTCTCCTCGACCCGCATGGCCACCATGTCGCCCACGCCGTAGGAGTAGCCGAGGAGGAGGACACGGTCGCCGACGACCGTGCATGAGCTGAAGAGTTGGTCGTTGGGGTGCTCGGCCAGGTGCCAGCCGGCCGAGGTCGCGGCGGCGGCCAGAAGCGGCAGCGCGACCAGAGCTCGCCGGACGGGCCGGAGGCGCCGGTGCTCGCGGAGCCGGACAGCAGGTGGGGCGACGGTAGAGGCCGGGGTCACGGCGAGAAACATAATCCGCCCTCGTGGGCCCGGGTCGTGGACCGGGAGAACCCTGGGGGTCCCGCGAGCGCATTTCTCTCCTGTAACGCAGGTCACAGGACTGGGCCAAGGTCACAGCCGAGTAGAATTTCCACGATTTGGGACACACAATGGAGTGCGGCCCACGTATCGTCCGGCGTGGCCTGGATCGCCTCGTCCGTCAGAGCTGCCGGACCCGACAGAAGAGACGCCTGCACCCGTGTCCAACCCTGCCCGTCACCGCGACCACGAGGTGGCCCGCAAACGCGCCGTCCGCGCAGCCTCGCTGACGGCGGTTGTCGTGACGCTCTCTGTCATCTTCGCCGGCCTCTTCGTCTACCGCCACCTCGAGGGCAACATCACCGCACTCGACACCGAGGACGCGCTCGGCACGGATCGGCCGGACAAGGTGGTCGACCAGGGTCAGCCGTTGGACCCGCTCAACATCCTTCTGCTGGGGTCCGACACCCGTGAAGGCCTCGACAACAGCAAGATCGGCGGGGAGACCCCAGGCCTCTCGGACACCACGATCCTGCTCCACCTGTCGGCCGACCGGCAGCGCGCCTATGGCGTGAGCCTCCCGCGCGACGCCATGGTCGAGCGTCCCGACTGCGTCACCGAGGACGGCGGCACCGATCCGGGCGGTCTGAGCATGTTCAACGCCGCCTACGCCGTGGGCGGGCCTGCCTGCACACAGCGGACGGTCGAGCAGCTCACCGGGATCCACATCGACCACTTCGTGGTGGTCGACTTCGCCGGGTTCAAACACATGGTCGACGCGCTCGGCGGAGTAGAGGTGTGCGTGCCGGAGGAAGTCAACGACGACATCGGCAACATCCACCTGCCCGCCGGCACCTTCGAGGCCGACGGGGATCAGGCGCTCGACTACGTCCGCGTGCGCCACGGGATCTCGAACAACGGCGACATCGGACGGATGAAGCGGCAGCAGGCTTTCCTGGCGTCCATGGCCAACAAGGCGATCTCGGCCGGCACCTTGGCGAACCCGGTGAAGCTGTACAACTTCCTCGATGCCGCCACCGAGTCCCTGACCACCGACCCTGAGCTGGCGAACCTCAAGAACCTCGGCGATCTGGCCAACCAGCTGCGCAACATCGGACTGGACAAGATCCAGTTCATGACGGTGCCGTGGGAGTGGTGGGAGGAGGACCGGAACCGCGTGGTCTGGGCTCCCGAGGCCGAGAAGCTGTGGCGGCGAATCGAGTCGGACCGCCCTCTCTCGCGGGAGATGGCCCAGGGCGTGACCACTGCTGCGGACGCCCCGTCCGGCAAGCCCGAGTCGTCCGACAGCCCCAGTCCGAGCGCAGACGCCTCCGAGGGCGCCTCGCCCAGCCCGACCGAGGACGCCAAGGCCATCGAGGCCCGCGAGAACGGCCTCTGCGCCTGACCCCAGCCCGCCGGCGCCGCCCCTCAGCGGCGCGGGGCTTCGGCGGCGAACCTCTCGACGGTGACCAGGTCGAGCTCGCCGTGGGCCGTGGTGAGCCCTTGGGCGACCAGCGCTGCCGTGGCCGAGCCGAGCACGCCCGCGGCCTCCAGGTCCCGCCCGCTGGCAAGGCCGCGCAGGAAGCCTGCCGAGAAGGCGTCGCCGCAGCCGGTGGTGTCGACGACCTGAACGGCGAAGGCGGGCACGGCGATCGTCTGCTCCGAGGTGACCACGAGCGCGCCCTGTGACCCACGGGTGACTGCCACGCATCCGGCACCCTTGGCCAGGATCGTCCGGGCGGCGTCCTCGAGCGAGGAGGCTCCGGTGAGTCCGAGCAGCTGCTCGTCGTTGGGCAGGAAGTAGTCGGTGTGGGGGAGGGCAGCCTCGATCCACTCGAGCATGGACGGCTCCCCGGGGGCGAGCATGTCCATCGACGTCACCACGTCGTTGGCCCTGGCGTGGGCGAGGACCTTCGCCGCAGCCTCGCCGCCGAGGAACTCGGGGCCTCCGAGATGCAGGTGGGTCGCCGCAGCGACCGTGTCGAGGTCGACGTCGGCGACGGTGTAGACGCCGTTGGCGCCGACGCAGTGCCATGCCGGACGGTCGCCGTTGGGGCGGACGGGAAGCACGCTGGCAGAGGTCTGCACCGAACCCCTGCGGACCAGGTGCGTCGTGTCGACGCCCGCCTCGTGGAGCAATGCGAGCAGCGTGTCGCCGAGGGGGTCCTTGCCGACGGCCCCGAAGCTCTGCACGCCTGCGCCGAGCTTGCGGAGGATGGTCGCGGTGCCACCTGCGGTGCCTGCGGCCGAGACCGCGATCTCGTCGACAAGCTGCCCGTCGTTTCCGGCGGGGATGCCCTCGACGGGACGCACGTGCACATCGAGGACGTGCACCCCCATGGCGATGACGTTCATGTCGGTCATCGGCTCTCCTTCGTGTCGACCGGCGGGTCGTTCACCTGCCGGGTGGTTCCGTACTTGCGCGCGATCGCGGCCTCGACCACCGCCGCCTGCTCCTCCTCGTGGAGAACACGGGGGTCCCCCACCGAGCTGGCCGTGCGGTACACCGTGCACAGCCACTCCAGGAGGAGGGCGTGCTCGACGGCCTCGTCGAGGCTCGCTCCGGTGGTCACAGATCCGTGGTTGGCCATCAGCGCCGCGCTTCGGCCCTCGAGCGCGTCGACGACCGAGGTGGCCAGCTGGGGGGTACCGAACGTCGCGTAGGGGGCCACGCGGACGTCCCCGCCGAGCAGAAGCTGCTGGTAGTGGACGCACGGCAGCACCTCGAGGACGCACGAGAGCGCGGTGGCCGCCGGCGCGTGCGTGTGTACGACGGCCCGGGTGTCGTGTCTCGCGTAGACGCCGAGGTGGAGGTCGAGCTCGGAGGTCGGCTGGAGGTCTCCGATGACGACCCGGCCGGAGTGGTCCACGACGGTGACCTCGGCCGGGGTGACCCGGGACAGGTCGGCGCCGGTGGCGGTGACGGCGACGTGGTCCGCCACGAGGAGGCTGACGTTGCCCGACGTACCGATCAGCAGGCCCTCGGCCGCGAGCCTGCGCGAGGCCTCGGCCACCGCGGAGCGCGCGTCCTCGACCGCCACGCTCACGCCCGGATCCCCTCGAGGCCGGCCGCGGTTGCGTGGCGCTCGAGGTAGCTGCGCACCAGCTCGACCCCCTCGCCGAGGATGGTCCGGTCGCCTCGCATCTTGGTCTCGAAGGCGAGCTGGAAGACCCGGTCCCCGACTTCGACGGCGAGCTCGGCGTGGAGCTTCCTGGTGCCGGGGCGGACGAGTCCTGCGTCGCGGGCGAAGCGGTGGAGCTCCGCGGCGATCCGCTTGTTGTGGGCGCGGCAGAAGTCGCTGATGGCGGTGTTGGTGCGTCCACGCAGCCAGATGACGACGAACGCGGGGCGGCGCAGGTAGACCTTCACGAAGGCCCGCATCGTGGTCTCCACGAGGGAGGCGATGCTCAGGACGTCGAGCTCGGCGAGGTCGGCGGCGACCTGGGCGTCCATCTCGGCGACGTCGCGCTCGACAAGCGCGAGCAGGACCTCGTCCTTGTCGCCGAAGTACTGGTACAGGGTCGCCACCGGCACCTCGGCGAGCTCGGCGACGCCCCGGGTGGTGACCGCGTCGACGCCCTCTGTGACCACGCGCTGGGCGGCGGCGTCGAGGATGCGCTCCACTCGCTCGATGCTCCGCGACTGCTGAGGGACCCGTCGCTTTCCGGAAGGTCGCTCGTTGGACTCCTCCGAAGGGGACACGGGGACCCTTCGGTAACCTGAACCCGAATCTGACACGAGTTCAGGTTACAGCAGGGTTTCACGATTGGGGAGACATGGTCTCGACAGGCGCCACAGGAAGCGCAGGACTCAGCAGACGTGGTCTGCTCGGCAGTCTGACCGTGGGTGCGGGCGTGCTCGCGGGGAGCGGGCTTGCCCTCCCGGCGGAGGCGGCGACCCGCCAGGGCAGCCTGCCCCGGCGCGTGGACGTCGTGGTCGTCGGCGGCGGGCTCTCGGGTCTCGTCGCCGCCCGCCGCGTCGCGAGCGCCGGTCGGTCTGTCCTCGTGCTGGAGGCGCGGGACCGCGTGGGTGGCCGGATCCTGAACCACACGCTGAGCGGCGGCGCGGTGATCGAGTCGGGGGGCGCCTTCGTCGGCCCGACCCAGGACCACCTGCTGCGGCTCGCCGCAGACCTCGGGGTCCAGACCTTCAAGCAGTACTACGTCGGCGACAACGTCTACGTCTCCGGGGACCGGGCTACGCGCTACCGGGGAACGGTCCCGCCCGACCCGCTGATCCTCCCCGACGCGGCGCAGCTGATCACCCGGATCAACGAGATGTCCAAGCAGGTGCCGGTCGACGCTCCCTGGGCCGCCCCGAAGGCGCTGGAGTGGGACTCGGTCACCTTCCACGACTGGGTGGCGCATAACAGCGTCAATGCCGACGTGCAGAACCTCCTGCTGTCCTACCTCCAGCCGACCTTCGGCTCCGATGGCCGGGACATGTCGCTGCTGTTCCTGCTCTGGTACATCGCAGCCTCGGGCAACGAGCGCCACCACGGCACCTTCGAGCGCTCCTCCGACACCGAGGGCGGCGCCCAGGACTCCCGGTTCGTCGGCGGCTCGGGGCTGATCCCACAACGCCTCGCCCGGAGGCTCGGCGACGTCGTGGCCCTGAACGCCGCGGTCCGTCGGATCGAGCAGCGTGGTGAACGGGTCCTGGTGACCAGCGACCGGGGCACTGTCCGGGCCGACCGGGTGATCGTGGCGGCGCCGCCCGCGACCGCGCTGGCCATCGACTGGTTCCCGCTGCTTCCCCCGAAGAAGCTGATGCTGCTCCAGCGAATGCCCATGGGCCGGCTCATGAAGGCGGACGCGGTCTACGAGACGCCGTTCTGGCGCAAGGACGGCCTGACCGGTATGGGCGTGGCCGACAACGGTGCGGTCCGGGTGTGCTTCGACAACAGCCCGGCCGACGGGAGCGTGGGCGTGCTGCTCGCCTTCATCGGTGGCTCGACCTGGGAGCGCTATGGGGTGCAGTCGCGTGCCGCCCGGCGTACCGCGGTCCTCGAGGGCCTGGCGAAGGTGGTCGGACCGCACGCATTGAAGCCGGTCGAGTACGTCGAGCAGGACTGGACCCATGAGCGTTGGACCATGGGCGGCCCGGTCGCCCTCCTCGGCCCGGGGACGACCACCTCGTTCGGGTCGATGATCCGAGAGCCGTTCCGCCGGGTGCACTGGGCCGGCACCGAGACGTCGACGTACTGGTCGGGCTACATGGACGGCGCGGTCCGCGCGGGCGACCGCGCCGCACGAGAGGTCTTGGAGAAGCTGTGAGGAAGAAGATCACCACCGTAGCTGCTGCCGTGGGCAGCCTGCTCGTCCCACTACTCACCCCGCTGGCCGTCGTGGGTCCCGCAGAGTCCGCCGAGGAGCGGCCACGCTGGCACACGAAGGTCTTCTCGCGGGTGCCGAACCCCGGCTACCCCGCCTTCGCGTACGCCCACCCCAACGGCCGCGTCTACGTCGGCACCTACAACAACCCCAAGGGCGACAACGTTCGCTCCCGGGTCCTGGAGTGGACCGCGGACGGCACCCTCCAGCGCTCCTGGACGGTCCCCGGGCAGGATCTCTCGAAGGCCCACGGCGTGCAGGTCGCAACCAGCGACGCCCGGGGTCGCCTCGTGCTGCTGGAGAAGTCGACCTCGCGCGCGCTGATGCTGAACCCCCGCAACGGCAGGTTCACCCGCTACGCCACCTTCCGCGACCTCCCGCTCTGCGGGCCCGGGGAGTCAAAGGGCTGCTCACCGAACCTGGTCGACAAGCCCGCGACTCCGAACTTCGCCGCCTGGGGCCCGCGCGGCGAGCTCTACGTCACCGACTACGGTCAGGCGGTCATCTGGCGAGTGCCGCCCGGCGGCGGCAAGGCGCGCGTGTGGCTGGCCGACCGTCGCCTCGACGGCATGGAGTTCGGTACGACGGGGATGCTGCTCGCCCCGAACCGGAGGGCCCTCCTCGTCGCGCAGCAGAGCTCGGCCGGCCTGGGCGAGCCGAACCCGACGACGGGAAAGCTCTACCGGATCCCCATCCGCGAGGGCAGGCCGGGTGACGTGCGCCTGGTGTGGGAGAGCCTCCCGGGTGACCTGCCGGACGGTTTCGGCATCGGCCGGTCGGGCCGGATCTACCTGGCCAATGCCGGGCTGAGCGCCCAGATCGTCGTTCTGGGGCGCGACGGCACCGAGCTCGAGCGCTTCCCCGAGACGCCGCTGAGCGGCGCCAACGGGAGCGAGATCCCGTTCGACACACCCTCGAGCGCAACGTTCCTGGGCCGGCGGATCCTCGTCGCCAACCAGAGCTACCTCGGCACCGGCGAGAACCACGCGGTGCTCGACGTCGCGGTGGGAGAGCGCGGGAAGCCGGTGTTCGTCCCCAGGACGGCCGGCCGCCCGCACTGAGACGGGGACTGACTCAGGCCGACAGCGCCTCGAGCAGCTTGGCGTTGAAAGCCTCGAGGTCGCCCGGCTTGCGGCTGGTGATCAGGTTGCCGTCGACGACGACCTGCTCGTCGACCCAGTCACCGCCGGCGTTGCGAACGTCGGTCTGCAGGCTCGGCCAGGAGGTGAGGGTGCGACCCTCGACAACCCCGGCCTCGACCAGCGTCCAGGCAGCGTGGCAGATGGCGGCCACCGGCTTCCCGGTGTCCATGAACGTCTTGGCGAAGCCGACTGCGTCGGCGTCCGTGCGGAGCGCGTCGGGGTTGGCGACGCCTCCGGGCAGCACCAGCGCGTCGAACGAGGACGGGTCGGCCTCGGAGACGGCCACGTCGACCTCGAAGGTGTCGGCCTTGTCGAGGTGGTGGAACGCCTGCACCTTGCCGGTCTCGGGGGAGACCAGCCTCGGCCTGCCGCCGGCCTGCTCGACCGCCTTCCACGGCTCGGTGAGCTCGACCTGCTCGATGCCCTCCGCGGCCACCAGGAAGGCGACCTGCTTGCCCTCGATCCGGTGGGAGGTCTCGGTCATGGTTCCTCCTGTGTCGTGGTCGTAGGTCTGGCTTCCACGGTGTTATCCGAGAACCGCCGAGGCAAACGTCACCCGTTTCCCCGGCTTGCGCGCTGGGCAGCGTCAAGGGGTGGAAGGGAGCCTTATGCGTTCGAATGCCCGACTCCGGGGCCGGGCTGCGAAGCGCCTGCGGGACCCGGTGGCCTGGACCGAGGTCATCCAGGTGCTGAAGACCGTGGTGGCGGCTGTTGTCGCCTGGGTCGTCGCAGCGATCGTCTTCGACCTGCCGCAGCCCTTCCTGGCGCCGTGGGCCGCGCTGCTCGTGGTCCACGCGACCGTGTACCGCTCGTTCTGGAGGGGTGCCAAGCAGATCGCCGCGACGGTGGTCGGTGTGCTGCTCGCCTGGGCCACCGGGAACACCCTCGGTCTGGACCCGACCGCGCTCGCTGTCATGCTGCTCGCCGCGCTCCTCATCGGCCAGGTCCGCTGGCTGCGCGACGAGGGGACGACGGTCGCCGCGACCGCCTTGATCGTGCTGACCACCGGCTTCAGCGACGAGAACCAGGTCCTCATCGGTCGGTTGTTCGACACCGCCATCGGCGTCGGGGTCGGCGTGGTGGTCAACGTCCTCGTGTGGCCACCGCTTCGGGACCTCGCCGCCGCCCGTGCGATCGAGGCGGTCGGGAGAAGCCTGGGTGATCTCCTCGCCGTGGTGGCCGACGAGTGCGATGACGCCTGCACCGAGGAGCACGTGGAGGAGTGGGTCCGGCGTACCCAGGAACTCGACGAGGAGGTCGACGACGCGTGGGCGCTGGTCCGGCAGGCCCGGGAGAGCGGCCGGCTGAACCCGCGCAGGGACTCCGCCGCGGTCCGTGAGGCAGCCCAGTTCGGCGAGATCCTCGACCACACCGAGCAGTCGCTCGCCGAGGTCCGAAGCATGGCGCGCACCCTCGGGCACAGCATCACCGACACCAACGAGTGGGACGACACGTTCCGGGACAGGTGGACCGGGCTGCTGCGTGAGGTGGCGTGGGCGATCCAGCATCCCGACTCGCGCCGGCTCGGGGAGGTCCGGGTCAAGCTCGCGGCCCTGGCGGCCGACTACTCCGACGAGGACCTGTCCGCCCGGCACTGGCCGGAGTACGGCGGGCTGATCCTGAACTTGCGCAACATCGCGACGTCGATGGACCGCGTGGCCGCCTCCGACCCCGTGGGCGAGTCCTCGCGTGGGCCTTTGACCACTCCGGCGTTATGATTCCGTTATCGTTCATGCCGGTATGTCACTGCGCGGACGGTGAGCTCGGGGAGTCGAAGAGGGAAGAAGGCCTGATGAAGGTCGCTGTTGTCGGGGGAACCGGTGTCATCGGCACCGCCGCGGTACGAGCCTTGGCGAGTGCCGGCCACGACGTGTTCGCGCTGGCGCGGACGCCGGAGAAGGCCGCCGCGCTCGAGTCCTGGGGGGCCACCCCGGTCGCGGCCGACGTCTTCGACCACCGGAGCCTGGTTGCGATGTTCGAGGGCTGTGACGCCGTCGTCAACGCCGTGACGCGCATCCCCGTCGGCCGGCGCGCGATGCGGTCCTCGGCCTGGCGTGAGAACGACCGCCTGCGCACCGAGGGCGTGCGACGGGTCACCTCGGCGGCCCGAGATGCACATGTGCGACGCCTCGTCCAGGAGAGCGTCTCCCTGGTGTACGCCGACCACGGCGACGAGTGGGTCGACGAGTCGAGCTCGCTGAGCATCACCTGCGCCACCGAACCGACCTGTGTGGCCGAGACGCACGTTCAGGACTACCAGAGCGACCTGCGCTGCGGCGTCGTGCTGCGGTTCGGAAACGTCATCGGCGACGATCTCACGACCCGCCACTTGTTGCGCGGCGCGCGCCGGGGGCGGCCCCTGGGGCTCGGCTCACCCGACGGCTGGGTCCACCCGGTGCACACCGACGACCTCGGCCCGGCGGTGGTGGCCGCCCTTGCCGCGCCGAGCGGCGTCTACAACGTGGGTGCCCAGCCCGTGCGGCGACGCGACCTCGTGCAGGGGTACGCCGACGCCGTCGGCCGCGACAGCCTCGGCTTCCTGGGCCCGCTCATGACCCGGGCCGCCGGCCGCCGGGCGGAGCCCCAGACCCGGTCGCTACGGGTCAGCTCGGAACACTTCAGCACCCAGACGGGTTGGACCCCACGGAGGGCGCACTTCGACGCGTCCTGGCTGGAAGGCGCGGGCGTGGAGGCGAGGGTCGGCTGGTGAGTGTGAGTCGCGCGGAGCACGAGCAGGAGGTGGAGCGGCAGCGCATGCTGGCGGCCGTTTTCGGTGAGCCCCTGCCCCGGCGTACCCGTGACGAGTCCGCCGACGGGTGGGGCGAGCAGGGAACACCCCGCGGGGGCGCGGGCGACGACGACTGGCTGCGCAGCGAGGTCCCGCCGCACCACGGCTGATCCTGCGGGCGGCTCGGTCAGGCCTGGCCACCCCGCTGGGCGAGGAGGTCACGGATCTCGGTCAGCAGCGCGACGTCCTCCTGCTCCCCGGCGGCGTACCTCTCCTTGGCCTTCGTGTAGGGCAGCACGATGAAGAAGTAGACGACCGCCGCGAGCAGGATGAACGCGATGAGCGCGTTCAGGAAGACGCCAAGCGGCTCGTCGTCGTTGAACGTTGTGTCCGCCCAGGGCAGCAGGCTGGTGATCCAAGCCGTGAACGCCGCCACCACGGTGGCGAAGGCGGCCCCCAAGATGAACGCCACCGCGAGCTCGATGAAGCTGCCGCGGAGCAGG
>DATHVS010000022.1:0-1671 GCA_035461195.1 Nocardioidaceae bacterium
GGAGGGAGCGGACATCGTCGACGTGGGCGGGGAGTCGACACGGCCCGGGGCGGTCCGGCCCTCGGGGCAGGAGGAGGCCGACCGGGTCCTGCCCGTCGTCGAGGCGCTGGTCGCCGAGGGCGTCCGGATCTCCGTCGACACCATGCGGTCCGAGGTCGCCTCGGCGGCCCTCGAGGCCGGCGCGACGCTGGTGAACGACGTCTCCGGGGGGCGTGCGGACCCGGACATGCTCGCGACCGTGGCGCGCCACGGGGCGCCGTACGTCCTGATGCACTGGCGCGCGCACGCGGCGACGATGCAGGACCGGACGCACTACGACGCGGTCGTCCCCGACGTCCTCGCCGAGCTCCGGGAGCAGCTCGCGCTCGCTCTCGCCGCCGGTGTCGCGGCCGACCGGATCGCCCTCGACCCGGGCATCGGGTTCTCCAAGACCGCCGACCAGAACTGGGAGGTCCTGGCGGCCACCGAGCGGCTCCACGAGCTCGGCCACCCCCTGCTCGTGGCGACGAGCCGCAAGCGCTTCCTCGGCGACCTGCTTGCCGAGTCCGACGGCACGCTGCGCCCTCCCCTGGAGCGTGACGACGCCACGACCGCGACGACGGCCCTCGCCGCGACTGCGGGTGCCTGGTGCATCCGCGCCCACTCCGTACGCCGCACCGCCGACGCCGTCCGGGTCGCAGCCCGCTGGGCCGCGGCCACACGGACGCCCACGCCTCGGACGGGGCGAGTCGACCCTGGAGGTTCTCCATGACCGAGCGCACAGACCAGATGCAGCGCGACGTGGCCGCGGTCGAGCGGTCGAACCGTGACTTCTACGCCGCCTTCGAGCACGGCGACCTCGACGCGATGGCGCAGATCTGGCTGGACGACCCGCAGACCCTGTGCATCCACCCAGGCGCCGAGCCGGTGCGAGGGACCTCCTCGGTCACGCGGTCGTGGGCCCTGATCATGGCCAACGTCCCCTACATCCAGTTCTTCCTCACCGACGTCGAGGTGAGCGTTCGCGGGGACGTGGCGTCCGTGACGTGCACGGAGAACGTCCTCGCCGCCGACGAGAGCACCGCCGCCGACTCGTTCACGGGCGCCCGGGCGATCGCGACGAACGTCTTCGTTCGCGTCGACGACACGTGGCGGTTGTGGATACACCACTCCTCCCCGGTAATCTCGGGAGAACACCATGAAGGCTGACCAGGGCCCCGCTGGGGGTGCGGACCGACTTGCGGTGCTCGGGATCGAAGCGTTCGGACACCACGGCGTCTTCGACTTCGAGCGGCGTGAGGGGCAGATCTTCAGGGTCGACCTCGTGCTCGGGGTGGACACCCGTCCCGCGGCACGCAGTGACGACTTGCAGGACGCCGTCGACTACGGAACCCTCGTGGCGGCGGTCAAGAAGGTAGTGGAGAACGACCCAGTTGACCTGATCGAGACCCTGGCCCAGCGCATCGCGGAAGTCTGCCTGGCGGACGGACGAGTGCAGTGGGCCGAGGTGACCGTGCACAAGCCGGACGCCCCCATCGAGGCGACGTTCAACGACGTCGCCCTGACGATTACTCGGAGCCGAGAGTGACTGAGACCCCGAACCCCAACATCGTGGACGCCGACACGCTGACCGGAGAGATGCACCCGATCCGCCGTTGCGTGCTCGCGATCGGGTCCAACCTCGGGGATCGC
>DATHVS010000023.1:0-10259 GCA_035461195.1 Nocardioidaceae bacterium
GGACGAGACCGGGGCTCTGGCGAGCCTGCTCCCCGAGTGGGAGCGCGTGCGCCTCCTGCCCCACGCCTCGCAGGTGCACCGCTTCACCGTGGACCGGCACCTGGTCGAGACCTGCATCGAGGCCTCCCGGATGATCCGCCGCGTCGCGCGTCCCGACCTGCTCCTCCTGGCTGCGCTGCTGCACGACATCGGCAAGGGTGGGACGAGGGAGCACAGCGTCGAGGGCGAGCCCCTCGCGGCCGCCCTGGCGCGCCGTCTCGGCCTCACCGACCCCGACGTCGCCGTCGTGGCCGCCCTGGTGCGGTGGCACCTGCTGCTCGCCGAGGTCGCGACCACCCGGGACCTCGAGGACCCCGCGACCGTGGAGCACGTCCTGGCCCGGGTGCCCGACCCGACCGTGTTCGAGCTGCTCACCGTGCTCACCGAGGCCGATGCGCGGGCCACGTCGGCGAAGGCGTGGACGCCGTGGCGAGCGGCCCTGGTGGGCGAGCTCGTCGCGCGGGTCCGGTCGGTGCTCGAGGGGTCCGCGACTCCCGGCGCGGTGGCGTCGGAGCAGGCCGTGGAGGTCCCCGCCGTCGTCCTCCAGGACGGGTCGCGGGTCGACGTACACGTCGAGGCCGCCGAGCAGGGCAGCACGGTGACCGTGGTCACCGGGGACCGCGTCGGGGTCCTCGCGGCCGTGTCGGGGGTGCTCGGGGAGATGCGCGTGTCCATCAGGTCGGCGCGGGCGTGGACCCAGGGGGAGGCGGCGGTCTCGCGCTGGCACGTGGAGGACGCGTACGTCGACGGGGCGCTGGTCCGGGGCCGCGTGGAGGCGGCCCTCGAGGGGCGGGTCGACCCGGGGGAGCGGGTGCGCAGGGCGGCTCGGCCCCTCACCCCCTCGGTGGCGGTGCGCCCGGAGGTCTCTCGCCGGGCCACCGTCCTCGAGGTCCGCGTGGAGGACCGGCCCGGTGTGGTGCACCTGGTGTGCGGAGCGCTCGCGGACATCGGGGTCGCGGTCCGCTCCGCCCACGTCAGCACGGTGGGGCCGCAGGCGGTCGACGTCTTCTACCTCCAGGAGGAGAGCGCCGGTGCGCTCGGGGACGAACGGGCGGCCGAGGCGGCCCACGCCGTACGTGCCGCTCTCACGGGCACGGCTACCCTTGATGTCTGACCCCGGCCCACGACCCGGATAGCGCACGCCTGCGACGTCGACACGAGGACTGACCACCATTGTTTGCGACTCTCTCTGACCGCCTTGCCGAGACCTTCAAGAACCTCCGTGGCAAGGGGCGGCTCACGGAAGCCGACATCGACGCGACCGCGCGCGAGATCAGGATCGCGCTGCTCGAGGCCGACGTCGCCCTGCCCGTCGTCAAGGAGTTCGTCGCCGCGGTCAAGGAGCGCGCCCGCGGCGAGGAGGTCAGCCAGGCTCTGAACCCCGCTCAGCAGGTCATCAAGATCGTCAACGACGAGCTCGTCACGATCCTCGGCGGCGAGACCCGGCGGCTGCGCTTCGCCAAGACCCCGCCCACCGTGATCATGCTCGCCGGCCTCCAGGGCTCCGGCAAGACCACCCTGGCCGCGAAGCTCGCCCTGTGGCTGAAGAACCAGGGCAACAGCCCCCTCCTCGTGGCGGCCGACCTCCAGCGTCCCAACGCCGTGAACCAGCTCCAGGTCAACGGTGAGCGAGCCGGCGTGAAGGTCTACGCCCCCGAGCCGGGCAACGGCGTCGGTGACCCGGTGGCCGTTTCACGAGGCGGTGTGGAGGAGGCCAAGCGGACCCTGCACGACGTGGTCATCGTCGACACCGCAGGCCGCCTCGGCCTCGACGAGGAGATGATGCAGCAGGCCCGCGACATCCGCGACGCGGTCACTCCCGACGAGGTCCTGTTCGTCGTCGACGCGATGATCGGCCAGGACGCGGTCAACACCGCACAGGCATTCCTCGACGGTGTCGGCTACGACGGCGTCGTCCTCACCAAGCTCGACGGCGACGCCCGGGGCGGAGCCGCGCTGTCAATCGCCTCGATCACCGGCAAGCCGGTCATGTTCGCCTCGGCGGGCGAGAAGCTCACCGACTTCGACCTTTTCCACCCCGACCGGATGGCCTCGCGCATCCTCGACATGGGCGACATGCTCACCCTGATCGAGCAGGCCGAGAAGACCTTCGACCAGGAGCAGGCCGCCAAGGCGGCGGCGAAGCTCACCGGCCAGGGCGGCGAGTTCACCCTCGACGACTTCCTCGAGCAGATGCAGCAGATCCGCAAGATGGGGTCCCTGACCAAGATCATGGGGATGCTCCCGGGGATGGGGCAGTTCCGCGACCAGCTCGAGAACTTCGACGAGCGCGAGATCGACCGGGTGCAGGCGATCATCCAGTCGATGACCCCCGCCGAGCGGGAGAACCCCAAGATCATCGACGGGTCCCGCCGCGCGCGCATCTCCCGCGGCTCGGGCACCCAGGTCTCCGACGTCAACCAGCTCGTGGACCGGTTCTTCGAGGCCCGCAAGATGATGATGTCCATGGCCAAGGGCGGCGGCATGCCGGGGATGCCGGGCGTCCCGGGGATGCCGGGCATGCCGGGGATGGGCAAGCGCAAGGGCAAGCAGGCCCCGAAGAAGGGGAAGGCCAAGCGCGGCTCCGGCAACCCCGCCAAGCGCGCGCAGCAGCAGAAGGCCGCGGCACAGAAGGCCCCTGCCCCAGGAGCCAACCCGTTCGGCCTGCCGACCGGCGAGGACGGCGCCAAGCCCGAGGAGTTCGAGCTTCCTGCGGAGTTCTCGAAGTTCCTGCCGAAGCAGTAACCCTTGTAACGCGGGGTTATGGACGCTCCCCAAGGGACACACCACGCGGGATCGGTCCACAGCACTGGGGAAGTCGTGCCCGGCACGCGGTAGCGTCGGGCGCCATGAGCGCACTGAAGTTCCGCGGGGTGGTCCTGCCCGACGGTGAGCCCCGAGACCTGTACGTCGTCGACGGCCACGTGACCTACGAACCTCAGCCCTCGGCCGACCTCGCAGCCGAGGGCTGGATCGTCCCGGGTCTCGTCGACGCCCACTGCCACATCGGCCTCGACGCCGACGGCGCCGTGCCCGAGGACGTCCAGGAGGAGCAGGCGGTCACCGACCGCGACGCCGGCACCCTCCTGATCCGCGACTGCGGCTCCGCGGCGGACACGTCCTGGATCCACGAGCGCGACGACCTGCCACGGTTGATCCGCGCCGGTCGCCACCTCGCGCGCCCTCGGCGCTACATCCGCAACTACGCCCACGAGATCGAGCCGGAACAGCTGCCGGAGTACGTCGCCCAGGAGGCCGACCGGGGAGACGGCTGGGTGAAGCTCGTGGGGGACTGGATCGAGCGTGAGGCAGGCGACCTCACTCCGTCGTGGACCCGCGAGGCCCTCGACCAGGCGATGAAGGTCGCCCACGACCGAGGCGCCAGGGTCACCGCGCACGTCTTCGGGGAGCACGCGCTCCCCGACCTCATCCACGCCGGCATCGACTGCATCGAGCACGGCACCGGCCTCGACACCGACCTCATCGACACGATGGTCGCCAACGGCGTGGCGCTCGTGCCGACCGTCAAGCAGCTGAACAACTTCCCCGCCTACGCGTCCGCGGGGGAGGCGAAGTTCCCCAAGTACGCCGAGCACATGCGGGCGCTCCACGCGAGGCGCCGCGAGACGATCGGGGCCGCCCACGAGGCAGGGGTGGCCATCTACGCCGGCACCGACGCCGGAGGCGTCCTGCCGCACGGCCTGATCGGCGACGAGGTGCTCGAGCTCGCCACGTACGGCCTCACCCCCGCCGAAGCGCTGGGGGCGGCGTCCTGGCGGGCTCGGGAGTGGCTCGGCCTCGACGGCACGCTGGCAGAGGGCACGACGGCCGACTTCGTCGTCTTCGACCGCAACCCCCTCGAGGACCTGCGCGTGCTCAAGGAACCCGTCCGCATCGTGCTGAGGGGTCGGATCGTCGCCTGAGGGCCACTCCGCGCTGGGGCACGGTCAGGTAACGATGCGGCGCGCCCTCTTTCCATTGGGGTGTGCCGGTCAAAAGATGTCCCCACGAGCAACATTCGTGAATTCAGAAGGAGGACCCATGCGAGTCAGAAACCCATTGCGGGTGACCGCTGCTGCAGCGGCACTTGTGCTTGGGCTCGCAGCGTGTGGCGGTGGCGACAACGGTGAGGGCGACGATGCCCCGGGTGCCGCAGAGCCGACCGGTGAACCCGGTGGGACGTACTCGGCGGAGCTGACCGAGCCGTCGTACCTCGCCCCCGCATCGAACTGCTACGAGTCCGAGTGCAGCGCGGTGCTCAAGATGGTCAACGACCCGCTGGTGACCACCGACTTCGAGACCGGGGAGCTCGTCTTCGACGGTCTCGCCGAGAGCATCGAGTCCAACGACGACCAGACCGTGTGGACCGTGACGCTGAAGGAAGGCCGCACCTTCCACAACGGCGAGCCGGTCGACGCCGACTCGTTCATCCGCGCGTGGAACTACTCGGCCAACCCGGAGAACGCCCAGGCGACCGCGGGCTTCATGGCCAAGATCGAGGGCGCAGGCGAGGGCGAGGAGATGTCCGGCCTCACCAAGGTCGACGACCAGACCTTCGAGGTCACCCTCGGCAGCCCGTTCTCGCAGTTCGGCGCGATGATGAGCTACGCCCCGGCGTTCGCTCCGATCGCCCAGGAGTGCCTCGACGACATCGACGCCTGCAACGAGCAGCCGATCGGCACCGGCCCCTACCAGATGGACGGTCCGTGGCAGCACGACCAGGGCATCACGGTGACCAAGTGGGGCGACTACGCAGGTGACCAGCCGGCCAACGCCGACACCATCGAGTTCAAGATGTTCACCACGCCCACCGCGGCGTTCCGTGAGTTCCAGAACGGCCAGCTCGACGTCCTCGCGCTCGCCCCGGAGATCTACCTCGAGGCCAAGGGTCAGCTCGGCGACGAGATCATGGAGGAGCCGACCGCTACGCTGACCTACCTCGGCTTCCCGATCGAGCAGGAGCCGTTCGACAGCAAGGAGCTCCGCCAGGCGCTGTCGCTGGCGATCGACCGTCAGCTGATCGTGGACCAGGTCCTCAACGGCCTCGCCCGGCCGTCGACCGACATCGTCACCCCGCCGATCCCCGGCTCGCGTGACGACGCCTGTGAGTTCTGCGAGCACGACCCCGAGCGGGCCAAGCAGCTCCTCGAGGAGTCCGGTGTCGACCCCGAGGGCACGACTCTCCAGTTCTACTTCAACGCTGACGCCGGCCACGACCAGTGGGTCGAGGCCGCCGCCCGCCAGATCCAGGAGACTCTCGGCTTCGACTACAAGCTGCAGTCCACCGAGTGGGCTCAGTACCTCGAGCTGCTCGACGCGGGCAACTTCCGTGGCCCGTTCCGCCTCGGTTGGGCGCTGGACTACCCGTCCCCGGAGAACTACCTCCGGCCGATCACGGGCACCAACGGTGACTCGAACTACAGCGGCTACTCCAACCAGGAGGTCGACGACCTGCTGAACGAGGGCGACCAGGCCGACACCCTCGAGGAGGGCTTCGAGAAGTACCACCAGGCCGGCGACATCGCCCTGGAGGAGCTCCCGATCATGCCGATGTGGAGCGGCGTCACGGCGATCGCCGCCTCCGACAACATCGGGGACGTCCGCTACGACGTGGGCGACGGTGAGATAGCCTTCGGCGAGATCACGGTCAACCAGTGATCGTTCTCCGGCGCTAACGCACCGACAAGCACACAGCGGGGGTCGGGCCTAAAGGCTCGGCCCCCGCACCGGTGCTGCCCGCGGTCAATCGAGAGAGGATCTGCATGGGGCGCTACGTAGCCCGCCGGCTGATTCAGTTCATCCCAGTGATCCTGGGCACACTGTTTCTGCTGCACATACTGAGCACGCTGACCATCCAGCTGGTCGGAGACCCCGTCCGGGCGCTGTTCGGAGAGAACGCTCCGCCGGCTGCTGTGATCGAGCAGATGCGTGCTGACTACAACCTCGACGACGAGTGCCTGGACACCCCCGGCAATCCCTGTCTCGGGCTGTTCGTGGACCGTCTGACCCAGTACGCCTCCGGCGACTTCGGCATCAACTTCCGCGGCCGCCAGGTCACTGATCTCTTCCTCGAGCGCTTCCCGGTCACCGTTCGGCTGACGCTGATCGCCCTGGTCTTCGAGACCGTCGTGGGCATCTTCCTCGGTGTGCTGGCCGGACTGAGGAAGGACAAGTTCGTCGACAACTTCGTCCGCTTCTCGACCGTGCTCCTGATCGCCTTCCCGGTCTTCGTCTTCGGCACGCTGGCGCAGCTGTTCATCGGTCTCCAGCTCGGCTTGAAGGTCCGACAGAGCGACTGGGCTCCGGACTGGCTCGGCCAGATGATCAACGTCGGTTACTCCCATGACTACCCCTGGCTGAGCCTCGTGCTGCCTGGCCTCGTCCTGGGTGCGTTCTCGCTGGCTGCGATCGCGCGTCTCACACGCACCAGCCTCATCGAGAACCTCCGCTCCGACTACGTCCGGACCGCACGCGCGAAGGGCCTGACCACGCAGCGCACGGTTGGCGTGCACACGTTGAGGAACTCCCTGATCCCGGTGGTGACCTACATCGGTATCGACATCGGCCTCCTGCTCGGTGGCGCGCTCGTCACCGAGGGCATCTTCAACATCCCCGGCGTCGGGCAGCTCGTCTTCCTGGCCATCGGGGCCAACGACACCCCCGTCATCATCGGCGTGGTCACGATCCTGGTGCTGGTCTTCCTGGTGGCCAACCTGCTTGTCGACATCCTGTACGCCGCACTCGACCCGAGGATTCGCTATGAGTGACGTCATGGCCGGACAGAGTGCCGGTCAGCAAGAGGACCTCTCCGAGGGCAGCGGTGCGAACCGCAGTCTCTGGGGGGACGTGCGCTACGAGCTGGTGCGCAAGCCCGTGTTCTGGATCTCCCTCGTCCTGGTCCTGGTCATCCTCCTGATGGCCTTCTTCCCCCAGCTGTTCGCCTCGACCTCGCCCAACTCGAGCGGCGCCTGCCAGCTGGCGAACGCCCGTGAGAAGCCGAGTGTCGAGCACCCGTTCGGTTACACCGTGGCCGGTTGCGACATGTGGGCCTCGCTGGTCTGGGGGACCGGCAAGTCGGTGATCGTCGCGATCCTGGTGACGATCGGCACCGTGTTCCTCGGCGTGACGCTGGGCACCATCGCCGGCTACTTCGGCGGCTTCGGCGACACGCTCATCAGCCGTGTCACCGACGTGTTCTTCGGTCTGCCGTTCATCCTGGGCGCACTGGTGTTCCTCGCGATCTTTCCCGATCGCAACATCTGGACGCTCACGGCTGTGCTGACGATTCTCGGGTGGACCTCGCTGACCCGCATCATGCGGGGCAGCGTCATCTCGACGAAGCAGAAGGACTACGTCGACGCCGCGCGCGCCGTCGGTGCCAGTGACTTCTTCATCATCCGCAAGCACATCCTGGCCAACAGCATCGCGCCGGTGATCGTGCTGGCGACGATCGGGCTAGGGTCCTTCATCGGCGCCGAGGCGACCCTGACCTTCCTCGGGGTCGGCTACCAACGGCCGACGGTCTCCTGGGGCCTGCTGGTCAGCGAGGGGCAGAACCTCGCGCTCGCGGGCTTCTGGCACCTGCTGGTGTTCCCCTCCGGGTTCATCGTGATCACGGTTCTGGCGTTCATCCTGCTCGGCGACGTCCTGCGTGACGCCCTCGACCCCCGCACTCGATGAGGAGCTCGTGAGATGAGCCAAATCACCACCAGTGACAACCCGACCAGCTCCAAGAAGGCGGCGGCCTCGCTGAGTCAGCTCAGCTTCGACAGCTCCGCGCCACTCCTCGAGGTCGAGGACCTCGAGGTGGAGTTCCACACCCGTGACGGCGTCGCCCACGCGGTCAACAAGGTGAGCTTCGCCCTGAACGCCGGCGAGACCCTCGGCATCCTCGGTGAGTCCGGCTGCGGCAAGTCGGTGACCGCCCAGGCCGTCATGGGGATCCTGGACTCCCCGCCGGCGAAGGTCACCGGCGGCCAGGTGCGCTACCGCGGTGTCGACCTGCTCCAGCTCGACGAGAAGAGCAGGAGACACATCCGGGCCAACAAGATCGCCATGATCTTCCAGGATGCCCTGTCGTCGCTGAACCCCGTGTTCACCGTCGGCTGGCAGCTCGGGGAGCTCTACCGCCAGCACGCCGGTGCCAGCCGGAAGGAGGCCAAGGCCAAGGCGGTCGAGCTGCTCGACATGGTGGGGATCCCCGCCGCGGCGGACCGCGTCAACGACTTCCCGCACCAGTTCTCCGGCGGCATGCGACAGCGCGTGATGATCGCGATGGCGCTTGCGCTCCAGCCCGACGTCATCATCGCCGACGAGCCCACGACGGCGCTCGACGTGACCGTCCAAGCCCAGGTGATGTCGCTGCTCTCCGATCTCCAGCGCGAGATGCAGCTCGGCCTGATCCTGATCACCCACGACATGGGTGTGGTGGCCGACGTGGCCGACAAGATCTGCGTCATGTACGCCGGCCACGCCGTGGAGCGGGCGAACGTCTACGAGATCTACGAGCGCCCGGCTCACCCGTACACCAAGGCGCTGCTCGAGTCGATCCCCCGGGTCGACCAGAAGGGCCAGGAGCTCACGGTCATCAAGGGGCTTCCGCCGGCGCTGACCAGCCCGCCGCCCGGCTGTGCCTTCCACCCGCGGTGCACGTTCGCGCGTGATCGGTGCAAGACCGAGGAGCCACCGCTGTACCAGGTGCCCGGAAACCGTGACAGCGCCTGCCACTTCTGGGAAGAGGTCCTGAACTCATGAGCACCCCTGTGACCGAGAGCCCCGAGGCTGCGACCGGCGGCGGTGACGTCGTGCTCGAGGTGCGCGACGTCAAGAAGCACTTCCCGCTGACCCAGGGCATCGTCTTCAAGCGCACGATCGGACACGTGAAGGCCGTGGACGGCGTCTCCTTCGAGCTCAAGAAGGGGGAGACCCTCGGCGTCGTGGGCGAGTCCGGCTGCGGCAAGTCCACCCTGGGTCGGCTCCTGATGGGGCTCGAGCGTCCGACGGACGGGTCGATCAAGCTGCTCGGTCAGGAGATGGCCGGGCTGAGCAACAAGGGCATGCGCCGCCTGCGTCGCGACATCCAGATCGTGCTGCAGGACCCCTATTCCTCGCTCGACCCGCGCATGACGGTCGGTGACATCGTGGGGGAGCCCTACGAGATCCACAAGGAGGTCATCGCGGGCAAGGACCGCCGCAAGGCGGTGCAGGACCTGCTGGACGTCGTGGGTCTCAACCCCGACCACATCAACCGTTACCCGCACCAGTTCTCCGGAGGACAGCGGCAGCGGATCGGGATCGCCCGCGCACTGGCGCTCAAGCCGAAGATCATCGTGGCCGACGAGCCGGTGTCGGCGCTCGACGTGTCGGTGCAGGCGCAGGTGGTCAACCTGTTCGAGAGGCTGCAGGACGAGTTCGGCCTTTCCTACGTCTTCATCGCCCACGACCTGTCGGTGGTGCGCCACATCTCCGACCGGGTGATGGTGATGTACCTCGGCAAGGCCGTGGAGCTGGGCGACGAGACTCAGATCTACGAGCAGCCGACCCACCCCTACACCCAGGCCCTGCTGTCGGCCGTGCCGGTGCCGGACCCCCGCCTGCGCGGGCATCGGGACCACATCGTGCTCGAGGGCGACGTGCCGAGCCCTGCCAACCCGCCGTCGGGATGCCGGTTCCGGACCCGGTGCTGGAAGGCCCAGGACATCTGTGCGACCGAGGAGCCGCAGCTCGTCGTGCGCGAGGGCTCCACGCATCCGTCCGCCTGCCACTTCGCCGCCGAGCGCGACGTGATCCACGCAGTGGACTCGCCCGGGTCGGGCGAGAACGGCCCAGGGTCCGGAGCCTGACCGGTTCGAGAGGTTCTCGGCCGGGGTGGCCGCGGGTCGCCCCGGCCGTCTCGATTGGAGACCCGAGCGGACTGTCTGGCACAATGGCCGACCGAGTCGTGCGCGTCCGGACCCTCTCACCCGGTCGTGCCCGACACAGCGCAGCGATTCCGGCCTGGCCCCCACCCGGCACGGGACGCTCACCCACTCACAAGATCTCAAGGAGACACCACACCCGTGGCAGTCAAGATCCGTCTCAAGCGCATGGGCAAGATCCGTGCGCCGCACTACCGTGTCGTCGTCGTCGACTCCCGCAAGAAGCGTGACGGCAAGGTCATCGAGGAGATCGGCAAGTACCACCCCAAGGAGGAGCCCTCGCTGATCGAGGTCGAGTCCGAG
>DATHVS010000024.1:0-4017 GCA_035461195.1 Nocardioidaceae bacterium
ATCGGCCTCCGCCCGGTCTCGCTCCGCGAGGACCGCGTCGACCGTCGGGGGATCAGGCACGGCCGCGTCCTCGACGGGCTGGGCGCCGCTCTCGCTGTAGTCGCTCATGCGGGACGTCTACCCGCCACACACGGCGGGACACGAATGTCGTGTCCATCGGGCCCGACAGCTCAGCCGAACTGGGTGCGGATCGCCTCGGCTTCCGAGGTGATCGTGTCGCTGGCGACCAGGTCGCCGGCACTGGCCAGGAGCGAGTCCTCGAGGCGGTCGACGATCTCCACCGCGGCGCCGCTGTCCACCAGCTCTGCGTGCAGCTCGGCCAGTCGCTCCTCGTACAGCCGGCTGAAGGTCTCGTCGGCCATGAACCGCTCGACGAGCACATTGCGGCCCCCCATCATCCCGAGCCCACCCTGCGGCGGCTGCTGGTCGCCCTGCGACTCCTGGCCCTCCGGGGATGCCTGCTGGCCACCCCCTTGTGTCGCACCGGTGTCCGTCGGCGCGTCGGCTCTTCCCGGCGGACCGAACGCCGCACCCGACAGCGCGAGGTTCAGGTCCCACGTGAGCACCTGGAAGCGGCCGCTCTCGAGGTCGTACCAGAGGTACGAGTTGTTGCCGGGACCGCTGATGTCGTCGGAGTTGGCCAGGACGTCCTGGAGGGCGAGATAGGTGGCGAAGTCCTCGACGTCGACCCACTCGTCGAGGTCGCGTGCGAATTCTTCGTCGGAAGCGGTGTCGAGGAACCGGAGGAGGTCGATGACCGGTTGGAGGTCGGCCTCCTTCTTCCGGCTCTCGATGCTGAACGAGTCGCTGTAGTCGAGGGGATCCTCACCGCGGTAGTCCCAGCTCCCGGTGCTGAGGGCTTTGTAGAGCGTGCCGGTGCCGTCGAAGGTGTCGGCGGCCCACACGCTGTCGGGCACCTCGACCACGAGTCGGAGGTCCTGATCGCCGCCGTTGACCGAGACGGCGCTGTGGAACGACTCCTGGGTGGGTTGCCCGGACAGTCCGACCAGCTCGAGCGCGACCGCCTCGTTGAGGGCGGTCTCGGTGCCGGACGAGCGGATCGCCAGCTCCTCATGGCCCTGGTAGGACTGGCCGTCGACGAACTCGTCGAACTTCACCAACCAGGGAAGGGTCTCGGGCTTTTCGACGTCGGCCGCACCGCCGAACGCACCGGCGCCGCCGCCGGGTCGACCTCCGCCCTGGCCCGGACCTCCCTGGGGCGCATCGGTCCCGGCCGGGGGCTCGAATCCCTCGGGCGGCTGGAAGTCCTCAGGCATCTCCATGCCCTCGGGAAGCTCCATGCCCTCGGGGAGTTCGAATCCCTCGGGCGGGCCGCCCCCTTCGGGGATCTCGACGCCCTCCGGCGGTTCGCCGCCGGGGAAGCCGTCCCCGCCCATCCCGAGGCCACCACCGATGCCGGCAAGGGAGGAGTTTCCCTTGAGCCTGATCCCGACGTGCTCGATCGTCGTGCTGTCGATGGTGATCGTGGCGTCGAGGTACTCCTTCGTCCCGTCGTCCTGGAACGTCTCGATCATGCGGTCGTAGTCGTCCTGGTCGAACTCGAGCTCGATCTCGTGCACTCCCTCGGCGAACAGCTCGACCGTTCCGGCGACGTCGTGGTCGCCGCCGCCCGCGGCGCGCACGCTCGCGGGAGCGCTGGTGACCGCACGCACGCGGTGCTCGCCGAACCCGACGACGAGCACCGCGACGGTGGCGGTCAGGGCGGTGACGGGGATCCAGTTGCGGCGCCAGCGGCGGCGACGGCGGGTGCGCTCGTTCATGGCCTGTGCGCCCCCGCAGAAGTGCCGTGCGTGGAACGTCGAGTCAGATTCGTCGCTGGCAAGGACGCAGGACGAAGGCGCACACCTTGCGGTGCGATGAGGACGAGGACGCAGCCAGCGACGAATCTGGCCGGCGAGACATGTGCGTGACTTCTGCGGGGGCGCACTAGAGGTCGGTGCGGTCGTAGCCGGTGAGGACCGTGACCCGCTGCCCCGAGGCGAGCGGGGCCAACACCCGGGTGACCTCGCCGGGGTTCACGTCGGGCTTCAGACGCACCGAGTAGACGAGCTCGACCAGGGCACCGCCGCGTATGGTCTCGGCGCTCAGCAGTTCGACCTCCCGCGTGAGCGGGCCGAGGACGTCGTCGATGTCGGACGTGTAGTCCCGGTCGGGTGGGACCTCGACCTTCACGACCTGGCCGCGAATGTCGAGGTTGAACCAGTTGAAGCGGTCCATCACGACGATGGCGAGGCAGATGACCACCGTCGCGATGACGGCGAGCAGGAAGAAGCGAGTGCCCGCGGCCATGCCGATGGCCATCGCGAAGAAGATGAAGCCGACGTCGCGTGTCTCCTTCACCGCATTGCGGAAGCGGATGATGGACAGGGCACCGACGAGCGAGAACGCCCGGGCGATGTTCGAGCCGACCACGAGCATGATGAGGGCGATCACCATGCCCATGAGCACGAGGGTCTGGACGTAGCTCTGGCTGTAGGAGACGCCGCGGTGCGTCGTCCGGTAGGTCAGGCCGATGACAGCGCAGCCCACGAACGCGATCAACATCGCGAGGGTGACGTCGAGGACGCTGAACGTGCCGCTGAGGTCCTCGAACCCGCCGAAGATGTCGTCGACGTTCATGCCGGCACCAGGCCCTCGTGCTCGGCCGTGTGCGCGACGTGGAAGGCCGAGCGGGGCGCCTGGCCGAACACCTCGACGGTCTGGCAGTACTTCGACAGGCGGCGGAGCTGCAGGTTGTGCCCGGCGACGCGGCGGCTCAGCCACGTCGGGACCCGATCGTCGACCTTGAGCTCGATCACGGTCAGGTCGGGGCTGACGACATGCCGGTTGGGCGCGTCCACGGCAAGGTCGAGGTCGCGGTCGCGTCCCGACAGTCGGGTGTCGAACGTGACCCGCAGGCCGCTGTCGGCGCCGGTCCCGACGAGCGCGAACCGGTGGTAGCCGACGACGGCGACCGGGCGCAGGTCCCGCTCGTGGGCCATGGTGAGGACCTCGTCGACGACCGGGCGGTCACATGCCTGGTGGTCGACCTCCGTGCGGCCGTCACACAGCCGGAGGGCGTCCTTGTAGGGCAGCACCACACGCCGCTTCTGCGTGACCCGGTTGACCCGCTGCTTGATCTCGACACCGACCGGCATGGACGCGGTGATCTCGTGGGGATCGCCGTAGTGCCGGATGCGCAGCTTGCGCCGGAACTTGATGCCGTCGATCTTCTCCCAGTAGCAGCGGAGGTCGGAGGTGTCGTAGTAGCGGCTCCACACCTGGTACGACCCGTTCCCGCTGAACGGATCAGGCTCGAGCAGCGAGCGGATGTCGTCGCGGAAGCGGCGGGCCTGCCAGATGTCGGCGACGTACTTCAGCTCGAAGCGGTTGAACGACCGGGGCGTGGTGCGGTCGCCGATCCGGACGCCGGCTCGTGGGCAGTCCCGAGCACCTCCGAGCTCCCCGGCGTCCACTGCGTGTTCATCTCTGTATGGCATGCGGCCATGGTCGAGCCCGACCGTGAGAGGGACATGAACACCAGTTGAACAGAACGTGGCCCTGACACTGTGGTCCCGCTGGTGGTACAGGACGACCCGATCAGAAGCCGCCCGGTGGGCCGCCGGTACCACGCAACTCGCCGCCGGACCCCGACTCGCTGCTGTGGGTAGCCGTCCCGGGCAGCGGTTCGTCGAGGTCCGCCAGCACCACGACCTGACCGGGTTCGAGACCGTCGGTGATCTCCGTCCATTCCGCGCCGACGGCGCCCACGGTCACCTCGACCTCGGAGGCCGTGCCGTCCTCCAGCACGGTCACGGTGTGGCCACCCTCGCCGGCCCGGATGGCCGACGTCGGCACGGCCAGCGCGCGGGTTGCGTCGTCGGTGCTGATGGCCACCGACGCGATGGACCCGCTCCGTAGGTCCGAGCTGTCGCCGGTGAGACCGATCGTGACCGGATAGGTGGTCGATGCACCGTCGGTCGTGCCCACGATCCCGATGTTCACCACCTCCCCGCT
>DATHVS010000025.1:0-5023 GCA_035461195.1 Nocardioidaceae bacterium
GCCCGACCCCGCGAGCACGTCGAGCGCGCGGCGCTCCTCGTCGTCGAAGCCCATCTCCGGTGGCGGCCCGAGCAGCACCGTCACCACGCAGTCTGCGCACGCGGGGCCGCGCACCGCGCAGGTGTCGCAGTCGATCTGCACGCTCATGTCGCCTCCTGGAGCATCGAGTCACATCGTGCTCGGGACGGTGCCACGGGCCACCGACAGTTTCCGCGGCCGTCCGGGTGCCCCAGGTCACGATTGATGGACTACCTGCGTGAAGGCGCACCGCGGTCCGTAAAATCTCGGTCAGCGGGGGATGAACGGCGTCCCCCGGCGACGCGGACCGAGGACAACTCCATGAGCACGAGCCGGCCAGGCACCGACGCGCCGCGCCCCGACGGACTTCGGGCTCGGCTCCGGCTCGCCGGCGCACCCCGAGTCTTGCGTTCGACCGGGATCTACGCCGTGTTCGCCGTCTTGGTCTCCCTCATGTCCGTGGTCACCCTCGAGATCGCGTGGTGGGGATGGGACGGCGCGCGGCAGCAGGAGCTCCTCAGCGACCGACCCGGGGTGGTCGTTCTGGCAGGGGTGATCGTGCTGCTCGTCGTCCTCCTCCTGCTCGCGGTGACCGGCCGAATGTGGGTGACCTCCACGATCGTGCTGGGCACGGTGACGTTGCTCGGTGTCGCCAGCAACGTCAAGTTCGACGCCCGACGAGAGCCCGTCTACCCGCGTGACCTGCCCTTTCTGCGCGAGCCCGGCTTCCTGCTCCAGATGGTCGAACCACAGCTGCTCTGGCTCACGGCTCTCGGAGCAGGGGGCCTGGTGGCGTTCACGTGGGGACTCAACTGGCTTTTCAGCTTGTGGCTTCGTCGGGGCGGGGAGGCCCCGAGGAACCGCAGGGGCCGGGCAGCCCTCTACGTCCTGAGGGGAGCCGTGGCCGGTGTCGCCCTCCTCCTACTGTTCCCCCTCATGGACTTCAACCGGCCCGCCAACCCCTGGCGGCTGGCCTTCGAGGAGGCCGGAGCGCACTGGAGGAAGGCGAGCCAGCCGTTCAACTACCAGGTCAACGGCTTCGTAGGTGGCTTCCTCTACAACCTCGACACCCCCGCGATGTCCAAGCCGCCGGGCTACTCACGCGCGGAGCTGGAGCGCATCACCGCCAAGTACACCGCTGCTGCCGAACGAGTGAACGAGCTCCGTCGTCCAAGGGCGCTCGACGACGTCAACGTGGTGATGGTGCTGGCCGAGTCGTTCTCCGATCCCACCCTGCTCGAGGGTTTCGAGCTGGCTGAGGACCCGATCCCTCGCACCCGTGCGCTGATGGAGCAGCTGCCCCACGGCCTCACGCTGAGCTCGAAGGTGGGCGGTGGGACCTCCAGCATGGAGTTCGAGGCGCTCACCGGCATGTCGCTGTCACAGTTCCACCCCACGATGGACACGCCCTACCAGATGCTCGTCCCGAGCTACCACACCTTCCCCTCGGTGCTCGGCCTCTTCGAGGAGGCGGGCCACACGACGCTTGCGATCCATCCCAACACCGGCCGCTTCTACGAACGCGACCGGACCTACCCGATCCTGGGCTTCTCCGACTTCATCGAGAAGCAGGAGATGGAGTACCGGGGCAAGATCAAGAAGTACCGGTCCACCCCGTACATCTCCGACACCGCTGCGTTCCGCGAGACCCTCGCCGCGATCGACACGCACGACGAGCCACTCTTCGTGAACCTGGTCACCATGCAGAACCACGGGCCGTACACCGACAAGTACCCGGACCCGATCGGCGTCACGGGGCTGGACGAGGACGACGCTGCCATGGTCGGGCAGTACTCCCGCGGGCTGAGCCACACCGACGAGGCCCTCGAGAAGTTCGTCAGGAGGATCGAGAGGTCCGGGGAGAAGACGCTCTTGGTGTACTACGGCGACCATCTGCCCGGCTATCCCGGGACCCTCTTCGAGCAGAACTCCCACCGGACGATGCACGAGCCTCCGTTCTTCATCTACTCCAACTTCAAGGACCTGAGGGCCGAGGAGCTCCCCACCACGAGCCCGATCCACTTCCTCCCCCGGGCGCTCGACATGATCGGCGCCCCGCTCCCGCCGTACTTCGTCCTCCTCCGTGAGCTCGAGGAGCACATCCCCGCGATGACGCACGGAACGATCATCGACCCGGACGACCGCGAGATATCTCCAGAAGAGCTCTCGCCCGAGGCCCGGGAGGTCCTGCGGGACTATCGACTCGTCCAGTACGACTTGTCGATCGGCGAACGCTACGCCGAGAAGCTGATGCACCCGACCCCCATCGGCACGGTCGCCGCCTCAGACGCGGCCGAGTAGCCGGCTGAGGACCACGGCCCCCACGGCTCTGGCTCCCCCACGCTGCACGTCACGCGCCACCGCCTGATCGCTGGTGACGACCACGACCGGCCGCCCGGTCGGCTCGACGGCGACGAGCTGGCGGATCACGTCGTCGGCGATGACCCCGAAGGGGCTGTAGAGCACGCGCACCCGCCTCGGACTCGTCACCAGCGGTCGCTCGACCTTGTCGGCGGCGTCGAAGACAACGGTGACCTCGGCCTGGGTCCGGGCCGCGAGCGGGGCGAGGCCGCCGAGCAGCCGGTCGCGCTGGATCTCCAGCGAGCAGTCCGGCCAGGCCTCCTTGGTGACGTTGTAGCCGTCGACGATCAGGTGGACGCGCGGGAGCGCGAGGAGCTGGTCGAGGAGCGCCGGGTCGTCACTGGCCAGCGACCCGTGGCTGGTGGGCGTGCGCGCCCCCTGCTCGGCGACGTCGGCCTCGACTGCATCGGCGGGTGTCTTCTCGACCGGAGGGAGTGCGAGCTCCCGACGAAGCCCCTGCGCGGTCTCGAGCAGCGTGTCGAGCAGGAGCCGCGCCCGCAGTGTCCCCTCGTCCTTCTCGACGCGGCCTGCCCGCCGGGCGGTGGCGATCTCCCGCTCCAGCTCCTCGAGCCGGGCCCGGAGTCGCCTCAGCTCGGCCTCGCTGGTGGCTGCGGCCGCGGCAGCCTCGGTCACCGCCGCCTCCGCCCGGGACTCCGTGACCCGGGCAGCCTCCTCGGCGCTCTTGAGCCGCGCCCGGGCGTCGCCCAGCTTGTGCCTCAGCTCGGAGTTCTCTGCCTTCAGGGCAGCCACCTGCTGCCGGTTGCGGTCTCGTGTCTCCCGCAGCTCGGCGTGAACCTCGTCGAGCTGACGACGCAGGCGCTCGACCTGCTGCGACACCTCTCGGGTCACGGCGACTGTGCGTTCGGCGTCGGCGACACCGGCGGCGCGCTCGACGACGTCGACCCAGCCGTCGGGTCGGAGCAGGTAGGCCACGGCGGCCAGCTCGACCGGGTCGGCCGCCGCGGGCGTCGTACCCTCCTCCAACGCCTGCGCGAGCTCGGCAACCCGGGCGCGGACCTGGATCCCCAGGCGGTCTCGGAAGGTCTCGTCAGTCTCGAGGACGCCCGCGATCTGCGTGCCGGCGAGCTTGGCCCGCCGGCCTGGGGCGAAGGAGGCGACACGCTTCAGCGGGGCCGGGAGCTGCTCGGCCGGCATGCTGCCCAGGGCGTCAGCGGCCAGGGCGACCACGCGGACACGCACCGCCTCCGGCAGCGGGCCCGTGAGCCCCCTGTCCGTCGACTCCTCCCCTTCGGTGTCGGGCTTCTCGCCACCCTCACCGGTCGAGCCGCTGGTTCGGGCAGTGGTCACGAAGAGCCGGCGCCTGCTTCCGTCCGGTCGACGAGCTCGATCGCGTCGGAGCGGCCGCACCAGCGGCAGGTCACCGACTCGAGGTCCTCGCTCTGCGTCGTGCTCTCCTCGACCTCGTGCTCACCGGCGAGGTCGAAGTGCCAGAACTCCGTGGTACGCCGCGTGCGGGTGACGTCGAACCTGGTGAGGTTGCCGCATCCACCGCACCGCCAGCGGGTGTTGGCATCAGGCAGTGAAACGGACACGGACGTCTCCTCGGTTCTTCGGCTCGCGGGAACTCTCGTCGGCCATCCTACTTGCGCGTGCCTGCCCGAAATGGTCGGTGGGCGCGTCTAGCGTCTCGACCATGAACTACGGCACGGCCCCGTCGCAGCTCGGCTCCAGCGCATCGGACGCGCCGGCGAGCACCACGCGGTGGGAGTCGCAGCGAAGCTTCGACGAGCTCGGCAGGTCGCTGCGTGACGTCACCTTCTGCGTGGTCGACCTGGAGACGACCGGCGGCTCGGCCGCAGGCGGGTCGATGATCACCGAGGTGGGCGCGGTCAAGGTCCGCGGCGGCGAGGCCCTCGGGGAGTTCCAGACCCTGGTGAACCCGCAGCAGTCGATCCCGGCGTTCATCGCGGTGCTGACCGGCATCACCGACTCGATGGTGGCGAGGGCGCCCAGCATCGAGCAGGTGCTCCCGCAGTTCCTCGAGTTCGCCCAGGGCTGCGTGCTAGTGGCCCACAACGCGCCGTTCGACGTCGGGTTCCTCAAGCACTTCGCAGCCGAGCAGGGCCGCCCCTGGCCCGCCTTCGAGGTGCTCGACACCGCCCGCCTGGCGCGCAGGGTCATCACGCGCGACGAGGCTCCCAACTGCAAGCTCGGCTCCCTCGCCACGCTCTTCGGCGCCTCCACGACCCCGAACCACCGAGCCCTCTCCGACGCCCGCGCCACGGTCGATGTGCTGCACGGCCTGATCGCGCGCCTCGGCGGCCTCGGCGTCCACACGCTGGAGGAGCTCCAGACGTTCTCCTCCAGGGTGAGCCAGGCCCAGCGCAAGAAGCGGCACCTCGCCGAGACCCTCCCCCACGCCCCGGGCGTCTACCTCTTCCGCGACGAGAGCGAGCGCGTGCTCTACGTCGGCACGTCCAAGGACCTCCGCGCCCGGGTGCGCTCCTACTTCACCGCTTCGGAGACCCGCTCCCGCATGGGCGAGATGGTCGGCCTCGCGGCCTCAGTCACCGGCATCGAGTGCGCGACCGCGCTCGAGGCGGAGGTGCGCGAGCTCCGGCTGATCGCCGAGCACAAGCCGAAGTACAACCGCCGCTCCCGGTTTCCGGAGCGGGTCCACTGG
>DATHVS010000026.1:0-12080 GCA_035461195.1 Nocardioidaceae bacterium
AGATCACGCTGCGCGGCGAGTCGGCCGAGGTCGCGCTCGCGGAGCGGCTGATGGACGAGCTCGTCACGATCATCCGGACCGGACAGGGCCTCACCACCGAGACCGTCGAGCGCGCGATCTCCATGCTCCGGCAGGAGACGAAGGAGCGTCCCGCCGACGTGCTGAGCCTCAACATCCTCAGCAACCGCGGCCGCACCATCCGTCCCAAGACGCTGAACCAGAAGCGGTACGTCGAGGCCATCGACAAGCACACGATCGTCTTCGGCATCGGTCCCGCCGGCACCGGCAAGACCTACCTGGCGATGGCCAAGGCCGTCCAGGCGCTTCAGTCGAAGAACGTCAACCGGATCATCCTCACCCGGCCCGCCGTGGAGGCGGGGGAGCGCCTCGGGTTCCTGCCCGGCACGCTCAGCGAGAAGATCGACCCCTACCTGCGGCCGCTGTACGACGCGCTGCACGACATGCTCGACCCCGAGACGATCCCCAAGCTGCTCGCGGCCGGGACGATCGAGGTGGCCCCGCTGGCATACATGCGTGGTCGCACCTTGAACGATGCCTTCATCATCCTCGACGAGGCGCAGAACACCTCGCCCGAGCAGATGAAGATGTTCCTGACCCGACTCGGCTTCGGCTCGAGGATGGTGGTCACCGGCGACGTCACCCAGGTCGACCTGCCAGGCGGCATGAGGAGCGGCCTGCGCGTGGTGGAGGAGATCCTCTCGGAGATCGAGGACGTCCACTTCAACCGGCTCACCGCCCACGACGTGGTGCGCCACCGTCTGGTCGGGCACATCGTGGCGGCGTACGACGACTACGAGTCACGCCGTGACGACGACCGCGCCGACCGCGACGGCGAGCCCCCGCGACGCCCCGCCGCACCACGCAAGGGGAACCGCGCATGAGCGCCGGGGACAGTACCGGCACCTCCACCGGAGGCCACACATGAGCATCGAGGTCCTCGAGGAGTCCGGCCGCGAGGTCGACGTCCGGGAGCTCTCCCGTCTCGCCCGCTTCGTCATGAACCGGATGCGGGTCCACCCGCAGGCCGAGCTGTGCATCAAGCTCGTCGACGAGGAGACGATCGCCGAGCTGAACGAGAAGTGGATGGGGAAGTCGGGCCCCACCGACGTGCTGGCCTTCCCCTTGGACGAGCTGCGGCCCGGCCTGGTCGACGAGGAGCCCGAGGAGGGTGTCCTCGGTGACCTCGCGATCTGCCCGACGATCGCCGAGCGGCAGGCCGAGGAAGCCCGTGCGAAGGGACAGCCCGGCTACTCCACGGACGACGAGATCGACCTGCTCACGGTGCACGGCATCCTGCACCTGCTGGGCTACGACCACGCCGAACCCGAGGAGCACCGCGAGATGTTCGGCCTCCAGGCCCGGCTTCTCGCGGAGTGGCAGGGCGCCCGCCGTGGCGAGACGATGCCCGGCGACGAGCCCGAGACCGCCACTCGACCCAGCGGGGAGGACCTCGGGCTGTGACCCCCCTCGACATCTGGCTGCTCGTCCTCGTCGCCCTCCTCGTGCTGGTCGCGGGACTCTTCAGCAGCGCGGAGGCGGCGCTCTCGTCCTTCTCGAAGGCACGGGCAGAGGAGATCTCCGCCGGCGACAGGCCCAGTTCCCAGCGGCTGCTGACGATCGTGACCGACCCGGCGCGCTTCATGAACACCGCGTTGTTCCTGCGCCTGCTCAGCGAGATCGGCGCGATCGTGCTCGCGACGGTGGTGATGGTCGACCTCATCGCGACACGAGACCCTGCCTCCGCGGAGCTCGTCGGCCGCTGGTGGGCCGTCGCGGCGACGGTGCTGCTGATGGTCGCGGTGTCCTTCGTCGTGGTGGGAGTGGGCCCGCGCACCGTCGGACGCCAGCATGCCGAGCGGGTCGCGCTGGTCTCAGCCGGACCGATCATCGCCCTCACCAAGGTCTTCGGCCCGATCGCGCAGCTGCTGATCCTGGTCGGCAACGCGATCACGCCCGGCCGCGGCTTCAGCGAGGGGCCGTTCGCCTCCGAGGCCGAGCTGCGCGAGCTCGTCGACCTCGCCGAGGCCAGCAGCGTCATCGAGTCCGGCGAGCGCGAGATGATTCACTCGGTCTTCGAGCTCGGCGACACCATCGCGCGCGAGGTGATGGTGCCCCGCACGGACGTGGTGTTCATCGAGCGTCAGAAGACGCTGCGCCAGGCGATGTCGTTGGCCCTGCGCAGCGGCTACTCCCGGATCCCCGTGGTCGGTGAGAACCTCGACGACATCGTCGGGTTCGCCTACCTGAAGGACATCACCAAGCGAGTCTTCGACCGCCACGAGGCCGAGCAGACCGAGAGGGTCGAGTCGGTGATGCGCCCGGTGCTCTACGTCCCTGACTCCAAGCCGGTCGACGAGCTGCTACGGGAGATGCAGGCCAAGCGCAAGCACGTCGCCGTCGTCGTCGACGAGTACGGCGGCACCGCCGGCCTGGTCACCATCGAGGACGTCCTCGAGGAGATCGTCGGCGAGATCACCGACGAGTACGACGAGGCGCGGGTGGACGTCCAGAAGCTCTCCAACGGCTCGACCCGGGTGAGCTCACGGCTACCGGTCGACGACCTGGAGGACGCGTGCGGCGTTGCGGTCGAGGACGACGACGTCGACACCGTCGGTGGGCTCATGGCCAAGTATCTCGGGCGCGTCCCCATCCCCGGCTCGGTCGTCGAGGTCAACGGGCTGCGTCTCGAGGCAGAGGCCCCGACCGGTCGTCGAAACCGGATCGGCACCGTTCTGATCGGCACGGTCGAGCCCGTCGCCGAGCATGCCGATCCCGAGCCCTACCCGGAGACCCACGCAGGATGAGGTTGCTCAGTTGATCGAGATCACCGACCCCGAGGACAAGAAGATCCTCACCCTCGCCCGCACCACCCGGGCCCGCACCGGTGCGGCGCAGGGCGCCTCCGTGCGCGACAGCGACGGCAGGACCTACGCCGGGGCGAGCGTCGAGCTGCCATCGCTGAAGCTGTCCGCGGTGCAGGTCGCGGTCGCCATGGCCGTCTCCAGCGGGGCGCCAGGGCTGGAGGCCGTTGCGGTCCTCGCCGACCCTCCCCGGGTGTCCGACGACGATCTCGCGGCGGTCCGCGACCTCGCCGGTGAGGGCGTCATCGTCCTCGTCGGATCTTCCGACGGCACCGTCGAGGAGTCGTTCACCACCTGACCGCAGCGAGCAGGGGGGGCGCTCGCGACACGAACCGATCCGACGACGTCTTCGTCGCGTGGAGGGCTCCCGGCCGCTAGGTTGGGCCGGGTGACTGGTCCGGTCGGGTGGCAGGCGCACGAGGCGGCCGTGCGCCGGCTCCGCGACTCCTACGCCGCAATTCCCGACGACACACCGGTCCGGCTGGCCAAACGCACCTCGAACCTCTTCCGGCCGCGGGCGGCCGCCGCGGGACCGGGCCTCGACGTGTCGGGCCTCACCGGCGTGGTCTCGGTCGACAGTGCCGCCCGGACCGCCGACGTCCAGGGCTTCTGCACCTACGAGGACCTCGTGGAGGTGACCCTGGCGCACGGCATGATCCCGCTCGTCGTCCCGCAGCTGCGCACGATCACGCTCGGTGGAGCCGTCACGGGGCTGGGGATCGAGGCCACGTCCTTCCGCAACGGGCTCCCGCACGAGTCCGTGCTCGAGATGGACGTGCTCACCGGCGACGGCGAGCTGGTCACTGCGACGCCCGAGGGCCCGGCGGCGGACCTGTTCGCGACCTTCCCCAACTCCTACGGCAGCCTCGGCTACGCCACCCGCATCCGCATCGAGCTCGAGGCCGTGCCCGGGTACGTCGATCTTCGGCACGTGCGCCTCGGCGGCCTGGACGACCTGCCCGGCGTGGTCGAGAAGATCGTCGCCGACCGGGCCTGGGACGGGGTCCGTGTGGACGGGCTCGACGGCGTGGTGTTCGACCCCGACCACGTGTACCTCACCCTCGCCGCCTGGCGGGACCGAGCACCCGACCGGGGGACGAGCGACTACACCGGCCAGGAGATCTACTTCCGTTCCGTGCGCGAGCGGGAGTCCGACGTGCTGACCATGCACGACTACCTGTGGCGGTGGGACACCGACTGGTTCTGGTGCTCACGGGCCTTCGGGGTCCAGCACCCGGTCGTCCGCCGGCTGTGGCCGCGGCGTTTCCGCCGGAGCGACGTCTACCATCGGCTGGTGGGCCTGGAGAACCGGCACCACGTCATGGCGAGGATCGACGCGCGGCGCGGCCGTCCACCGCGCGAGCGGGTCATCCAGGACGTCGAGGTCCCGCTGGACCGGACCCCGGACTTCCTCCGCTGGTTCGACGAGCACGTGGCCATGCGCCCGGTGTGGCTGTGCCCGCTGCGTCTGCGCGAACCGGAGGGCCCGGGAAGCGCACGCCGCTGGCCGTCGTACCCCCTCGAGACCGGCACCACCTACGTCAACGTCGGGTTCTGGGGCACGGTGCCGATCGCTGAGGGCGCGGCCGACGGCGACCTGAACCGGGCGATCGAGACCAAGGTGACCGAGCTCGGAGGGCACAAGTCGCTCTACTCCGACGCGTACTACGACCCCGAGACTTTCGCAAGGCTGTACGAGGGCGCCAACCTCGCGCGCGTCAAGGCGCACTACGATCGCAGGAACCGGCTGACGGGACTGTACGAGAAGGCGGTGAGACGTCGATGACGACGACGACCACGAGCGAGCTGACCGTGAGCATCGGCGAGGCCGTCTCCCGGCTGATGCCAGAGGGAGTCCCGTTCCGGTTCACGGCCTACGACGGCAGCAGCGCCGGCCCGGCCGACGCCCCGATCGGGCTCCACCTCTGCAACGAGCGCGGCCTGTCCTACCTTCTCACCGCACCCGGGGACCTGGGTCTGGCCCGTGCCTACGTGGCCGGTGACCTGGTCGTCGAGGGGACCCACCCCGGTGACCCCTACGACGGGCTTGCTCGGATCATGGGGAATCTGCGCTTGAAGGTCCCACCGCCTGCGGAGCTCGTCCGCATCGTCCGGGGGCTGGGGCTCAGCCACCTCAAGCCTCCTCCTCCGCCGCCGGAGGAGCACCTGCCCCGCTGGCGCCGGCTCCTGGAAGGGGTGCGGCACTCCCGAGAGCGGGACGCCGCGGCCATCCATCACCACTACGACGTCTCCAACCGCTTCTACGAGATGGTGCTGGGACCGTCGATGACCTACACGTGCGCGGTCTTCCCGCACGAGGAGGCAAGTCTCGAGGAGGCCCAGGCCGAGAAGTACGACCTGGTGTGCCGCAAGCTCGGACTTCGCCCCGGCCTGCGACTGCTGGACATCGGGTGCGGGTGGGGCGGGATGGTTCGGCACGCCGCCCGGGAGTACGGCGTCAGCGCGATCGGCGTGACCCTGTCGCAGAGGCAGGCCGACTGGGCGAGGGCCGCGATCGAGCGCGAAGGCCTCACCGGACGGGCGGAGGTCCGTCACGGCGACTACCGTGACGTGGCCGAGGCCGGGTTCGACGCGGTCAGCTCGATCGGCCTGACCGAGCACATCGGCGTGCGCAACTACCCGGCGTACTTCGAGTTCATCCGCTCGCGGCTCCGTCCCGGCGGCCGGGTGCTCAACCACTCCATCACGCGGCCCGTGAACAACGCCCGTCCGGAGACCGGCGCGTTCATCGACCGCTACGTCTTCCCCGACGGGGAGCTGGCCGGGTCGGGGCGGATCATCACCGAGATGCAGGATGCCGGCCTCGAGGTCCGTCACGAGGAGAACCTCCGGGAGCACTACGCGCTGACCCTTCGCGACTGGTGCGGAAACCTTCGGGACCACTGGGACGAGTGCGTCACCGAGGTGGGCATCGGCACCGCCCGGGTGTGGGGACTGTACATGGCCGGGTCCCGTCTGGCGTTCGAGCGCAACGAGATCCAGCTGCACCAGGTGCTCGCCTCCCGTACCGACGCGCACGGGAACTCCGGTTTCGCGCTACGCCCGACGTGGCTCAGCTGACGACGCAGCCGCTTCCCGCTCGCGGGCCCGCGGCCCACCCGTTGCGTTCTGCCCTGCTCGTGCTCGGCGGTGCCTCTCTGTTCGGAACCGTCGGCACCGCCCAGGCGCTCGGTCCCGATGTGCCCTCCGACGCCCTCGCGGCCGCTCGTCTGCTCTTCACCGCGGTCGTCTTCGTGGCCCTCGTCTCCGTCACGGGCGGCGCGGGCGGAATCTTGGCCGCCGCCCGCCACGCGCCCGCGTGGTTCGCCGGGATCGGACAGGGCGCGTTCAACCTCTTCTTCCTGGCCGCCATGAAGGAGGCCGGAGTCGCCGTGGGCACGCTCGTCGCCATCGGCGCGGCGCCTGTCATCACGGGCCTGATCACCCGCCACGTCACCCGATCCTGGCTGGCTGCGACAGGGGTGGCGGTCACCGGTCTGGTGCTGCTCGTGGCAGGGCAACAGGCTGCCCCGGTCGCCCCGTCGGCTGTGGGCGTCGCCCTCGCGCTGGGAGCGGCGGCCAGCTACGCGACGTACATCGTGGCGGGCAACGCGGCAGAGATGCGGGGCCTGGAGACGCAGTCGTTCCTGGCCGCTGCCTTCTCGGTGGCTGCGCTGGTCACGCTGCCGTGGTTGATCCTGGGAGACCTGTCCTGGGCCGCCACGACGGGTGGGGCGCTCCTGCTCGGCTACCTCGTGCTGGTCCCGACGATCCTCGCCTACAGCCTCTTCAACAGGGGCCTGCGCGGGGTCCGGTCGAGCACCGCGGCGACCCTGGCCCTGATCGAGCCGGTCGTCGCCGCCACCTTGGCCTACCTCCTGCTCGGCGAGCGACTGGGCGTGGTCGGCCTGCTCGGTGCCGTCATGGTGCTGCTAGGCCTGCTCCTGATCGTGCGCGCGACCGCTGCTGGGAAGGTTCCCGCAGGGCACCCTTGACGTTTTCCGACTCGTCCTGACCTTTCCGACCAAGTCGGACGAGGCCGATCCAGATTCGTCCGTCCGAGTTGGGCCGAGGGGTCGCGGACCCGCCGGGGAGCAGCGAGACTGGTGGCTCGGGAGCAGCGGTGGCACCCGTCCGACGACACCGTTCTCAGCACCCTCGGGAGGAGGCTCGATGACCGTGCTCGGGGATGGCGTCGTCGAGGCCGCCGGTCACGGCGACCCGGACGCGGTGGAGACGGTCTACCGCGCGCTTGCCCCCCGCGTCCTCGGCTATCTTCGCGCGCAGGGAGTGGAAGATCCCGAGGGAGTGACCGACGACGTGTTCATGGCGGCCATCCCGCGTCTGCCCCACCTGCGCGGCGGCTCGAGCGGCTTGCGCACCCTGGTGTTCTCGGTGGCCCACGCGCGTGCCGTCGACGAGCACCGCCGCCGTGCGAGGTGGCCGCAACAGTCCTCCTACGAACCTGCTCTCGACCCACGCCTGGTCGACTCCGCGGAGACGGTGGTGATGGAGTCGGTGACCACGCGGGAGGTCGCAGAGCTCTTGGAGGACCTGGGTGAGGAGCAGCGCGCGGTCATCATGCTCAGGGTTCTGGCGGACCTGTCGCTCGAGCAGACGGCGGAGGTCCTCGGCAGGTCCGTGGGCTCGGTCAAGCAGCTCCAGCGTCGAGGTCTGCTGCGGCTCAAGGACGTCCTCGACGGTCGGGTGGGGAGGACGGCATGATGCGACCGGAGGACCGGGCACGCGAGATGCTGGCCGAGACGGGCATCCCCGAGGCAGGCTCCACGAGGCTCCTGGAGAGCCTGACGGAGCTCGGTCGGTCCCTCGACGAGGTCGAGCCGCTGCCGGGGCCGGAGCTCACCTCGCTCATGGCCCGCACGTCCCGCGGCGCGATCGGACCCGCGCGGCGTCGTCGTGCCCGTCTGATGGTCGCGACCGCCGTCGCCGTGGGCACGGTGGGAGCGGGCGGTCTCGCGGCCGCGGCGAACGAGCTGCCAGACGGTGCTCAAGACCTCGTGGCGGACTTCTCCGAGCGGTACCTCCCCTTCGACCTCCCTCGGTCCGTGGGGGCTGCCGGCACCGCACCGGACTCCCGGTTCGCCCCGGCCCCGCAGACACCACCGGATCCGCGGGAGACCGAGGACACCGGCGTCCCGGCCCTGTCTCCGGCGGGCGACGTGCCGGAGGGCGGAGGCACCGACGGCCGAGCAAGGGACGAGGTCGCCTCGCAGCGGGTCTCAGAGCCTTCACCGAGGGCCCCGTCGCTCGACGACCCGGGGAGGACCCGACCGACGCCCGCTCCGGCGCCGGCTGACGAAGCCCCTCTCGTCGAGGACGGCGTCGGCGATCCCGGCGGTGCCGCGGAGCCCGAGGCAGACGAGGTGCCCGCCACCGAGGCGCAGACCGGTGGGGAGGACGCGCCGGAGAAGCCATCGCCCGAGGCCTCCTCGGGTGCGGGCGCCGGAACGGGCCCCGACGCCACGTCCGGCAAGGCCGCCGAGAGGTCGAAGGGTGGCGACCGGCGCGGGCCCGGGGTCCGGGAGAAGCCGAGCGCTCCCCCGGCCGACGGGAGCGATGGCTGAGGGGTGGCAGAATCGGGCGGGTGCCCGAGAAGCCCGCCGCAGACCATGAAGCCCCCACCGCTTTCCGCAGCGGTTTCGCGTCGTTCGTGGGCCGGCCAAACGCCGGCAAGTCCACGCTCACCAACGCGCTCGTCGGAACCAAGGTCGCGATCACCTCGTCGCGCCCCCAGACCACCAGGACCGTGGTCCGCGGGATCGTCCACCGGCCGGACGCCCAGCTCGTGCTCGTCGACACTCCCGGGCTCCACCGCCCCCGGACCCTTCTCGGCGAGCGACTCAACGACTTGGTGAAGAGCACCTGGGCCGAGGTCGACGTCGTCGCGGTGTGCTTCCCCGCCAACGAGAGGATCGGCCCCGGCGACCGGTTCATCGTCAACGAGCTGGCCAAGGTGCGCCGGACGACGAAGTTCGCCCTAGCGACCAAGAGCGACCTCGCCACGCCCGAGCAGCTCGGCGAGCACCTGCTGTCCATCGCCCGGCTCGGCGAGGAGACCGGCACCGACTGGGCCGAGATCGTCCCGGTCTCGGCGGTCCGAGGGGACCAGGTCCAGCTGCTCGCCAACCTGCTCGTCGCCCACCTCCCCGAGGGCCCGCCGCTCTACCCGGACGGTGAGCTGACCGACTCGCCCGAGGAGGCGATCGTGGCCGAGCTGATCCGTGAGGCCGCGCTCGAAGGCGTCCGCGACGAGCTGCCCCACTCCATCGCGGTCGTGGTCGAGGAGATGGGCCTGCGTGAGGGACGCCCCGAGGGCAAGCCGCTGCTCGACATCCACGCCAACGTCTTCGTCGAGCGGTCCTCGCAGAAGGGCATCGTCATCGGACACAAGGGCAGCCGGCTGCGTGAGGTCGGCACTGCTGCTCGCAGTCAGATCGAGGCGATGCTCGGGACGCCGGTCTACCTCGACCTCCACGTCAAGATCGCCAAGGACTGGCAGCGCGACCCCAAGCAGCTGCGCCGGCTCGGTTTCTAGTCCCGGTCGGGGGCCCAGCAGTAACCGAAGCGCTGGCCCGCCCGCCACTGGTTTCTGGTGGGCCACTCCCAGCCGTAGGTGAACCGTTCGGGCGAGCCGCTCGCCCGGCGCACCCGGTCGCGGCAGCTGGACTCGCCGGCCTCACGGACCGCGGCCACACCGGGGTAGAGCTGCCCGCCGGGGATGTCGATCGTGCTCACCGCCCGCCAGGCGTGCGGCCGGGAGCAGATCACGCGCTCGAACCCGCGCGTTCCCGGCGCGGCGTTGGCGCAGAGGCCGACCCGGTCGAGCGCGCGAGGACGGTCCAGGATGCTCTTCAGGTTCGGGGGGAGGGGGGCGAGCTTCCCCGGGGAGGCGAGCGCGACCACGTCGCAACGGAACCACGACGCCCCCTCGTCGGACTCCTCGATGGTGGGACTGAACCAGACCGCCTCGAGCCTGCTGAGCGCGCGGGTCTCGGCGGAGCCGCCGACGTGATCCGCAAGACGGCGTGGACAGGCACGCTCTACCTGCCGTTGGGCCAGTCGGGAGTCGACGGCGAGGAGGTGGCCGTCGACCACCGTCTCGAGGCGGCCGACGTGGTAGGTCCGGGCGGTGTGCCGCTTCGCGCACGAGACAGGGCGGCTGTCGTTGGTGGGCCGGGTCGCGGTCGCGAAGTCGAGGTTGTAACAGGCGCCGACGCGCGGTGGCTTCGGTCGCTCCGCGGCCGGCTTCGCGGGTACCCGTGAATCGGGTGCCGCACCCGCCGGGTCCGACGCGGCGTGGGTGGGAGGGGCCGAAACGCCCTGCTCCGCGCCCTCCTCGGCGGTGCATCCGGTGAGGACGAGGACCGCGGCGACGAACCCGGCCGCGACGCGGGTGGCATCCATCGACCCTCGGGTCACTTGTCCGTGCGCGCCCAGCAGATCGAGCGGCGGTTGCCGCCCTTCCACTCCGCCTGGCGGAAGAAGGTGTAGCCGAACTCGTAGTCCACCGGGTAGTTCAGCCAGGCGCCGACCGAGTCCGAGCAGAAGTCCCGGGTGCGGGCCTCCACGAGCCGGTCGCCGGGGTAGGGGTCGTCGTCGCGGCCCACCTTGATCGTGGTGACCGCGCGCCAGTCGTGCGGCTCCGAGCACGGCACCTTGTCCGAGCCGGCCACGGTCTCGCCGATTGCGCAGGTCATCCAGGCGTCCTCGGGCCGGCCCGTCAGCAGGCCCTTCGCGGTCTTGGGCAGCGTCCGTAGCTCCTCAGAGTCCTCGTTGCCGGCGACCACGTCGCAGCGGTACCAACGGGCGCCTTCCTCCCAGGCCGTCTCCGAGGGTCGGAACCACGCCCAGGTGAGCATCGAGCGCATCACCGTGCTCTCGTCGCCGCCGAGGAACGCGCCGAACTTCTCGGTGCAGGTGCGGAAGATGAACGCCCCGAGGCGCGGGTCGTCGACCTCGGCTCTGCTGGCGAGTGGCTCCGGGAAGGAGCCCACCGCGAACGTCTCGGCTGTGTGGTCCTCGGCGCAGTCGACGGTCACCGTGGCGTTGGAGGGCTGCCCGATGTCGTCCGGGGCCAGCATGCGGCACGCCCCGAGCTTCGGCGGCTCAGTGGTGTCCGGGTCCTTCTCCGCGGTCGACCCCGAGCTCTCCCCGCACGCGGTCAGGACGAGCAGCAGTGCCGCGGCGGACAGTCGGGACAGCACGAAGGAAGGTCCTTGTCAGGCGTCGGGGGCGAGGACTGCAGCGATGTTACCCGCTGCCCTGAGACCCCAACCCCGGCGCGCCCGGCGGTCCTGATGGCAGGGTGTGTCCTGCGGTTCAGCTCGAGAGCAGTGCCGCAAGCGTGCCGCCGAGCTCGTACGCCGAGGAGCGGTGCTGCTCCTCTACGTCCCCGAGCACCTCGAGCACCTCGGCGGCCTGACGCCACCTGAGCGCGGTCACGATCGAGAGCACCGAACGGGTTGCCCCCTCGGTGTCGTAGCGACCGTGCACGAACAGCCCGAACGGCCTTCCCGCGGTTGTTCCCGAGGACTCGTCAGCCGCACCTGTCGAGGAGAGGGCTCCGCCGACCTGGAGGAAGGTCGAGTCGAAGAAGTGCTTCAGGGCGCCGCTCATGTAGCCGAAGTTCGCGGGTGTGCCGAGTAGGTAGCCGTCGGCGGCCAGCACGTCCTCGACGGTCGCCTCCAGAGCGGGCCGGACCGACACGTCGACCCCTTCGACGGCATCGTCGCGGGCGCCGGCGAGGACGGCGTCGAGCAGCACCCGGGTCGACCTCGTGGGGGAGTGGTGCACGACGAGCAGGGTCGATGTCATGATCGCTCCAGGTCCTTGCGGTAGTTGGCGTAACGGGCCACGACGGTGGCACCGAGCACCTCGTTGACCGCGATCATGTGGTGGTTCGCCATGGCGTTCCAGGTGATGGTCGCGCCGACCTCGGGGCGTTCCTCGGCGAGCCACCGGAGCATGTCGGCCTTCATCAGCAGCCCGAGGCGGTGGCCGCGGTGCTTGCGCACGACCGAGGTGTCCTCCTGGAAGGCCACCGACGGGGAGAACTCGTCCACGCAGAGCATGCTCATCCCCGCCCACTCGCCGGAGGCGCGGTGGCGCGCGAGCACCCGGTAGACGGTCTGGCTCCTGCCGGCCATCGCCCGGTCGTAGGCCTGGACCCGGTCCGCG
>DATHVS010000027.1:0-18576 GCA_035461195.1 Nocardioidaceae bacterium
CTCCTGGATGAGCACCGTCTTGCCGACGCCCGCACCGCCGAACAGGCCGATCTTCCCGCCCTGGACGTAGGGGGTGAGCAGGTCGATGACCTTGATGCCGGTCTGGAACATCTGGGTCTTCGACTCGAGCTGGTCGAACGCAGGCGCCTTGCGGTGAATGCCCCAGCGCTCGTTGACCTCGAAGCGCTCGCCCTCCTTGAGGTTGAGCACGTCGCCGGTCGCGTTGAACACGCGGCCGAGGGTCTCGTTGCCGACGGGCACCGAGATCGGGCCGCCGGTGTCCTGCACGCGGGCACCGCGGACGAGGCCGTCGGTGGGCTTCAGCGAGATGGCGCGGACCATGCCGTCGCCGATGTGCTGGGCCACCTCGAGCGGCAGCGTCAGGGTCTCCCCGCCGAGCTCGTAGTCGACGGTGAGCATGTTGTAGATCTCGGGCATCGTGTCCACGGGGAACTCGATGTCGACCACGGGGCCGATGACTCGCGCGATGCGACCAACCCCGCCGGCACCCTGCTCGGTGCCGCGCTCTTCAATCGTGGCAGTCATTTCCTTCACTCACTCCCGGCAGTCGCATCGGCCAGCGCGTTGACGCCACCGACGATCTCGCTGATTTCCTGGGTAATCCCGGCCTGGCGGGCCTGGTTGGCAATACGGGTGTACTTCTTGATGAGCTCCTCGGCGTTGTCCGTCGCCGACTTCATCGCCCGCTGTCGAGCGGCGAGCTCGGAGGCCGCGGCCTGGAGCAGCGCGAAGAAGATCCGGCTCTGGACGTAGCGCGGCAGCAGCCCGTCGAGCACCTCGGCCGCGGACGGCTCGAACTCGTAGAGCGGAAGCACCTCTTCCGGCTCCGGCGGCTCCTCACCCTCGACGACCTCGAGGGGAAGCAGGCGGATGGCGGTGGGCTCCTGCACCAGCATCGACCGGAAGCGCGTGAAGACCACGTGCACCTCGTCGACGCCGCTGACGTCCCCGTCGGAGTCGCCCGCCTCGGTCGAACCGGTGAGGAAGGCCTCGATCAGCCGGTCGCCGATCTCCCGGGCCACGTCGTAGGTGGGCTGGTCGGAGAACCCGCTCCACTGCTCGACGATGGGGCGGCGGCGGAAGTTGAAGTACGCCACGCCCTTGCGGCCGCTGATGTAGGTGTCGACCTCCTTGCCCTCCTCCCGGAGCTTCTCCGCGAGGCGCTCGCCCTCCTTGATCACGCTGGAGGAGTAGGCCCCGGCCAGACCCCGGTCGCTGGTCACGAGCAGGATCGCGGCACGGCGGGGGTTCTCGGGCTCGGTGGTGAGCGGGTGGTCGACGTTGGAGTACGTCGCCACCGCGGACACCGCTCGGGTCAGCTCACGGGCGTACGGCGCGGCCGCCCGGGCCCGCTGCTGCGCCTTGATGATGCGGGACGCAGCGATGAGCTCCATGGCACGCGTGATCTTCTTGGTCGACTCGACCGACTTGATCCGTGCGCGGTACTCACGCAGCGAAAGAGCCATGGGTCAGCCCCGCTTCTGCTTGACGATCTGCTCCTGCTCGACGTCCTCGTCCTCGAGAGCCTCGTGCTCCTCCTTGCCGGCCTTGATCGAGCCCCCCTCGGAGGTCTCGAACTGGTCGAGGAACGCGTCGTAGGCACCCTCGAGGGCGTGCTCGGTGTCGTCGGAGAAGTCGTTGGACTCGCGGATCGCGTCCAGGATCCCGCCGTGCTCGCGGCGCAGGTAGTCGAGGAACTCGGTCTCGAAGCGCAGCACGTCCTCGGTCGGCACCTTGTCGAGCCGACCGGTGGTGCCGGTCCACAGCGACACCGTCATCTCCGGCACCGGGTACGGGGAGTACTGCGGCTGCTTGAGCAGGGCCATCAGGCGCTGACCGCGGTCGAGCTGCTGACGCGATGCGGCGTCGAGGTCGGAGGCGAACATCGCGAACGCCTCCATCGCGCGGAACTGCGCGAGGTCGACCTTCAGCGAACCGGTGACCTTCTTGATCGCCTTGGTCATCGCCGCACCGCCGACGCGGGACACCGAGATACCGACGTCGATCGCGGGACGCTGGTTCGCCGCGAACAGGTCGGACTGGAGGAAGATCTGGCCGTCGGTGATCGAGATGACGTTGGTCGGGATGTAGGCCGAGACGTCGTTGGCCTTGGTCTCGATCAGCGGCAGGCCGGTCATCGAGCCCGCGCCCATCTCGTCCGACAGCTTCGCGCAGCGCTCCAGCAGGCGGCTGTGCAGGTAGAACACGTCACCCGGGTAGGCCTCACGACCCGGCGGGCGTCGCAGCAGCAGCGACACGGCGCGGTAGGCCTCGGCCTGCTTGGTCAGGTCGTCGAACACGATGAGGACGTGCTTGCCCTGGTACATCCAGTGCTGGCCGATGGCAGAGCCGGTGTAAGGAGCGAGGTACTTGAAGCCCGCCGAGTCGGAGGCGGGGGAGGCCACGATGGTGGTGTACTCCAGCGCACCGGCCTCCTCCAGGGCACCGCGCACGGCGGCGATCGTGGAGCCCTTCTGGCCGATCGCCACGTAGATGCAGCGGACCTGCTTGCTCGGGTCGCCGGTCTCCCAGTACTGCTTCTGGTTGATGATCGTGTCGAGGGCGATGGCGCTCTTGCCGGTCGCGCGGTCACCGATGATCAGCTGGCGCTGGCCACGGCCGATGGGGGTCATCGCGTCGATCGCCTTGATGCCGGTGGCGAGCGGCTCGTGCACCGACTTGCGCATCATCACGCCGGGCGCCTGAAGCTCGAGCGCGCGACGGCCCTCGGTCTCGATGTCGCCCATGCCGTCGATCGGCTTGCCGAGGGGGTCGACGACGCGGCCGAGGTAACCCTCACCGACAGGGACCGACAGGACCTCGCCCGTGCGGCGGACGCTCTGGCCCTCCTCGATCCCCTCGAAGTCACCGAGGATGACGACACCGATCTCGCGGGTGTCGAGGTTCAGCGCGAGGCCGTAGGTGCCGTCCTCGAACTCGAGCAGCTCGTTGGCCATCGCCGAAGGAAGTCCGGTGACCCGGGCGATGCCGTCGCCGGCCTCGGCCACGGTGCCGACCTCTTCGCGGCTTGCCGTCTCGGGCTTGTAGTCCGACACGAAGCGCTGCAGCGCGTCCCGGATCTCCTCCGGACGGATCGAAAGCTCCGTCATTAGTTGTCCCTGCTCTTTCGTCTTCTCAGGTCTGGGTCTGCGGTTCGGCTCGCTCAGCCGGCGAGGCGGCGGCGTGCGTCGTCGAGTCGGCTTGCCACGGTGCCATCGATGACGTGGTCACCGATCTCCACCTTGACGCCACCGACCACCTCGGGGTCGACGACGACGTTGAGGTGCACGGGCCGGTCGTACTGCCGGGCCAGCGCGCCTTGCAGACGCTGGCGCTCCGCGTCCTCGAGCTCACTGGCCACCCGGACGGTGGCGACGAGCCGGTTGCGGTTGTCCGCGGCGACCTTCTGGTAGTGCTCCACCGCCAGCGCCACGGTGCGGTGGCTGCTCACGACGGCCTGCTTGGCCAGAGCGGCCGAGGCGGCGGTGACCCGTCCCTCGAGGAGGCCGTCGAGAAGCGCGTGCTTGTCCTCCGCCGAGCGAGCCGGGTCCGAGAGGGCGTCTCGCAGCTCGGGGTTCTCCGAGACCAGACGTCCGAACCCGAAGAGCTCGTCCTCGAGTGCGTCTGCCTGTCCTGCACGGTCGGCTCCCTTGACCACCGCGATGACCCCGAGCTCCTCGAGGGCGTCGGCGAGGTCACGGGTAGCGGCCCACCGCTGCGTCACGGCGCTGGCCACCACGTCCATCGAGGCGGGGTCGAGCTGCTCGGCGAGCAGGCCACGCACGAAGTCGGACTTGGCAGCCGGCTGGAGCGAGAGGTCGGTCGTCGTCCGGCGCAGACTGGGCTCGCGCCGCAGGAGCGCCGAGACCGCGAAGAGGTCCTCGGCGATCCTGGCTGCGTCCGAACCGCTCTCGATGGCCGAGCCGAGCTGGTCGGTCAGCCTCTCCAGCGAGCCGGCGGAAGCTCCTCGCATCAGACGGCTCCGTTCCCGGAGGTCTGCTGGGACTCGAGGTCGACCAGGAAGCGCTCCACCACGCGGCTCTGGCGAGCCTCGTCGTCGAGGGCCTCACCGACGATGCGGCCGGCGAGCGAGGTCGCAAGGGCGCCGACCTCCGTGCGGAGCGAGGTGACCGCCTGCTGGCGCTCGGCCTCGATCTGCGTGTGGGCGTGCTCGACGATGCGGGCAGCCTCGGCCTGGGCCTGCTGGCGCATCTCCGCCACGATCGTCGCGCCCTGCTCGCGAGCTTCCTCGCGGATCCGGGCCGCCTCGTGACGGGCCTCGCTGAGCTGCTGGTTGAGCTCGGCCAGCTTGGCGTCAGCCTCCGCCTGCTTCGTCTCGGCGGCGGCGAGGCCACCCTCGATCGCCTGCGTGCGCTCTGCGAACGTCGTCTCGAAGTTGGGGACGACCCACTTCTTGACGGCGAAGTAGAGGAGCGCGAAGACGACCAGCGCGAGGACGATCTCCACCGGGTGCGGGATGAGGGGGTTCAGCTCCTCACCGGCCGCAAGGGTGATCGAGTTCATGGGCGTGGTCCTTCGTCAGTGCTGATGGGGGGCTTAGAGCACGAACGCGAGCGCGATACCGATGATGGCGAGCGCCTCGGCGAGAGCGAAGCCCAGGATCGCGATCGACTGGAGGCGACCCTGCGCCTCGGGCTGACGGGCGACACCGTTGATGTAGGCGGCGAAGATCAGACCGATACCGACACCGGGGCCGATAGCAGCCAGGCCGTAGCCGATCATGTTTGCGGAGCCTTCCACGGCTTCTTCCTTTCGGTTGTTTCTACTGATGTGCGGGCTTGAGCGGTCTCTCAGTGCTCGTCTGCGAGAGCACCGGAGATGTACATGGCGTTCAGCAGGACGAACACGTAGGCCTGCAGGAACTGGATCAGCAGCTCGAGGAAGCTGATGGCGATGAAGAGCACCCAGGCCAGGATGCCGACGGGCTTGATCAGGGCGGCGCCCTCGAGGAGGAGGAACTCGCCGCCGAGGGCGAAGAGGATCAGCAGCAGGTGGCCGGCGAGCATGTTGGCGAACAGTCGCAGGGCCAGCGTGACGGGGCGCACCAGGATGTTCGACATGAACTCGAGCGGCACGAGCAGCAGCAGCATCGGGCCTCTGATGCCCGCGGGCACCGACTGGAGCTTGAAGTAGCCGACGAAGCCGTGCTTCTTGATGCCGACCGCGTTGTAGATGACCCAGCTCAGCGCCGCGAGGCCGTAGACCATGCCGGATCGCGAGAAGGTCGGGAACTGGATGCCGGGGATCGCCCCGAAGAAGTTGTTCAGCAGGATGAAGAAGAACAGCGCCACCAGGTAGGGCACGAACCGCATGAAGTCCTGGCTGCCGATGATGTCGCGGCCGATGCTGTTGCGGACGAAACCGTAGGCACCCTCACCGGCGTACTGAAGCTTGCCGGGGACCATCGCGCGCTGCTTGGAGGCGGCGTAGAGGAACCAGAAGACGAGCACCGCGGCGAGCACGATCTGGAGCATCGGCTTGGTGACGCCGAGGTACATGGTCTCGCCCATGAACTCGAACGTGGTGTACGGCCCGATCGGCGGCAGGTTGAAGTCACCAGGACCCGGGGGGACGAACTCCTCCCCTGCAGCGGTCGGAGCGACAGCGCCCAAGCGGCTGAGAGCGAAACTCACGTGTTCTCCTGCACTAGTTCTTCTCCTGCTTCGACTGCTGATCCTGGATCCGGTTGAACCGGGCAAAGGTCATGTAGAGACCGAGCCCCGCACCGACGAGGATCCCGACGACCACCAGGAACGAGGTTCCCAGCCACCGGTCCGCGAGCCATCCGAGAAACCCGTACATCCCCACGCCCGCGACCAGGTAGCCGAAGGCATGCCACGGATCGCCTTTGGAGGATTCGTGGTCGGGTGCAGAGTCGGGGTTCTGCTGAGTCATCGCGCACCGGACAATAGCAGCCGTTCTCGCTCATCTGACACTCGCCTCCGCCTGCTGAGAGGGCAGGTCGTAGGCGGGCTGACGGGACCTGACGGTGACCGTGATCTGGGTCGCGGTCCAGGCCAGGGTGCAGGCGATGACCGCCGCGGAGAGCCACCGGGCGTCGACCGGTCCGTCGAGGGCACCACCGCTGCTGAGCCCCACGTAGACCAGGCCCACGACGACGACCTGGAGCGTGTAGGTGAGCAGTGCCACGAGCAGCGACGCGGCCGGCGCGACGAGGGCGACGAGGCCGACCGCGACGGCGCCGAAGGCGAAGACGGAGGCCACGAGCCCGGTGCCGATCAGCGCACCCAGGGCGCCCGAGGGCCCGGTGAGCACAGCCGCGAGGCCGACGAGGAGCAGTCCCACGGTAGCGGTGAGCGCCAGCGGACCGAGCACGAGGCGACCCTGGCGGGTTCTCGGCTGTTCGGTCGTCATGAGGCGGCCGTTCTGTCGGGTCCGGAAAGGGGCTCGATTCGCGTTCTCGGCCGCTGCAGACGGCCCACTGTCAACGCTTGTGAAAACTAGCACAAGGTCCGGAAGTCGGGAAAATCGGCGGTCTAGAGTCCCGGCGCGGGCGTCCCCCGGCGGTGGGCGCGGGGCACCACGAACGTCAGCGCGACGGTCAACAGCACCCAGACCACGAGCACCACGGTGGTCAGCCGGCCTGAGTAGAGGCTGGACAGGACGCCGCCGAAGGCGATCAACCCCGCCCACAGCCACATGATCAGCACGGCGCGCCGGTGGGAGTGCCCGATCTCGAGCAGCCGGTGGTGGAGGTGCTGCTTGTCGGGGGCGAACGGCGACCGGCCCGCACGCGTCCGGCGTACGACCGCGAGCACCAGGTCGACGAAGGGCACGACCAGGATCGCGATGGGCAAGATGATCGGCAGCAGCGTGGGCAGCAGGCTGGCCTCGCTCCCCCCAGCCCCCTGACGCAGGTCCACCGAGGCGAACTGTCCGGTGAGGGTGAGGGCGGACCCGGCCAGGACCAGGCCGATCAGCATGGACCCGGAGTCGCCCATGAAGATCCGGGCGGGGAAGAAGTTGTGCGGCAGGAAGCCCGCGGTGGCGCCCGCGAGGGCCGCGGTCAGCAGGGCGGCCGAGATCGCCAAGGTCTCCCCGTTGACGTCGGCGAGCTTGTAGGAGAAGGCGAAGAAGGCCACTGCCCCGATGCCGACCACACCCGCGGCGAGGCCGTCGAGCCCGTCGACGAAGTTGACCGCGTTGACGGTGGCGACCACCACGACCACGCTCGCGATCGCGGCCTGGGTGGTGTCGAGGGAGAACTGGGTGCCCCCGGGCAGCTGGAAGGAGTAGAACTGCACCTCGAAGAAGACCAGGAAGCCCGCAGCGAGCAGCTGGCCGCCGAACTTCGTGAGGGCGTCGAGCTCGACGAGGTCGTCGAGCACCCCCACGGCGCAGATCAGGGCGCCGGCCACCAGAACGACCCCCGCGTCGCGGAAGATCTTCTCGTCGCTGAGCGAGAGGAACGGCAGCTGCCGCGCGACGGCGTACCCCGCGAAGAGGCCCCCGAGCATCGCCACTCCCCCGAAGTAGGGGATCGGGATGGCGTGGACGTCACGGTCACGGACCTTGGCCACCGCCCCGGTCCGCAGCGCGACCTCGCGCGCGACCACCCCCAGCAGGTAGGTGACCACCGCGGCGACGAGGAAGACGGTGAGGTACTCGCGCACGGGCCGCTGCTACCCCCGGCCCGTGCCGGTCTCGTCGGGCCCCTCGATCGTCACGCCGAGGGGGGCGACGACCTGTTTGAGCCGCCACAGCGGGACCCCGCCCTGACGGAGGACACGGCCGGTGTCTCCCGTGGTGTCGACGATCGTCGAGGGGACGTTGCCGGGGGTGGGTCCCCCGTCGAGGTAGACCTCCACCGAGTCCCCGAGCATCGCCTGGGCCTGGTCGACGTCGGTGGCGGCGTCCTTGCCCGTGAGGTTCGCGCTGCTGACCGCGAGCGGGCCGGTCCGGGCGAGGAGCTCGAGGGCGACGGGGTGGTCGGGCATGCGCACCGCCACGGTGCCGCGGGTGTCGCCGAGGTCCCACTGGAGCGAGGGCTGCTGCCGGCAGATGATCGTCAGCGGTCCCGGCCACAGCTCGGCGACCAGCGCCCGGGCGTAGGACGGCACGCCGACGGCCAAGGCGTCGAGCGTCGTCGGGGCGGACACGAGGACCGGTGGCGGCATGTCGCGCCCCCGCCCCTTGGCCGCGAGGAGCCGGCGCACCGAGGCAGGGTCGAAGGAGTCCGCGCCGATGCCGTAGACGGTGTCGGTGGGGAAGACCACGAGCTGGCCCCGTTGGACTGCGAGTGCGGCATTCGCGATGCCGGCCTCGCGCTCGGTGTCGTCGCGCGTGTCGAACCTGGTGCTCACGCGACTCATCGTGCCAGCCGGGCCGTCACGAAGCGCGGGCGACCTGCCAGGTCGGGGTTGTCGTGTACGTCGGACCAGCGGCCTGTCGCGGTGAGGACGGCCGGTGCCGACTCGACCTGAACCTCGGCGTGCTCGGCACCCAGCACGCCCCCTGTCCGGAGCAGCCGGGCAGCGACCCGCTCCAGCACCCGCATCGCGTCGAGGCCGTCCTGCCCCGACCAGAGCGCGAGGGCGGGGTCGTGGTCGCGGGCCTCGGCCACCACGGACTCGTAGGCCTCGAGGGGGATGTAGGGCGGGTTGCACACGACCACGTCGACCCTGCCGTCGAGGTCGTGGAAGGCGTCGGCCATGTCGCCGTGGCGCAGGTCGACGCCGCTGCCCTCGAGGTTGCGCGAGGCCCAGGCATGGGCGTCCTCGTCGAGCTCTACGGCGTGCACCTCGGCCTCGGGGACCTCCGTGGCCAGCGCGAGCGCCATCGCCCCTGAGCCCGTGCACAGGTCTACGACGACGGGTCGGCGCCCTTCGGCGAGCACCTCCCGGGCCCGGTCGATCCCCCACCCGGCGAGGACCTCGGTCTCGGGGCGGGGGACGAAGACCCCGGGCCCCACGGCGACCTCGACGTAGCGGAAGGCAGCGGTGCCGGTGAGGTGCTGCAGCGGCTCGCGGGCCGCACGTCGCGCGAGGAGCTCCTCGAAGGCCCCGGCCCGGTCCCCGGGGACCTCGGCGACGAGCGCCAGGCCGCTGCGGGTGGTCCCCATGACGTGGGCGAGGAGCTCGCGCGCGTCGTACTCCGGCGAGGCCACCCCGGCCTCCGCCAGCCTGCGAGTCGCGTCGGCGAGGAGCAGGCGGGTCGCGGTCACGACTCGAGCGCCCCGAGCCGGTCAGCGAGGTCGGCCTGGACGCAGGAGTCGATGACCGGGCCGAGGTCGCCGTCGAGGACCGTGTCGAGGTTGTAGGACTTGTAGCCGGTGCGGTGGTCGGTAATCCGGTTCTCGGGGTAGTTGTAGGTCCGGATCCGCTCGGAGCGGTCCACGGTCCGCACCTGGGAGCGCCGCGCGTCGGAGGCCTCGGCGTTCGCCGCCTCCTCCGCAGCCGCGAGCAGCCTCGCGCGCAGGATGCGCATGGCCTGCTCCTTGTTCTGGAGCTGGCTCTTCTCGTTCTGGCACGCTGCCATGATCCCGGTCGGCAGGTGGGTGATCCGAACCGCGGAGTCGGTGGTGTTGACGCTCTGACCGCCCGGCCCGGAGGAGCGGTAGACGTCGATGCGCAGATCCTTGTCCTCGATCGTGACGTCGACCTGCTCGGCCTCGGGCATCACCAGGACGCCGGCAGCGGAGGTGTGCACGCGGCCCTGGCTCTCGGTGACGGGGACCCGCTGGACGCGGTGCACCCCGCCCTCGAACTTCAGCAGTGCATAGGGCGCCTCGCCCGGCTCGGGCGTCCCCTTGGCCTTCACTGCGACGGTCACCGACTTGTAGCCGCCGAGGTCGGACTCCGTCGCATCGATCTGCTCCACCTTCCAACCACGACGCTCGGCGTGGCGGGTGTACATGCGCAGGAGGTCCCCGGCGAACAACGCCGACTCCTCACCGCCCTCGCCGGACTTGATCTCGAGGATCGCGTCCTTGGAATCGCTGGGGTCGCGCGGCACGAGCAGGTGGCGCAGCCGCTCGGCGGCCACGTCGCGACGGGTCTCGAGCGCGTCGGCCTCCTCCGCGAAGGACGGGTCCTCGGCGGCCAGCTCACGGGCGGCCTCGATGTCGTCCGCGAGACGCTGCCACTCGTGGTAGGCGCGCACGATCGCCGTGAGCTCGGCGTACCTCTGGTTGAGCTTGCGGGCTACTGCCTGGTCCGCGTGGATGCTGGGGTCGGCGAGGCGGTGCTCGAGCTCGGCGTGCTCCTCGACCAGGCCCTCGACGGCTTCGAACATGGGTGCCCCTCGGATCTCTCGGCGGACGTGTGGACACAAGGAGAGCGCCGGCCCACGCATGACGCGAGGACCGGCGCTCCCTGGAAGCTACTTCTTGGCGGCGTCCTTCTTGGCGTAGCGGGCCTCGAAGCGGGCCACGCGGCCGCCGGTGTCGAGAATCTTCTGCTTGCCGGTGTAGAACGGGTGGCACTGGGAGCAGACGTCGGCGTGGATGTTGCCACTGGTGGCCGTGCTGCGCGTGGTGAACGTGTTGCCGCACGTGCAGGTCACCTGGGTCTCGACGTACTCCGGGTGGATGTCCTTCTTCATGATGTCCTCTCGCGTTGTCGGCCGCCGGGTCGTGCCGCCTCGGGATGAGGGCACGTGAACCGGAACCAGCGCTCAAGTGTGCCAAACAAACACGCGCTGGTGGTAATTCCCGGCCGAGGCGTGGGCTCAGTCCAGGCCGACGGTGTGGTCGCGACGCACGACGCCGAACATCAGCACGGTGGCCGACACGGTGACCACCACCATCACCAGCCCCATCGGCGCCGCGGTCGTCGAGCCGAACATCCCCACGATCGGCGCCACGAGTGCGCCGACGCCGAACTGCACCGCACCCAGCATCGCAGCAGCCGTCCCGGCGGCCTCGCCGTGACGGGTGAGCGCGAGCGCCGGGGTGTTGGGAAGGGAGAGCCCGGCGCTCGCCACCACCAGGGCGAGCGGGACGAGCACGCCGGCCAGTCCGCCCACACCGGTCAGGCCGGCCACCACCAGTGCCGACGCCGAGAGCACTCCGGTGATCATCGCCCCTGAGAGCACGTTGAGGACCCCGAACCTGCGGATCAGCAGCGGGTTCAGCTGCGAGGCGACGGTGAGCCCGGCCGCGTTGAGGCCGAACACCAGGCCGAAGGCGAGCTCGCTGAGGCCGTAGCCGTCCTGGAGGACGAAGGAGGATCCCGCGACGTAGGCGAACATCGCCGACATCATGAAGCCGCCGATGAACACCAGCGCGAGAAAGGCCCGGTCGCGGATCAGGCCGCGGTAGGTGGCCAGGGTGGCCCGGAGGTTGGCGGGGCGGCGACGCTCGACCGGGAGGGTCTCCCGGACGCCGAGGACCGCCACGAAGGTGAGGACCACCGCGGCTGCGGCGAGCACCGCGAAGATGCCACGCCAGGAGGTCCACTCGAGGATGATCCCGCCGACCGAGGGGGCCAGGATCGGGGCCAGGCCGATGACCAGCATCAGCCGCGACATGAGCCGCGCCACGGCGTACCCGGAGAAGAGATCCCGGACGATCGCCATGGCGACCACCGAGATCGCCGCTCCCGCGAACCCCTGGAGCACGCGGACCGAGGCGAGGAGGTAGATGCTGGGCGCCGCCGCTGCCAGCACCGAGGCGACCGCATGGACCAGCAGGCCGGTGACCAGGGGGCGTTTGCGCCCGAACGCGTCCGAGAGCGGTCCGATCACGAGCTGGCCGAACGCGAGACCTCCGAGCATCCCGGTGAGCGTGAGCTGGGTTGCGGAGTCCGAGGCGTTCAGGTCCGCGGCGAGCGCCGGGAACGCCGGGAGGTACATGTCGATGGTCATCGGCCCGAGCGCGATGAGCGCGCCCAGCACCAGCACGAGCTGGACGTAGCGCCGACCGGTCGGCGGCGCGTCGTCCCGGCCGGTGGCCGAGGACCCTGGGACCTGGGAAGCGGGGTCGCGTCGCGTCTCGACAGGTCCGGTGGTCACCCTTCGGTAATCTCCTCGCGCACCCCGATATTCCCGTGATCCCGGTCACGCGCAAGAGGTACGACGAGTCGAGCGGTGGTGCCCTCCCCCTCGACCGACTCCAACCGAAGGCCGCCGCCGTGGTTGTCGGCGATGGTCTGGACGATCCGCAGTCCCAGGCCGGTGCCGGTGATCTCGGCGCCCACGGCGTTCGAGGCGCGGAAGAAACGGGTGCCGAGGGTAGCCAGCTCCTCGGCGGGGATGCCGATGCCGTGGTCGACGACCGACACCTCGGCCACACCCCCGCGCTCGACGAGCTCGAGCTCGACCCGCGACCCCGGTGGGCTGAACTTGACGGCGTTGGTGAGCAGGTTCAGGAGCGCGCGGGCGAGCTGGCCCGCGTCGCCGCGCACCGGCACCGGGTGCTCGGGCCTGGCACCGCTCACCAGAACCCCGGCTCGTCCGGCGATCTCACCGATGTCCCTCGAGACGTCGCAGGTCACCGCCGCGAGGTCGACGACGTCGAAAGAGGTGCGGAACGCGTCCGCCTCCATCCGCGACAGGGTGAGCAGGTCCTCGATGAGGTTGCGCAGACGGCCGACGTTACGGCGTACCACCGCGAGCATCCCGCGCTGCTGCGGTGTGATGTCGTCGACGAAGCCGTCCTCGAACAGCTCGACGTAGCCGGCGATGCTGGTAAGCGGGGTGCGCAGCTCGTGGGAGACCGTGGAGACGAACTCGTCCTTGGCCCGGTCGAGCCGGCGCAGCTGGGTCACCACCTGTTCCTCCATCTCCCGCGCGCGCTGGTTCTCCTCGGCGAGCGTGTTCAGCGCCGTCGCGACGCCTCGGATCTCCCGGAGCCCCTCGGTGGAGACCCGGGCGGTGAGGTCACCATGGGCCAGGCGCTCCACCGCGCGCTCAACCTCCCCGAGGGGCTCGCTGACCCGGCGTACTACCGAACGGCCGATCAGCGCGGTGAGCGCGAGGCCGAGGAGCGAGAGGAGCACCACGAAGGCGATGACCCCGCCCGCTCGCCGGCTGGCCTCCTCCCCACGTGAGTCGATCCCGGCGTTGACCGACTCGGAGACGGCGTTGTTGAGGGCCACGAAGCGGTCGAACGCGATCTGGCCGTCGAGCAGGTAAGCAGCAGGCACCGACCCCGGCTCGCGGCGAACCAGCCCGTCTGCGAAGGAGATCCACTGGCGAGCCGCCAGGGACTGTCGATCGAGGTGCTCAGCGAGGTCCTCCTCGTCCTCGGCGAGCTCCGCGAGGTCCATGAGGCGGCCCTGGGAGTCCACGACGGCCCGGCGGTACTCTTCGAGGAACCGCGGCTCGCCGCTCAGCGACCACCCGCCAGCGGCGGCCTGGGCGCGTCCCATGTCGTTGCGCAGCCCGATGTTGGCGTACGCCGCGGGGCGGAGGTCGTCGACGAGCACGTCGACGTCATCGGCCAGGGAGGTGACTCCCGCTGCGCCGGCCCCCGCCACGACGGTCACGAGAAGGACCATCGCGAGCAGCAGCACGACCACGTGGTCGCGGACGCTGTCCGGGGTCCTCATCGCCGCAGTTGGGGGCCCGGGCTGGGCGTGTCGTTCACGCACCGCTCCGCTGAAGCACCGCCGCCACCCTCGATGCCAGCTCCCGCGGGCTGAACGGCTTCACGACGTAGTCGTCCGCGCCGACGTTGAAACCCTGGGCGATGTCGCTCTCCTGTGCCCGGGCTGTCAACAGGATGACCGGGATGCCCGCCAGCGACGGGTCGTCCCGCAGCTCGCGGCAGGCGTCGAGTCCACTCATGCCCGGCATCATCACGTCGAGGACGGCGAGGTCCGGGAGCTCGTCGCGACAGGCGTCGACCGCGGCCTCGCCGTCACCCACGGGAACCACCTCGTGCCCCGACTGCTGGAGCTTGAAGACCACGAGGTCGCGGATGTCCGCGTCGTCATCGGCGACGACGATCTTGGCCATGACCACCCCGAATGGGAGAAGTGTCGGGTTCGTCCCGCTGTTGGACGCGACGATAGACCACCCTGGGGTGCCCCGAGGGTAGAAACCCGAGAAGGACGGGACCATCGGCCCCGCCCCTCTCACAACGCTGGTTCGGCTGGTCTCAGTCGCCGTCGCGACCGTTGCCGGCCGTCGGCGTCGTCTTCTGGACCTGCATCAGGAACTCGATGTTGCTCTGGGTCTTCTTGAGACGCTCGAGAAGCAGCTCGAGGGCCTGCTGGCCGTCGAGGCCGGACAGCACGCGACGCAGCTTCCAGACGATGGCGAGCTCCTCCTTGCTCATCAAGAGCTCCTCGCGACGCGTGCCGGACTGGTCGACGTCGATCGCGGGGAAGATGCGCTTGTCCGCGAACTCGCGACGCAGCCGCAGCTCCATGTTGCCGGTGCCCTTGAACTCCTCGAAGATCACCTCGTCCATCTTCGAGCCGGTCTCGATCAACGCCGTGGCGAGGATCGTCAGCGAGCCGCCGTCCTCGATGTTGCGGGCGGCACCGAAGAACCTCTTCGGGGGGTACAACGCCGAGGAGTCCACTCCACCGGACAGGATCCGGCCGCTCGCCGGGGCCGCGAGGTTGTAGGCGCGGCCGAGGCGGGTGATCGAGTCGAGCAGCACCACGACGTCGTGACCGAGCTCCACGAGGCGCTTGGCCCGCTCGATGGCGAGCTCGGCGACCGTGGTGTGGTCGGTGGCCGGGCGGTCGAACGTCGAGGCGATCACCTCGCCCTTCACCGTCCGCTGCATGTCGGTGACCTCCTCGGGTCGCTCGTCGACGAGGACGACCATGAGGTGGGTCTCGGGGTTGTTCGTGGTGATCGCGTTCGCGATCGACTGGAGCACCATCGTCTTGCCCGCCTTCGGGGGCGAGACGATCAGGCCGCGCTGGCCCTTGCCGATAGGCGCCACGATGTCGATGACGCGGGTGATCAGCTGGTTGGAGTCGGTCTCGAGGCGCAGCCGGTCCGAGGCGTAGAGCGGGGTGAGCTTGGAGAACTCGACGCGCTTCTTCGCCGCCTCCACGTCCCCACCGTTGATGGTGTCGAGACGCACGAGCGGGTTGAACTTCTCCTTGCGGTCGCCCTCCTGTGGCTGCCGCACCAGGCCGGTGATCGCGTCGCCCTTGCGCAGGCTGTACTTGCGCACCATGGACAGCGAGACGTACACGTCGTTCGGACCGGGCAGGTAGCCGCTGGTCCGCACGAATGCGTAGTTGTCGAGAACGTCGAGGATTCCGGCGGCGGGGACGAGGACGTCGTCCTCGGTGACCTGGGGCTCGGCCTCGTCACGGCGGGGCCCGCGGCCGCCTCCGGGCCCGCCGCCGTCACGGTTGCGGTCGCGGCCACGGCGACGGCGGTTGCGGCGGCCGCCACCGTCGCGGTCGTCACGGTTACCGCCACGGTCATCACGGTTCCCGCCACGGTCATCACGGTTCCCGCCACGGTCATCACGGTTACCGCCACGGTCATCACGGTTACCGCCACGGTCGTCACGGTCCTCGCGATCGCCGCGGTCCTGCTGCTGCTCCCGCGCCTTGGCCGGAGCCTGCTCCTGCGAGGCGTCCTGGCCGTCCCCGCGCGACCGGTCGTCTGAGGCGCGGCCGCCCGGGGCCTTGTCGCGGACCGGGGCCTTGTCGCCGCCCGGGGCCTTGTCGCCGCCCGGGGCCTTGTCGCCGCCCGGAGCCGCTGCGGCCTCCGGGGCACCGGAGGCCGACTGGCCACCGGACTGGGCGGCCTTGATCGCATCGATCAGCTGGCTCTTGCGCATGCCGCCGACGCCCTTGATTCCGAGGCCGGCTGCCACCTGCTTGAGCTCGGGGAGCAGCATGCCGCTCAACCCACCACCGGAGCGGCGTTTGGGGGCGGCTTCGCTTGTTTCCGTCACGTGAGGTCCTTCCCACGTTTGCGGCCGACCCGGTGAGACCGGTGGCCGATACTGTTGTGGATGTTCCTGCGCCGTGTCCGAGGGCATGGGTCACACGGGACCGGCATGCTTCCGGGACAGAGATAACGAGGAAGAGATTTGCGCCCTCCACGGCCAGCCCATTGCTTGGCACCGGGCGGATCATGTGGCGCACGTGAAGCCTAACACCATCCGAGGTGCAAGACGTCGTACGGGTCACAACACGGGCGCGCGTCGTGGTGTTCCCAGGGGTAAGGGTCAGCAGCCGCCTGTGACCCGTGCACCCACGGGGTCCACGACGAGGTCCGCGACGTCCCAGCCGGCCGGCACTCTCCGGCGTACGTCGGACTGGGTGGAGGAGTCGACGAAGGCCAGCACGCTCGGGCCCGCGCCCGACACCACGGCCGCAACCCCTGCTCCGCGCAGCTCACGAACGAGGGCGAGGCTCTCCGGCATGGCGGGCTCGCGATAGCACTGGTGGAGGAAGTCCTCGGTCGCCGTGTGCAGGAGCTCGGGCCGTCCGCTGAGCGCCACGACAAGGAGGGCGGCATGCGCGGCGGCGGCGGCCGCGTCGGCGTGCGGCACGGTGTCGGGGAGAAGCCCCCGTGCGACCGCGGTACGCAGCGGCTCCGGTGGGACGAAGACCACGACGTGTACCCGCGGGTCGACGGCGACCGCGGTGGCGCGGACCGTGCCCTCGCCGGACAGGGCGATGGTGAATCCACCGTAGAAAGCGGGGGCGACGTTGTCGGGGTGACCTTCCATGCGCGCGGCAAGGGAGAACACGGCGTCGTCGTCCATGAGCAGGGAGCCGCCCGCGACCAGCCCGCGGGCCAGACAGATGCCGCCGACGATCGCCGCCGAGGACGACCCGAGCCCACGGCTGTGGGGGATCGAGTTGTCGCAGCGCAGACGGATGCCGGGCACGTCGCAGCCCATCTCCACGAACGCCTCACGCATCGCGCGGTACACCAGGTGAGTCTCGTCGCGAGGGACGTCGTCGGCGCCCATCCCCGTGACCTCGATGCCGAGGCCCGGCTCCGGGGTGACCTCCCCGGTGAGCAGGTCGCGGAGTCCGAGCGCGAGGCCGAGCGAGTCGAACCCAGGGCCGAGGTTGGCGCTCGTGGCGGGCACCGACACCTCGACGGGGCCGGTCACGAAGGTCGGCATGGTCAGTGGAGCCCGGCTGCCTCTGCCGCGGCGTCGACGTCGGGATCGACGACGGTGTCGACGAGATCGGTGAAGGTCGACAGGGCGGTGTCGGTGTCCTTGAGACCGTGTCCGGTCACGGTCACCACGACGGTCTTGCCCGCGAAGCTCTCCCCGGCGGCAAGGTCCTGGAGGATGCCCGCGACACCGGCTGCCGACGCGGGCTCGACGAAGACCCCGTCCTCCTGGGCGAGCCGGCGCTGCGCCGAGAGGATCTCCTCGTCGGTGACGGCGCGGAACCGACCACCGGACGCGGTGGCGGCGTCGACGGCGAGCTGCCAAGAAGCAGGGTTGCCGATCCGGATCGCCGAGGCCACCGTCTCGGGGTCGCTCACGGGCCCGCCGTGCACGAACGGCGCAGCACCCGCCGCCTGCCACCCGAGCATCTGCGGCTTGTGGGTGCTCATGCCGGCCTTCTCGTACTCGACGTAGCCCTTCCAGTAAGCAGAGATGTTCCCGGCGTTGCCGACGGGCAGGACGTGCACGTCGGGGGCGTCGCCGAGGAAGTCGACGACCTCGAACGCCGCGGTCTTCTGACCCTCCAGGCGCATCGGGTTGACAGAGTTGACCAGCTCGACGGGGTAGGTCTCAGCGAGTCCGCGCGAGATCCGCAGGCAGTCGTCGAAGTTGCCCTTCACCATGATCACCTGGGCACCGTGGACGATCGCCTGCGCGAGCTTGCCGGCGGCGATCTTGCCCTGGGGGATCAGGACGAGCGGCTTGACGCGGGCCTTCGCGGCGTAGGCGGCCATCGAGGCCGAGGTGTTGCCTGTCGAGGCGCACACCACCGCCTCCGCGCCCTGGCCGACGGCCACCGAGAGCGCCACGGTCATGCCGCGGTCCTTGAAGGAGCCGGTGGGGTTGTTGCCCTCGACCTTGAGCCAGACGTCGGCACCGGTGAGCCCGGAGAGCCAGTGGCTGTCGACGAGCGGGGTCCCGCCCTCGCGCAGCGTGACGGTGGGGGTCCCCTCGGGGAGGTTCAGCCAGGCGGCGTACTCCTCCATGACCCCGCGCCACTGGTGCGCGGTCGGCGTGCTCATTCGGGCTCCCCCTCGACTCGCATGATCGACGAGACGTCGTGGACGTACTCCTTCGTGCGCAGCGTCTCGACCGTCGCCGCGAGTGCCTCGTCGGCCGCGGTGTGCGAGACGACCACGAGCTGGGCGTCGTCGCCGCGGCCCTCCTGACGCACCGTCTGGAGCGAGACGCCGTGCTCGGCGAAGACCATCGCAATCTGGGCCAGCACCCCCGCCTTGTCATCGACGTCGATGGCCACGTGGTAGCGCGTCCGGGTGCTCCCCATCGGCAGCACCTCGCACTGGGCGTAGGCCGACTCGCCCACCCCGCGGACGTCGTTCAGCCTGTTGCGGGCCACGGTCACCAGGTCGCCGAGCACCGCGCTCGCCGTGGGCGCCCCACCCGCACCGGGCCCGTAGAACATCAGCTGGCCCGCCGCGTCGCTCTCCACG
>DATHVS010000028.1:0-21173 GCA_035461195.1 Nocardioidaceae bacterium
TCAGCTCGACCGGGACCGACTCCCCCTGCTGCGCCGCCAGTGAGGCCACGTCGGGCTCCTCGGGCCCGAGGGCACCACCGACCCGCGCCATCGCGAGTGCGGCGACGCCGGCCCCGGGCAGCAGGAGGAGCGTGGTCAGCAGGAGGTTCCGCGAGCGCCACCAGATCAGCGCCAGGCCGCTGAAGAACCCGACGACGAGTGCGATCACGGAGTACCAGCCGTCGGCGTTGAAGCGCTGCGACAGCTCGAGCTCGTTCATCGTCAGGCCGCCGCCCGGGCCACCGGTGTACTCAGCGGGTTCGACCAGGAGCCACCACAGGAGGCCGCAGAGCAGACCTACGACCAGGAACGTCCCCAGGACCGCGACGGCGTCTGCTGCTGCCCCTCGCCCGAGGCGCCGGCTCACGGCCCCGCCAGGCAGCCGGGCCCGAGCAGGGCCTTCAGGTCGGCGAACAGCGCCTGGGAGGGGTTCACCCGGAGCCTGTCGTCGAGGCGCATGACGGTGGTCTGGGTCTTGCTCATCAGCCGCAGGCGGACCTCGGTGACCCCCGGGTGCGCCCTCAGGACGTCCTTGAGCTGCTCCACGACCGGCGGGGTGCAGCGGGTCGACGGCAGCGTGATCAGCACCGGACCGGTCGGCCCGTCGGAGAGGTCGGGAAGGCTGACCTCCTGGCCGTGCAGCTCGGGCTGGTCCTTGCTGCGGCTCAGCCGGCCCTTGACCGTGACGATCGCGTCCTCGTTGAGGAGCGTGGCGGCCAGCTGGTAGGCACTCGGGAAGAGGAGCACGTCGATGCCACCTTCGAGGTCCTCCAGCGTGACCATCGCCCAGGCGTCACCACGTTTGGTGATCTTGCGCTGCACCGAGGTGATCAGGCCGCAGACGGTCACCGTCGAGCCGTCGGGCCGGTCCTCGTCGACCAGGAGCTGCCCGACGGTGCAGTCACTGCCGTTGGCGAGGATGTGCTCGAGACCCATCAGGGGGTGGTCCGAGACGTAGAGCCCGAGCATCTCGCGCTCATGGCCGAGGAGCGTCGTCTTGTCCCACTCGTCGATCTCGGGGATGGTGACCGCCATGTCGAAGGCTGCCTCCGAGCCCGCGTCGAGGTCGTCGAACAGCGAGTCCTGGCCACCGCCGGAGTCACGCTTGATGGTGGCGTAGCGGTCGACGGCCTCCTCGTGGACCGCCACGAGGGCCCTTCTCCTGTGCTTCATATCGTCGAAGGCGCCGGCCTTGGCCAGGGACTCCACGACCCGCTTGTTGCAGACGTGGGCGGGGACCTTCTCCATGAAGTCGTTGAAGTCGAGGAAGCGGCCCTTCTCCTCGCGAGCAGCGACGATCCCGTCGACGACGTTGCCGCCGACGTTGCGGATCGCCGAGAGCCCGAAACGGATGTCGCGACCGACCGGGGTGAAGTTCGAGGCGGACTCGTTGACGTCCGGCGGAAGCACCTGGATCTTCATCCGGCGGCACTCGTTGAGGTAGATCGCCGACTTGTCCTTGTCGTCCTTGACCGACGTCAGTAGTGCCGCCATGTACTCGGCGGGGTAGTTGGCCTTGAGGTAGGCCGTCCAGTACGACACCACACCGTAGGCCGCGGAGTGGGCCTTGTTGAAGGCGTAGTCGGAGAACGGCAGCAGGATGTCCCACAGCGTCTGCACGGCGTCCATGGAGTAGCCGCGCTCCTGCATGCCGGCGGAGAAGGCGGCGAACTGCTTGTCCAGCTCCGCTTTCTTCTTCTTGCCCATGGCGCGGCGGAGCAGGTCGGCTTGTCCTAGCGAATAGCCCGCGAGCTGCTGGGCGATCGCCATGACCTGCTCCTGGTAGACGATCAGGCCGTAGGTCTCACCGAGGATCTCCTTGAGCGGCTCAGCCAGCTCGGAGTGGATCGGGACGACCTCTTCGCGGCCGGTCTTGCGGCGGGCGTACTTGTTGTGGGAGTCCGCACCCATCGGACCGGGCCGGTAGAGCGCGCCGACCGCGGAGATGTCCTCGAAGGTGTCGGGGCGCATGCTGCGCAGGAGTGCACGCATCGGGCCGCCGTCGAGCTGGAAGACCCCGAGGGTGTCGCCGCGCTGGAGGAGCCGGTAGGTCGCCTCGTCGGTCAGCTCGAGCTCCTCGAGCACGACCTGCTCACCGCGGTTGGCCTCGATGTTCTTGACCGCGTCGTCGAGGACGGTGAGGTTGCGCAGCCCCAGGAAGTCCATCTTGATGAGGCCGAGCGTCTCGCAGGTCGGGTAGTCGAACTGCGTGATCATGGCGCCGTCGGAGGGCCGCTTGAGAAGCGGGATGACGTCGATCAGCGGCTCGCTCGACATGATCACGCCCGCCGCGTGGACACCCCACTGCCGCTTGAGGCCCTCGATGCCGATAGCCGTGTCGACGACGCGCTTGACGTCGTTGTCGCTCTCGTAGAGCGCGCGGAACTCCCCGCCCTCTCCGAACCTCTTGTGCTGGGAGTCGAAGATCTCCTTGAGCGGGACGTCCTTGCCCATGACGGCGGCCGGCATGGCCTTGGTGATCCGGTCGCCCATCGCGAAGGGGTAGCCGAGGATCCGCGAGGAGTCCTTCACCGCCTGCTTCGCCTTGATGGTGCCGTAGGTGACGATGTAGGACACCCGGTCGTCGCCGTACTTCTCGGTGACGTACTTGATGACCTCACCGCGTCGACGCTCGTCGAAGTCGATGTCGAAGTCGGGCATGGAGACCCGATCGGGGTTGAGGAACCGCTCGAAGATCAGGCCGTGCTGGAGCGGGTCGAGGTCGGTGATCCGCATCGCGTAGGCCACCATCGAGCCGGCACCGGAACCGCGCCCGGGCCCGACCCGGATGCCGTTGTTCTTCGCCCAGTTGATGAAGTCCGCGACGACGAGGAAGTAGCCGGAGAACCCCATCTGGGTGATGACGCCGATCTCGTAGTCGGCCTGCTTGCGCACCTCGTCGGAGATTCCGCCGGGGTAGCGGAAGTGCAGACCCTTCTCGACCTCCTTGATCATCCAGGAGTCCTCGTTCTCCCCGGGCGGGCAGGGGAAGCGCGGCATGAACGTGCCGGTGCCCTCGGTGAAGGAGACGTCGCAGCGCTCGGCGACAAGGAGGGTGTTGTCGCAGGCCGCCCGGAGGTCGTACTTGTCGACCCACAGAGCCCGCATCTCCTCGGCGGACTTGATGTAGTAGCCGTCACCGCTGAACGCGAAGCGCTGCCCCGGGCCGTCGCCGGCGGGGATGTCCATCGTGCTGCCGGAGTTGATGCACAGCAGGTGCTCCTGGGACTTGGCGTCCTCACGGCTGACGTAGTGGGAGTCGTTGGTGGCCAGCAGCGGGATGCGCAGGTCCTGGGCCAGCCGCAGGAGGCCGTCGCGGACTCGGTTCTCGATGTCGAGGCCGTGGTCCATCAGCTCCAGGAAGTAGTTCTCGCGACCGAGGATGTCCTGGAAGTCACCGGCCGCCTTGCGAGCCGCGTCGTAGTTGCCGTAGCGGAGGTGGACCTGCACCTCCCCGGAGGGGCACCCGGTGGTGCCGATGATGCCCTTGCTGTGCTGGGCGAGCAGCTCGCGGTCCATCCGCGGCTGCTTGAAGAACCCGTCGCGCCAGGAGCCGGTGGAGAGCCGGAAGAGGTTGTGCATGCCCTCGGTGCTCTCCGAGAGCAGGGTCATGTGGGTGTAGGCCCCGCGTGCGGAGACGTCGTCGGACCCGCCGTCGTAGAAGTTGACGCCCTTGCGGTCGAAGCGCGAGATGTTGGGGGTGAAGTAGGCCTCGATGCCGATGATCGGCTTGACCCCGGCGGCCTTGGCCAACTTGTAGAACTCGTAGGCCCCGAAGAGGTTGCCGTGGTCGGTCATCGCCACCGCGGGCATCCCGAGCTCGGCGACCCGCTCCGTGAGGGCTCCCAGCCGGGCGGCTCCGTCGAGCATGGAGTACTCGGTGTGCACGTGGAGGTGCACGAAGGAGTCATTCCCTCCGGACCCAGTGGCCATGAAGTCCTCTCACTCCTCTGAGCTCGTGCTGGCACGCCGATGTCTGCCGCGCGACGGGCACGGCCTCACACAGCGTGGGGAAGGCCGTCAGCCTACGACACGGCCCCGCCCCGGCGTGGGAGGACATGCTCCTCGGCACGAAGATGAGACCACACCGCACCGACACTTCACGCGCCGGGCGTGGCCGGGCCCCTCCACCCGTGCCCGGGGACGGTCAGTCCGTACCGGCCGCGCCCCACCCGTGCCACCGGTCGACCTCGATCCAGGCGCTGACCCGGCCGCGGTCACGGTTGCGGTAGGGCCGTCCCGTGTAGTGGACGGCGAGGCGGTCGATGTCGGCCAGGCCCGCGTCCTCGCGCATCTCCACGACCCTGCCCTGCACGCTCACGTGGGTGTACCAGCCGGCCTCGTCGAGGGCGGTCAGCGAGACCCGCGGGTCCCTACGCAGGTGGGCCAGCCGTCTGCGCCCCTCGTCCATGTTGACCAGGATCCGGTCCCCGTCGAGCAGGTACCAGGTAGCTACGGAGACCGGCTGTCCTGCCGCCCCGAGCGTCGTGATCACCGCCGGGTTCGGCTTGGCCAGCAAGTCGCGGACCGGGTCGGGCAACGGTGGTGTCGGCATGGGCTCCTCCTCGCACGGACGCACTACGCCACCGACGCTATCGGCCGCGGACCCTGCCTGGCCCTCAACCCTCGTCGGTAGGCTCCGCCGCGTCCAGGCTCTCGGTGATGATCACGTGCATGATGCGCCCGAGCCGCTCCCGGCCGAGGTGCGGGGCGCGCTCGGCCATCCGCGTGACGATCTCGCGCTCCCGGGCCGCGTCCCTCCCCCGCTGCCCCGGCGTGGCCTTGTGCACCTGGATCCGTGCCGTGAGCACCGCCCGCTCGTCGAGCAGCCTCGCCAGCCGGTCGTCCACCGCGTCGATGCGGCGGCGCAGCGCCGCCACGCTGTCCTCCGCGGCGGGCCGCCACTGCATGCGGACGTCGGGGGCGCCCTCGTCGTTGCCCCGGCCGTCGGTCTCCTCGACCTCGACGAACCCGTGCCTGGCGTAGAGCCGGCGGGCTCCCTCGTTGCTCTGGAAGACCCACAGCTCGAGACCCCGTGGACGTAGGGTCTTGGCGAGGTCCACGAGCACCGACCCGATCCCCTCCCCCTGGTGCCCCGGATCGACGTACAACGAGTGCAGGCTGTCGGCCTCGAGCAGCAGCAGACCCACGACCTGTCCGTCCTGCTCGGCGAGCCATGCCTCACGCTCCCCGGCGAGCTGATCGGCGAGCCACGCCCGGTCCTCGGCCACCGTGTGCACCGGAGGAGGCATGGAGGGTACGGCGGCGCGGCGGCTCGCGCTGAACATCGCGGCGACCCCGTCGATGTCTTCGGGGCGGGCAGGTCGCACCACGAGCTCGGCCGGCTGCTCAGACCTCGTCACGGATGACGTCCAAGGCGTGCTGGAGGTCCTCCGGGTAGGGGGACTCGTACTCGACGTACTCCCCGGTCTCCGGATGCTCGAAGCCGAGGCGCACCGCGTGCAGCCACTGCCGCTCGAGACCGAGCCGCCTGGCGAGCACGGGGTCCGCCCCGTAGGTGATGTCGCCGACGCACGGGTGCTTGAGCGCCGACATGTGTACCCGGATCTGGTGGGTCCGGCCGGTCTCGAGATGGATCTCGAGAAGGCTGGCGAAGCGATGTGCCTCCAGCGTCTCGTAGTGGGTGACGCTGTCGCGCCCCCCGGCCATCACGGCGAACTTGTAGTCTTGCTTCGGGTGCCGCCCGATCGGCGCGTCCACCGTGCCCTTGAGCGGGTCGGGGTGGCCCTGCACGAGTGCGTGGTAGACCTTGTCGACCGTGCGCTGCCGGAAGGCGTTCTTCAGGACCGAGTAGCTGTGCTCGCTCTTGGTGATCACCATCACCCCCGACGTACCGACGTCGAGGCGTTGCACGATGCCCTGGCGCTCCGCCGCGCCACTGGTGGCGATCTGGAACCCGGCGCCGGCGAGGTGGCCCACCACCGTCGGACCGGTCCAGCCGGGGCTGGGGTGCACAGCGACCCCGACGGGCTTGTCGATGACCACGATCGCGTCGTCGACGTGGATGATCGAGATCCCCTCGACGGTCTCCGGCACCACGGCGATCGGGTCCACCACGGCCGGGATCTCCACCTCGAGGTCGGTCCCGGGGTGCACCCTGTCGGACTTCGCAGCCTGCTCGCCGTCGAGCGTGACGTTGCCCGCCATGATCAGCTCGGCCGCCCGGCTGCGGGAGAACCCGAACATCCTCGCCATCGCCGCGTCGAGCCGCTCACCGGCCAGACTGTCGGGCACGGTCAGACGTCGGTACTCCGACCCCCCGCTCGGCTCGAGGAACGAGCTCACGGAGCCGGAGCCTCTCCGGCATCGCCGGACCGCTCGTCGGAGGACTCATCGTGGCGTGTGCCGTCGATGCCGACACCCCGGATCGCCTGGAGGATGATCGTCGCCGCGGCGACGTTGATGCAGATGTCGGCCACGTTGAAGACCGGGAAGTTCGGCAGCATCAGGAAGTCGACGACATGACCGCGCATGAAGCCCGGCTCCCGGACCAGCCGGTCGGTGAGGTTGCCGGCGACCCCGCCCAGGAGGAACCCGAGAGCTATCGCCCAGCCCGTGCTGCGCAGGCGACGGGCCAGCCAGAGCACCACCACGGTGGCCACGATGGCCACCACCGCGAGCACCTCGGTGTGGCCGGTCAGGAAGCTGAAGGCCGCGCCGGAGTTGTACGTGAGGTACAACGAGAGAAGGTCACCCACCACCGGGACCCGGGGCTCACCGGTCAGGTGCTCGACGGCGAGGACCTTGGTGACCACGTCGACGGCGTACGCGACCGACGCGATGGTCGCGAACAACCACAGGTGCCGACCACTCGGTCGGCGGGCCGGATCGGGTGCCGTGTCGTCGCTGGGCTTCAGCGACGCTCCTCGCGCTGTTTGCATGACAGGCACAGTGTGGCACGCGGGAAGGCCATCAACCGCATCTTCCCGATCGGCTGGCCACAGCTCTCGCACACGCCGTAGGTGCCGTCGTCGATGCGCTCGAGCGCGTGCTCGGTCTGGGCGAGCATCTCGCGCGCGTTGTTCGCAAGGCTCATCTCGTGGTCGCGCTCGAAGGTGGTGGACCCGACGTCGGCCTGGTCGTTGCCCGCGCCGTCGCCGGCGTCACGCATGAGGTCGGCGAGCTCCTCCTCCGCCAGGTTGAGCTCCGAGCGGAGCCGATCGCGATCGGCGTTGAGCTCGTCGCGCACCTCACCGAGCTCTTTGGCGGTCCACGGCTTCTCGTCGGACTTCACCGCCAACCTGTCGGCAGTCTTCTTCGGAGCAGCCATCTTCTTCACCGGGGCCTTCCGTGGGGACGCGGCGGACCTGCCGGCCGCTTTGGTTGACGAGCTCTTCGTGGCAGCGGCCCTTGTCGACCCCACCTTGCTCGCCGTGGAGGCCGCGGTCTTCTTCACGGCCGTCTTCTTCGTGCCGGCCGAGCCGGCTGTGCTCTTCGCAGCCGGCGCCTTCTTGGCCGTGCTCTTCGCAGCCGGCGCCTTCTTGGCCGCGCTCTTCGCAGCCGGCGCCTTCTTGGCCGCGCTCTTCGCAGCCGGCGCCTTCTTGGCGCTCGACCTGGTGGCGGGGGCCTTCTTCGCGGGAGCCTTCTCCGTAGCCTTCTTCTTGGACGGGGCCTTCTTGGTGGTCGACGACGAGGAGGAGGCAGCCGCCGGGGTCGTCGTGGCGCCGCCGCCTCTGGCAGACTTGCGGCTCACGGTGGACGTGACCCGTTTGGCGGCTGCCGCCGTCTTGCCTGCGAGCTTCTTCGCGGTGGAACGTGCCATAGCCGCAGGGCCCCCTATTCAGCCGGTTGTGTGGCGATAGCCACACGCGTGCGGCGAGGATATGCCTTCCCCGCGGGCTCTTCAAACAAATGCGGCACAAAACCGATGTGTGTCTCTCACACGCTGTCTGGCAGACTTGGCCGCACCGCAAGGCGTGGATGGGACGAGTAGCCCCTGTACGGCCAGGAGCGACCCGGGGACGGTGCGAGCCCGGGGGTGTCGGCAGTGGTGAAGATCACCCGGAGCCGCCGGAAGAGCGCCTCGACCAGGCGGGTAGACCCGGCAGCGGTGGCCTACGAGAGGGTCGTCTACGGCGATGCGGCGAGACGGCCAAGGAGGGTGGTACCGCGGGCCCGGTCCGGTGACCGGGGTCGTCCCTTCAGCCAGTGAGACGTTGGTGAAGGGGAGACATCCGATGAACGAGTACAACCCGGTCCCGCCCCAAGTGGATCTGCCCGCGCTCGAGCACGACGTGCTCGCGTTCTGGCACGACAACAGGATCTTCGCGAAGTCTCTCGACGCCACCGCAGAGCAGCCGCGCTGGACCTTCTACGAAGGCCCACCCACCGCGAACGGCCTGCCGGGCACGCATCACGTCGAGGCTCGGGTTTTCAAGGACGTCTTCCCCCGCTTCAAGACGATGCAGGGCTTCCACGTGGAGCGGAAGGCAGGCTGGGACTGCCACGGCCTGCCCGTCGAGCTCGCCGTCGAGAAGGAGCTCGGATTCTCCGGCAAGGGTGACATCGAGGCCTACGGCGTAGCGGAGTTCAACGCCAAGTGCCGTGAGTCGGTGCTGCGCCACGTCGACGCGTTCGAGGAGATGTCGGACCGGATGGGGTTCTGGGTCGACAACGAGGACCCTTACGTCACCATGACGCCGGGTTACATCCAGTCGGTCTGGTGGGCGCTGAAGCGGATCCACGACTTGGGACTGCTCGTCGAGGACTACCGGGTCGCGCCGTACTGCCCGCGATGTGGGACGGGGCTCTCCGACCACGAGCTCGCCCAGGGCTACGAGACCGTCACCGACCCGTCGGTGTACGTCCGGTTCCCACTGACGTCGGGTGAGTACGCCGGCCGCGCCGCCCTCCTGGTGTGGACGACGACCCCCTGGACCCTCGTGTCGAACACCGCCGTCGCGGTCCACCCCGAGGTCGACTACGTCGTGGCGACCGACGGCACGGAGTCCCTGGTCGTCGCCGAGCCGCTCTTCGACCAGGTGCTGGGTGAGGGCTGGAGGGTGGAGGCGACCGTGCCCGGCTCCTCGATGGAGAGGTGGACCTACGAGCGGCCCTTCGACCTCGTCGCCTTCACCGAGCCCGCCCACTACGTCGTCCTCGCGGACTACGTCACCACCGACGACGGCACCGGTCTCGTGCACCAGTCCCCCGCCTTCGGCGAGGACGACATGCTCGTGTGCAAGGCCTACGGGCTGCCGGTGGTCAACCCGGTGCGTGCCGACGGCCACTTCGAGGACACCGTGCCCCTCGTCGGCGGCCAGTTCTTCAAGCACGCCGACACCGACCTGGTCAAGGACCTCGACTCGCGGGGCAGGCTCTTCCGGCACCTGGCCTACGAGCACACCTATCCGCACTGCTGGCGGTGCCACACGGCACTGCTCTACTACGCCCAGCCGTCGTGGTACGTCCGAACCACCGCCGTCAAGGACGCGCTCCTGCGCGAGAACGAGCAGACGACCTGGTACCCGGAGACGATCAAGTGGGGCCGCTACGGCGACTGGCTGAACAACAACATCGACTGGGCGCTTTCCCGCAGCAGGTACTGGGGCACCCCGCTGCCGATCTGGCGCTGCGCCGAGGGTCACCAGACCTGCGTGGAGTCGCTGGCCCACCTCTCAGACCTCACTGGAACCGACCAGTCGGACCTCGACCCACACCGTCCCTACGTCGACGCGGTCACCTTCGCCTGCCCCGAGTGCGGGGCCGAGGCACGTCGTGTGCCCGAGGTCATCGACGCCTGGTTCGACAGCGGGTCCATGCCGTTCGCCCAGTGGGGCTACCCCCACGTGGAAGGGTCGAAGGAGAGGTTCGAGAACGCCTACCCCGCCGACTTCATCTGCGAGGCGATCGACCAGACGCGGGGCTGGTTCTACACCCTGATGGCGATCGGCACGGTCGTGTTCGACCAGTCGTCCTACCGCAACGTCCTGTGCCTGGGCCACATCCTCGCCGAGGACGGCCGCAAGATGTCCAAGCACCTCGGCAACATCCTGGAGCCGATGCCGCTCATGGAGCAGCACGGTGCCGACGCGGTCCGGTGGTTCATGGCCGCCGCGGGGTCGCCCTGGTCGGCCCGCCGAGTGGGGCACGCCTCCATCCAGGAGACGGTCCGCAAGGTCCTGCTCACCTACTGGAACACCGTCGCCTTCCACGTGCTGTATGCGCGGACGGCCTCCTGGTCCCCGGACGCCGGCGACGCGCCACCGGTCGAGGAGCGTCCGGTGCTCGACCGCTGGTTGCACGCCGAGTCCGCGCGCCTGGTGCGTGACGTGACCGCCGCGCTGGAGAACTTCGACACCCAACGCGCAGGCAACCTCGTCGCGCAGTTCGTCGACGACCTGTCTAACTGGTACGTCCGGCGTTCGCGGCGGCGCTTCTGGGACGGGGAACCGGCCGCACTGGCCACCCTGCACAGCACTCTGGAGACCCTGACGAAGCTGATGGCGCCACTCACCCCGTTCATCACCGAGAGGGTGTGGCAGGACGTCGTACGCCCGACCGTTGCCGACGCTCCGGAGTCGGTGCACCTGGCGGCGTGGCCGGACTTCGAGGAGGCCCAGGTCGACGAGGGGCTCTCCGCGGCCGTCGCGCTCGCTCGCCGTCTGGTGGAGCTCGGCAGGGCGGCGCGCGCCGACGCCAGGGTCCGCACCCGCCAGCCGCTGCGGCGTGCGCTGGTCGGCACCGCGGCGTGGACGGCGCTCTCCGAGGAGCTGCGCGCCGAGGTCGCCGACGAGCTCAACGTGGGTGTTCTCGAGCCGCTGTCCTCTGCCGGAGCCGACCTCGTCGACCACTCCGCGAAAGGCAACTTCCGCGCGCTCGGGAAGCGGTTCGCCAAGCAGACGCCTCGGGTGGCCCAAGCGATCGCCGACGCCGATGCGGCCTCCCTCGCGCGCGCCCTCGACACGGACGGGCGAGCGATCGTCTCCGTCGACGGCGCGGACGTGGAGGTGCTGCCCGAGGAGGTGATCGTCTCCGAACGTCCACGCGAAGGCTGGTCCGTTGTCAACGAGCAGGGCGAGACCGTCGCACTCGACCTCGAGCTCACCCCCGAGCTGGTCCGTGCGGGGATCGCCCGCGAGGTGGTCCGCCTCGTCCAGGAGGCCCGCAAGAACAGTGGCTTCGACGTGAGCGACCGCATCGCCCTCGTCTGGCAGGCGCAGGGCGAGACCGCGGCGGCGCTGCGGGAGAACGGTCCGCTCGTCGCGGGGGAGGTTCTCGCGGTCGAGATGCACGAGGGGGAGGTGGCCCCGCCGGGGGACACCGCCGCCCAGGTGGAGCGAGTCGAGGCGGTCGGACCCGACGGGGCGCCCACCGCCACCGTCGTCCACGACGATGACCTCGGCCTGACCTTCTCCGTCGCCCGGGTCTGACGCGCCCGACGTACGACGAGGCCGGCCCCCGCTCGGGGGGCCGGCCTCGTTTCGTCCGGTGAGTCGAGCTCAGCCGTGCTGGGTCTTCGACTCCTCCTCGCCGAGAAGCGACTTCAGACGCTTCGGGGCGTGGTCGCTCGAGCTCAGCGTGCCGCCCTCACCGCTGCCGTCGAGCGCAGCCAGCTGCTGCTCGAAGTAGCTGCGCAGGCGGCTGCGGTACTCGCGCTCGAAGGACCGGAGGTTCTCGACCTCCGCGTTGAGCTTCTCCTTCTCCTTCTCGAGCCCGCCGAAGAGCTGGCGTCGGCGCTCCTCGGTCTCGGAGTCGAGCATCTGCGAACGGGTCCGGGCGTCGGACTCGAGGCGGTCGGACTTGGCCTTCGCCTCGGACTCGAGACGCTCGGCCTTCGTCCGGGCCTCGCCGATGATCCGGTCGGCCTGGTCCTTGGCCTCGGCGACGAGCTCGTCGGCGTTGCGGGTCGCGATCTCGAGCAGGCGGGCAGCGGCGCTCGAGGCGTCGGCGACCGTGGTCACCTTGATCTCCTCGACCGGCGCTGCCGCAGCGACCGGCGCCGGGGCAGGCGCGGGCTTCTCGGGGATCTTCTCCGGCTCGGGGGCCTTCATCGGCGCCGGGGCTGCACCGCCCGCGGTTTGGGCAGCTGCCAGCTTCGAGCGCAGGTCGTCGTTCTCACGCGTGAGTCGAGCAAGCTCGGCCTCCACCTCGTCGAGGAACTGGTCGACCTCCCCCATGTCGTAGCCCTCACGGAGACGAACCGGAGTAAAGCGCTTGTTGCTCACGTCCTCAGGCGTCAGCGGCATGACCTCACCCTTAATGTCGTAGTCATCAGTTAACGTGCGGCCTCTCGGTCGCTTGTCACGCCCACCGTACTCCGAAAGCGGGGCGGGGGCGTAACGGGGATGCCGGAAGTTTCGGCGCTCCCTGCGGGAATGTGGCGGTGGTCTCCTTCTGCTCGGGGTGGACTCACATGAAGCTCCCGACAACGATCAGGAGCAGGTAGCAGATCACCAGGACGATCATGAAGCTCAAGTCGAGCGCGACGCTGCCCAGCCTGAGCGGCGGGATGAACCGCCGGAAGAACAGGATCGGCGGGTCGGTGATCGTGTAGACGATCTCCAGTACCACGAGAATAGGGCCGCTCGGCGACCACGAGCGGGCGAACACCTGGACCCAGTCGACGATGAACCGGATGAACAGCAGCGCGAGGAACAGCCACAGGACCAGGTAGATGATCGAGGCGACAGCACTAACCACGGGGTGGGAGTCTAGCTCTGGTTGAAGAAGCCGCCCTCGGCGATCCGCTGCTTGTCCTCAGCGGCGACCGAGACGTTCGGCGGGGAGAGCAGGAACACCTTCGCGGTCACCCGCTCGATCGTGCCCCGCACGGCGAAGACGAGACCGGCAGCGAAGTCGACGAGACGCTTGGCGTCGGAGTCGTCCATCTCGGAGAGGTTCATGATCACGGGAACGCCCTCGCGGAAGTTCTCGCCGATCGTGCGTGCCTCGTTGTAGGTGCGGGGGTGGAGCGTGGTGATCCGTGACAGCTCGGCCACCACCGCAGTCGGCCGACGACGCTCGGCGAGGCTCGCCACCGGGGTGGGACGGCCTGCCTCGACGTTGTCGGGCTCGGGCCCGCGAGCCGGCTGTGGGCGCTCGTCGTACTCGCTGTGACCGTAGTCGCCCTCGAATCGGTCGCTGTCCTCGAGCAGGCCCAGGTAAACACCCATCTTGCGCATCGCGCCGCTCATGAACTCAGTCCTCCGGTACGTCCGCGCCCTCGGGTAGGACGCTGCTGCTTGCTCGACACTACTTGATTTCGGGCCGCCTACCGAGCACCGCGCTGCCTACACGAACGTGTGTCGCACCGGCCCTGATCGCCTCCTCCAGATCACCGCTCATCCCCGCCGAGACCCACGTTGCGGACGGGTCGACAAGGCTTACCTGCGCGGCTGTCTCCGCCAGCATGGCGAAGGCCGCGGAGGGTTCCTCACCCAGCGGCGCGACGGCCATGACGCCGCGCAGCCGCAGCCCCTCGGTCCCGGCGATCCGCTCGGCAAGGGCCGGCACGTCGGCCGGAAGCGCCCCGGAGCGTCCTTCGCCTGCGCCGGGCGGGTCGAGGCTGACCTGGACCAGGCAGTCGAGGACGGCACCGCGCTCCAGCGCCCCCTTGGACAGCCCCTTGAGAAGCTTGGGCCGGTCGACGGACTCGACCACGTCGGCGTACGCCGCCACGGCCGCGGCCTTGTTGCTCTGCAGCCCGCCGATGAAGTGCCAGCGCAGCCCGAGCTCGGCACACTCACGCGCCTTAGACTCGGCCTCCTGGTGGCGGTTCTCCCCCACGTCGGTGACCCCGAGGTCGGCGAGCAGGCGAACGTCGGAGGCAGGGAAGAACTTGGTGACCACGGTGAGCGTGACCTCGTCCGGGTCGCGACCGCACGACTTGCACGCCGTGGCGATCCGCTCGCGGACGGCCGCGAGGCCCTGGGCGACCTCGTCGCGCCTGGTCGGGGTCGAGGTCATGGCCGCACCCACACCAGGGCGCCGAGACGCCCCGCGGCGGCGCCCTGTCGTCGGAAGGAGTAGAGAGCCTCGTCCTCGACCGTGCAGCGTGAGGCGTCGACGACCTCGAGGCCGCCGTCCTTCAGCTGGGCGAGGATCCCCGCCCCTACGTCGATCGCCGGAGTGCCCCAAGAGGTCTCGGCGAACGCCTCGGGCACGACCGCGGCCACCTCGTCGCGCATCAAGGCGGGTACCTCGTAGCAGCTGCCGCACACGTGCGGCCCCACCCAGGCGACGATGTCGACGGCGCCGAGCTCCCGCATCCGGGCCACCGTCGCAGGGACGACACCGGCGACGAGGCCCTTGCGCCCGGCATGGGCCGCCCCGACGACTGCGCGCTCGGAGTCGGCAAGGAGGACCGGCACGCAGTCGGCCGCCCTCACGAGCAGCGCGACACCCGGCCGGGTCGTGACGAGCCCGTCCGCCTCAGGCGGGTCGGCCTGTCGCCCCCCGAGGTCCTCCCGGTCCACGGTGCGCACCTCGGCGCCGTGGACCTGTCGCATCCGGAACATGAGCGGTGGCTCTCCGCCCCGGGCCAGCGCGTCGGCGACGGCGTCGAGGTTCTTCTCGAGACGGCCCGCGGCTGCCGGATCGTCGCCCGGCTTGGGCTCGGCGAGGTCCAGCGACGCGTGCGGACCGCCACCGACTCCCCGGTGACGGTCCGTGAACGCGACCTCGACCGTTCCGCGGGTCTCCTGGAACACAAACACAGCCGGCGGGCTCCGGCGACTACTTGAGGAACTCGGGGATGTCGAGGTCGTCGTCGTCGAACTGGACCTGGCGCTGGGGACGCGGCGGCTGGGAGGGCTGCTGCGGCGCCTGGCGAGGCTGCTGGTTCTGCTGCTGCGACGGCGCAGGTCGCTGCTGCTGGTTCTGCTGAGCCGCCGGGGCAGGACGCTGCTGATCGGACTGCTGGTAGGAGGTGTAGCCCCCGCCGGGCTGTGACGACTGGCCCTGCTGACCAGCCTGCTGCTGACCAGCTTGCTGGGCGGACTGCTGCTGACCGACCGGTGCCGTCTGCCGCTGCGGAGCGGGGCTCTGTCCCTGGGAGGGTGTCGGCCGCTGGGAGGCGACCGCCTGGGCGGCGGCACGGGTCTCGGCCTGGGTCTGCTGCTGGGCGGGCTCGCGGCGGAGCACCGTGCCGTTGTCTCGGCGCTTGGGCATCCCGCCGTCGAAGCCCGCGGCGATCACGGTCACCCGGACCTCGTCGCCGAGAGCGTCGTCGATGGTCGCACCGAAGATGATGTTGGCCTCCGCGTGCGCAGACTCCGCGACCAGCGCGGCGGCCTCGTTGATCTCGAACAGCCCCAGGTCCGAGCCGCCCGCGATGGAGAGCAGGACGCCGTGGGCGCCGTCGATGGAGGCTTCGAGCAGCGGGCTGGAGACCGCCATCTCCGCGGCCGCGACGGAACGGTCCTCGCCGCGGGCGGACCCGATGCCCATCAGCGCGGACCCGGCGTTGGCCATGACCGACTTCACGTCGGCGAAGTCGAGGTTGATCAGGCCGGGAGTGGTGATCAGGTCGGTGATGCCCGAGACACCCTGCAGCAGCACCTGGTCGGCCTGCTTGAAGGCATCGAGCACGCTGACGTTGCGGTCGCTGATCGACAGGAGCCGGTCGTTGGGGATCACGATGAGGGTGTCGACCTCCTCGCGCAGCTGCGAGATCCCCTCCTCTGCGGAGTTCGCGCGCCGGCGGCCCTCGAACGCGAACGGTCGGGTCACCACACCGATCGTCAGGGCGCCCAACGAGCGCGCGATGCGGGCGACGACGGGGGCGCCGCCGGTGCCGGTGCCGCCTCCCTCGCCGGCGGTGACGAAGACCATGTCGGCGCCCTTGAGCACCTCCTCGACCTCCTCGGCGTGGTCCTCCGCCGCCTTGGCGCCCACCTCGGGGTTGGCGCCGGCGCCGAGACCTCGTGTGAGCTCACGACCGATGTCGAGCTTGACGTCTGCGTCGCTCATGAGGAGTGCCTGGGCATCGGTGTTGATCGCGATGAACTCGACGCCCTTGAGCCCGACCTCGATCATCCGGTTGACGGCGTTGACGCCACCTCCACCGATACCCACGACCTTGATGACGGCCAGGTAGTTCTGCGGTGCTGCCACGGCGGGTGCCTCTCGCTGCTCTGCTGCCTGCTGGTGCAGACAGACGGGGGTTCGTCGGTCGGGGAAGTGCGCGAGGCTGACGGTGTGTCCCTGCAACCCTCACCCTGAAGTAGAGGGTTATAGTTATGTCAACCTCGTGCTTGCAGAACAAACTAGGTGAGCCCGTCAGGCGATGACACCCGACACGCGGACGACGCACCGACTTTGTTCGCCTGCCGGGCCACACAAGTGTGCTGGTCCTCGGGGGTCATCGCCGGATGGTGGGCTGCCCGGGCACGCTGACGTCGTAGACCGACGCCTCCTGGTCCAGCAGCACGTCGAGCACCGCTGCCTTGGCGTCTGACTCCGCGGCGCTCCCCCAGAAGATCGTGCGCCCGTCGCCGAGCCGTAGGGAGATCGAGTCGACGGTGCTCACCTCGAGGTACTCGACCCGGGACGCGAGGCCCACAGGCAGTGCGTCGACGACCTGGGCCGCCTCCGCGAGGGCCTCCGTTCGCGTCGCGGCGGAGATCCGTACGACGGGCAGGGCCTCGGGCACCGAGGCGAACTCCCGGAACAGCACCCCTTCGTCGTCGAGACCCCGCACCACGCCGTCGCGCTCCACGACCGCCACGGCCTCCCGCTCGAGGACCGCGATGCGGACCCGGTCCGGCCACGACCGCGACACGTCGACCGCCTTCACCGGCGCGAGGCTTTCCACCCGTGCCTCGATCGCGTCGACGGAGACCCTCGCCAGGGGCTGCCCCAGCGGGACCGCCGCGACCCGGCGTACCTCTTGGGGGCGGAGGACGTCGACCCCCTCGACGTCGACACCCTCGACGGTGAGCACCGTGGAGAAGAACACCAGCCAGCCCGCGCCGGCCAGCAGCGCCAGAGCGACCAGTGCCACGACCAGGCCGCGCCAGGCCAGCCACCGGCGTGCCCACTGGCGCCGGGCGAACCGCTTGCGCGCGATGCGCACCGTGCGCTCCTCGGTGGCCGCCTCGGCGTCGCGGGTGCTAGTCCTCGGCACCACGGGCTCTCTCGGCGAGAAGCGCCAGGACTTCTGGACCGACCAGGGTGACGTCGCCCGCACCGAGCGTGAGGACCACGTCGCCAGGTCGGGCCCGCTCGACGAGCAGCTCCGGGGTCGCCTGCCAGGAGGGCTCGAAGACGACCTGTCCTGCGGGCAGAGGGACGTGGGAGGCCACCATGGCGCCGTTGACTCCCGGCTCGGGGTCCTCACGTGCGACGTAGACGTCCATCACCACCACCTCGTCCGCGGCGCCGAGTGCCTCCCCCATCTGCGCGCCGAAGATGCGCGTGCGCGAGACCATGTGCGGCTGGAAGGCAACCACGACGCGCCCCTCCCCTGCCACCGAACGCGCCGCCTGCAGGTCGCCGGTGATCTCGTTGGGGTGGTGCGCGTAGCTGTCGTAGACGCGGATGCCCTCGACCTCGCCCTTCAGCTCCATGCGACGACGGGTGCCGGAGAACGACTCCAGCCCGCGCTTGAGGTCGGCGAAGCCGAAGCCCAGGCGTAGGCCCGCCGCCAGGGCGGCCATCGCGTCGAGCACGTAGTGGCGGCCGGGGATCCGTAACGTGATCTCTCCAAGGCGTCGGCCGCGGTCGACCACCTCGAACGTCGAGGTCGACCCCGCGAACCGGACTCCCTCCGCCCGCAGGTCCGCTTCGGCGGACTCTCCCACGCCCACCACGGCCAGGCCACGGTCACGTGCCTCGTCCGCGAGAGCCGCAGCACCGTCGTCGTCCACGCACGCGACCAGGAAGCCTGCGGGATCGATGCGGTCGAGGAAGTCGGAGAACGCCGCGTGGTAGGCCTCCTCCGTGCCGTAGTTGTCGAGGTGGTCGGCCTCGACGTTGGTGACCAGGGCGGCGAACGGTGAGTAGACGAGGAACGCACCGTCGCTCTCGTCCGCCTCGGCGACGAAGAGGTCACCGCTGCCGTCGTGGGCGTTGGCACCGGACTCGTTTATCTCCCCGCCGATCGCGAACGACGGGTCGGCCGCGCAGTGCTGGAGCGCGACCGTGAGCAACGAGGTCGTGGTGGTCTTGCCGTGCGTGCCGGCGACGGCGACCACGCGGCGGCCCTGCATCACCGACTCGAGCGCCGCCGACCTCGGCAGCAGCCGCAGACCCTGGCGCTGCGCCTCCACCACCTCGGGGTTGTCCTCCCGCACCGCGGTGGACACCACGACCGTGTCCACGTCGTGCACGTGCGCCGGGTCGTGCCCCACATGGCACCGGGCGCCGAGGGCCCGCAGGGCCTCCAGGTTGCGGGACTCCTTGGCGTCGCTGCCGCTGACTGCGACACCGCGCGCGAGCATGATCCGGGCGATGCCGGACAACCCCGCGCCGCCGATCCCGACGAAGTGGACCCTGCCGAGGCGGTCGGCGGGCAGCAGATCATCGGGGACCGGGACCCTCATCGGGCAGCCACCATGACCAGCTCGGCGAGCTTCTCGTCGGCATCTCTGGGGATCAGGCCCGAGGCGGCGGCGGACATCGTGTCGAGCCGCTCCCGGTCGGTCAGCAGCGACGGGAGGCTCGCCACAACCCAGTCGGGTGTGAACGCGCCGTCCTGCACGAGGAGTCCGCCTCCGGCCTCCACCACGGGACGGGCGTTGAGCTCCTGCTCACCGTTGCCGATGGGCAGCGGGACGAAGACCGCCGGCAGGCCGACCGCGGCCGTCTCCGTGACGGTGTTGGCTCCGGCTCGGCACACGACGACGTCCGCCGCCGCGTAGGCGAGGTCCATGCGGTCGACGTAGGGCACGACGACGTACGCCGGATCGCCCTCACGCGGTGAGACGGCGACCTCCTGGGTGGGGCCTGTCACGTGCAGCACCTGGACGCCCGCGTCGGCGAGGGCCCGCTGGGCCACGGACACCGACTGGTTGAGCCGGCGGGCCCCCTGGGACCCTCCGGTCACGAGCAGCGTCGGCCGGCCGGGCTCGAGGCCGAAGGTCGCGCGGGCCTCTTCGCGCATCGCCGCGCGGTCGAGCGTGGAGATCATTCGGCGGATCGGCAGCCCCGTGTAGACCGCGTGGCGCAGCGGCGTCCCGGGGAAGCTGGTGGCGACGTGGGTGGTGAGCCGGGCGCCGAGCTTGTTGGCGATGCCGGGGAGCGCGTTGCCCTCGTGGACCACGATCGGTAGCTTGCGTCGACGTGCGGCGAGGTAGGCGGGCACCGATACGTAGCCGCCGAAGCCCACCACCACATCGGGCTCGAGCCGGTCCACCACGTCGAGAGCGGCGGTGACCGCGCCCTTGAGCCGGCCCGGCACCCGGAGCATGTCGCCGGACGGCTTGCGCGGCAGCGGCACCGGTGGGATCAGCTCGAGGGGGTAGCCGGCCTCGGGCACGACCCGTACCTCGAGACCGCGGGGGGTGCCCAGGGCAGTGACCTCGACAGAGGGGTCGATCCGTCGAAGGGCGTCGGCCGTTGCCAGGAGCGGCGACGTGTGGCCCGCCGTACCGCCCCCGGCCAGGAGAATCCGCATGCTGTGTCTACTTTCCTCGTGCGTGCTGTCGGCCCCCCGCCGTCACTCCCGCCGGCCTGCGGCGCCGCCGTGCGCGGAGCGCCGCGGCCGCGCCGGGCTCAGAGCGTGCGAACGAGATCAGCAGGCCCAGGGCGACAAGCGACGGCAGCAGTGCGGAACCACCGTAGGACACGAGCGGAAGCGGGATGCCGATGACCGGCAGGAGCGCGAGCACCATACCGATGTTGATCATCATCTGAGCGGTCAGCCAGACGGTGATGCCGGCGGCCATGTAACGCACGAACGGGTCCGTGGTGCGCAGCGCGACCCGGATGCCGGCGTAGGCGATGGTGAGGAAGAGCGCGAGGACGAGCAGCGTCCCGGCGAGGCCGAGCTCCTCGCCGAGCACCGCGAAGATGAAGTCGGTGTGCGCCTCGGGCAGGCTGCCCCACTTCTGCTGGCTCGCCGAGATGCCCTTGCCGAACCACCCGCCGCTCGACATCGCGAACAGGCCGTGAGCAGCCTGCCAGCCGGCCCCCTCGTAGTTCTTGAAGGGGTCGACGAAGTTGGTCAGGCGCGCGAGACGCTCCTGGCTCGTCGCAGCGAGGTACATCGCGAGGGCAGCGACGACGAGCAAGGAGATCCCGAAGAGGCGGGCGGGTGCGCCCACCACCCAGAGCATCCCGAGGACGATGGCGAACAGCACCAGTGCCGTCCCGAGGTCGCCGCCGGCGATCACCAGGGCGGTGATCAGGCCCGTCACCGGCACTGCCGGGATGAGGGCGTGCTTCCAGTCACCGAGGAGCTTGTCCTTGCGGGCGTAGAGGTCGGCGCACCAGATGATGATGGCGAGCTTGGCGAACTCCGAGGGTTGGATGGTGAACGGACCGAGCTCGAGCCAGTTGGTGTTGCCGTTGACCTCCTTGCCCATGCCGGTCTGGGTCAGCGCGAGGAGGACCGTCGAGACCACCAGGCCAGGCCAGGCGACCGCACGGATCAGGCGGTGCGGCACGCGCGAGGCCAGCAATGCCACCGGGAGCGCCAGGGCCACCCACATCAGCTGCTTGAGGAAGATGCGGTAGCTGCTGTCGAAGAGCTTGTAGGAGTAGACGCTCGAGGCGCTGAGCACCATCATCAGCCCGATCGTCAGCAGCAGCGTCGAGGCGCCGAGGAGCAGGTAGTAGGAGGTCAACGGACGGTCGAGCGCGCTGCCGACCGACTGACGCGTGGCGGACAGGCCGGTAGCGGCCGTGGCCTGCCGATCCTGTTGCCCCGTCGCGGTCGTCACGTCCAGCCCTCCTGCCCCTCGTGCTCCACCCCGCTTCGCGGGGCCGGGGAGGACCGTCCTCCCTAGTGTCCGCGCCGCCTCCGGACGGCCTCGGCGAAGGCGTCGCCGCGCGCTCCGTAGTTCGCGAACATGTCCATGGACGCGCAGCCCGGTGCCAGCAGCACGGTGTCGCCCGGCTGAGCCAGGTCGGCAGCGGCCCCGACCACGCGGTCCATGACAGAAGTGTCCCCGCCCCCGATCTCGATCACGGGAACATCGGGGGCGTGTCGCGCAAGCGCGTCGGCGATC
>DATHVS010000029.1:0-4729 GCA_035461195.1 Nocardioidaceae bacterium
GCCATCGGCCGGGTCGAGTCCGACCACGGCCGGGCGGACGGAGAACGGCTCGGCGAGGACGGTGTGTCCACACCGACCCACGGAGCCCTCGGGGGTCTCGGACCGATGAGGTTCTACCCCTCCGTGTGGCGCGTGGTGGCCGTCGATGGTGACGGCGACGGGGTCCGCAACCCCCACGACATCGACGACGCTGCCCTGGCGGTCGCGGTCTACCTCTGCGCTCCTGGCGAGGACCTGAGCGGCCCTGCGGCCATGCGGGCCGCCGTGCGTGGCTACGACGCCGGTCGTCGCTACGTCGAGCTCGTCCTGGCCTATGAGGAGATGTACCGCTCCGGTGACTTCCTCGTCTCCACCTCCAGCGGCATGGCGCAACCCGCGTCGGTGGTCCTGAAGGGCCCCCGGCTCGATGCGACCCCGCTCGGTGGGAAGTCCCCAGCAGCGGCACGCATCCGGGACCGGGTCAAGGTCGAGGTGCGTCAGGCGATGACGAAGGCGGTCAAGAAGTCCGTGTCCTCGCGCGGGGCCTCACCGTCGGCCGGGCCCGTCACCGCCACGACCCGGGCCCGTCCGACGACGAACCCCCAGCCACCGTCCACCGCCCCGAGCACGACACAGGAAGGAAGCGCGTCTTCCTCCGGGCCCCCGGCGAGCGACAGCCCCGCTCCCGGGTCTTCGGGTGCTCCGGGCAGTCCCACTGCGCCTACCCACCCGGCCACCTCGCCCACGACGCCGTCGGGGTCCCCTGAGCCGCCGTCCGGTGGTGGGAGCTCGGAGGACAAGCCCAGCGAGTCGCCCACCCCGGACCAGTGCACCCCTGAGGACGAGGACGCCGACCCGGAGGCCGGCAGCACGGGACAGCCCGAGGACGAGACGACCGAGGACGAGACGCGCTGCGAGACCGGCGAGACCCCGTCGCCGAGCGAGTGACAGGTCGGCAGCGCACCACCAAGACCGTGCGCTGCTTGGGCGTCAGCCGGGACAGCGCCTCGGCGAGGACCGCTACGCGGCCGTGCCGGGTGACGGAGGGAATGCGGACACGACTCTCTCACAGCTCGTCGTCACAGCATGAACAGTGACCGCACCAGGACGACGACCGCGGACAGGCCCGAGACGAGCAGGACCCCGATGCGGATGTGGTGACGGGGCAGCCGCCGGTTCGCGATCCGGGAGAGGCCGAACCCGGCGACGAGAGCCGGCACCATGGTGACGGCGAGGAGGAAGGTCGACCGGTCCAGCTGGCCGGCGATGCCGAGCCCGGTCAGGCTCATTGCGGCTCCGACGACGAAGAAGACGCCGAGGGTGGAGCGGATCTGGTGCGGCGGTCGGTGCTGGTAGAGGATGGCCATCGGCGGACCGCCGATCGAGGTTGCGGTCCCGGTGACGCCCGAGACGAAGCCGGCTCCCGCGAGGGTCGGCACGTTGACGGGGATCTCCACGAGGCGGACGGTGAGCACGACGCCGACCAACACCATCAGTCCGACGGCGATCCCGAGACCCGCCGGCTGGAACCAGGCGACGAGGAACACTCCTATCGCTGTGCCGAGGACCCTGGTCGGCAGTGACCAGCCGAGACCGCGCCAGTCGATGTCGTGGTGCTCGCGAAGCAGGGTCACCACCGGCATCATCAGGCCGAGCCAGATCATGAGCTCCGGCATGAGGTGCGGCTCGAGCAGGGTCACCACGGGTGCCGCCACGAGGGCCAGCCCGAGGCCGACCAGGCCCTGCACCATGGCGGCGAGCACAAGGGTGGTGGCCAGGACGGCCACCACCCCTGCGTCGACTCCGAGAATCGTCAGCCCTTCAGCAGGCCACGGAGGACGTACTGCATGATCCCGCCGTTGCGGTAGTAGCTCGCCTCGCCCGGGGTGTCGATGCGCACCTTGGCGTCGAGCTCGACATCGCCCGCCCTGACCTTGACGGTCTGCGGGATCTCGCCGTCGTTGAGCGCGGTGACCCCGGTGATCGAGAAGGTCTCCTCGCCGGTGAGGCCGAGCGACTCGGCGCTCTCGCCGTCGGGGAACTGCAGCGGCAGCACGCCCATGCCGATCAGGTTCGACCGGTGGATGCGCTCGTAGGACTCCGCGATGACGGCCCTGACACCGAGGAGTGCGGTGCCCTTGGCGGCCCAGTCGCGCGACGAGCCGGAGCCGTACTCCTTGCCGGCCAGCACCACCAGCGGGGTGCCGGCGGCGATGTAGTTCTCCGAGGCCTCGAAGACCGTCGTGACCTCGCCGTTCTTGGTGAAGTCCCGCGTGAAGCCACCCTCGGTGCCCGGAGCGAGCTGGTTGCGCAGCCGGATGTTGGCGAAGGTGCCGCGGATCATCACCTCGTGGTTGCCTCGACGAGAGCCGTAGGAGTTGAAGTCCCGCTGCTCCACGCCGTGCTCGGCGAGGTACTTGCCCGCCGGGGAGTCCTTCTTGATCGCACCTGCCGGGGAGATGTGGTCGGTCGTGACCGAGTCACCGAGCTTCAGGAGCACCCGGGCGCCCTCGATGTCCTCGACCGGCGCCGGCTCGTCCGGCATCCCGTCGAAGTAGGGCGCCTTGCGGACGTAGGTGGAGTCCTCGTCCCAGGCGAAGGTGTCACCCTCCGGGGTCTCGAGCGAGCGCCAGCGCTCGTCACCGGCGAAGACGTCGGCGTAGTCCTTGGTGAACATGTCGGCGCTGATGGCCTGACCGATGACCTCCTCGACCTCGGCCGGTGCGGGCCAGATGTCCTTGAGGAAGACGTCGTTGCCGTCCTGGTCCTTGCCCAGCGGGTCGTTGAACAGGTCGACGTCCATCGACCCGGCCAGGGCGTAGGCCACGACCAGCGGCGGCGAGGCCAGGTAGTTCATCTTGACGTCCGGGTTGATCCGGCCCTCGAAGTTCCGGTTGCCCGAGAGCACCGAGACGACCGCGAGGTCGTGGTCGTTCACCGCCTTGCTCACCTCAGGGATGAGCGGGCCGGAGTTGCCGATGCAGGTGGTGCAGCCGTAGCCGACGAGGTTGAAGCCGAGCTTGTCGAGATACGGCGTCAGGTTGGCCTTCTCGTAGTAGTCGGAGACGACCTTCGACCCCGGCGCGAGCGTGGTCTTGACCCACGGCTTGCGCTGGAGGCCCTTCTCGACCGCCTTCTTGGCGAGCAGTGCAGCGCCGATCATCACCGACGGGTTGGACGTGTTGGTGCACGAGGTGATCGCGGCGATGGTCACGGCGCCGTGGTCGATCTCGAACTTCGTGCCGTCCGCGAGCTCGACCTCTGCGGGACTCGAGGGCCGCCCCTCGGCTGCTGCCCTGTTGAGGTGCCAGTCGGTCGGCTGGCCGCCGCCGTTGTGGTCCTCGGAGTACGCCGGGGCGTCACTGGCCGGGAAGGACTCGGCCGAGGCCTCGTCGGCCGCCGACACCACGCCGAAGGGCTTCTCATGCCCGGGAACGCCGGGCCTGCGGCTCTCGCCGCCCGTCTCGTCCTCACTCACGTAGTCGGCGAGTGCGGCTCGGAAGGCGTCCTTCGCCTCGCTCAGCGAGACACGGTCCTGTGGACGCTTGGGTCCGGCGAGCGAGGGCACGACGGTCGCGAGGTCCAGCTCGAGCCTCTCGGAGAACCGCGGCTCGGCGTCGGGGTCGTGCCAGAGGCCCTGCTCCTTGGCGTATGCCTCGACCAGCGCCAGCTCCTCCTGGGAACGGCCCGTGAGCTCGAGGTACTTGACGGTCTCCTCGTCGAGCGGGAAGACCGCGATCGTGGAGCCGAACTCCGGCGACATGTTGCCGATGGTGGCGCGGTTGGCCAGCGGGAGGGCGGAGACACCGGAGCCGTAGAACTCGACGAACTTGCCGACCACGCCGTGCTTGCGCAGCATCTCGGTGATCGTGAGCACCAGGTCGGTGGCGGTGGCGCCCTCCGGAAGCTCGCCGGAGAGCTTGAAGCCGACGACGCGCGGGATGAGCATCGAGACGGGCTGGCCGAGCATGGCTGCCTCCGCCTCGATCCCGCCGACGCCCCAGCCGACGACCCCGATGCCGTTGACCATCGTGGTGTGGGAGTCGGTGCCGACGCAGGTGTCGGGGAAGGCGACGGTGTTGCCGTGCTCGTCGTCCCGCGCGAAGACGACACGAGCGAGGTGCTCGATGTTGACCTGGTGGACGATGCCGGTGCCCGGCGGGACGACCTTGAAGTCGTTGAAGGCGCCCTGGCCCCAACGGAGGAACTGGTAGCGCTCCCGGTTGCGCTCGTACTCGATCTCGACGTTGCGCTCGAACGACTCCGGCGTGCCGAAGACGTCGGCGATCACGGAGTGGTCGATGACCATCTCGGCGGGCGCGAGCGGGTTGATCTTCGACGGGTCGCCGCCCAGGTCGGCCATCGCCTCGCGCATGGTCGCGAGGTCGACCACGCAAGGCACGCCGGTGAAGTCCTGCATGATCACGCGGGCGGGCGTGAACTGGATCTCCTTGCTGGGCTCGGCGTCGGCGTCCCAGCCGGCGAGCGCACGGATGTCGTCGGCGGTGATGTTCGCGCCGTCCTCGGTCCGCAGGAGGTTCTCCAGGAGGATCTTGAGGCTGTAGGGCAGGGAGTCGACGTCGAGCCCCTCACCTGCCACCGACGCCAGCCGGTAGATCTCGTAGGACTTCCCGTTCACGTCCAGGGTGCCCTTGGCACCGAAGCTGTCCACACTCTTGGGGCTCGGCATGCCCGTCTCCTCACCGTCGGCTGTCGGTCCGGTACCCATCTTGCCGAGGACGTCAACGTG
>DATHVS010000030.1:0-16274 GCA_035461195.1 Nocardioidaceae bacterium
GATGGCGTCGCTGCCGTCGGTCGAGGCGTTGTCGATCACGACCAGGTCGAGCCGGTCGGCCGGCCAGTCGAGCGAGGCGAGCGCGTCGAGGCACCGGCCGAGCAGGTCGGCGCCGTTCCAGTTGAGGACGACGAGCTGGACGAGCGGCACGCCAACGTGCCCAGAGGTGACGGCCGCAGAGGACGGTGAGGACGTTGTGGACACCGGCGGCGATGATCGTGCGGGGGCCCCCGCGCGTCAAGGTGGAGAGCTCCAAAGGGTTCGCCAGTAGACTCTCCGGCCGTGCCCGACACCGATTCGACATCTCCACCGCCGGCAACGCTGGATGCCAGCAAGCTCTACGGACGGTGGTACTACGATACCTACACGGTGCCGTACGAAGACACGGAGCATTGGCGGCGGTTCTTCGGCGGCGTCGCCGACGCGATCGTCACGCAACTGCGACCGACGACCGTGCTCGACGCCGGGTGTGCGAAGGGCTTCCTGGTCGCCGCGTTGCGCGAGCGGGGCGTCGATGCCACCGGGTTCGACCTGTCCGATGTCGCCATCAAGGACGCACCCGAGGCCGCCCGCGACCACGTACGGGTCGGGTCGCTCACCGAGCCGATCGAGGGCCGCTACGACCTGGTGACGTGCGTCGAGGTCATCGAACACCTCGACCCGGCGGATGCCCAGACGGCGATCGCCAACCTCGCCGCCGCCAGCGACCAGGTCCTGCTCTCGTCGACGCCCGGTGACCGCGACGAACCGACGCACGTCAACATCCAGCCGCCGGAACGGTGGACGCAGATGTTCGCCGGGCATGGCATGTTCCGCGACTTCCGACACGACGCGGGCTACCTGTCCCCCTGGGCCGTGCTGTACCGCCGGGGCGACCCGTCGCTCGTCGAGTTGGTGCTCGACTACGACCGAGCCTGGTCCGAGCTGCGCGCCGAGACCATCGAGCAGCGCCGGGCACTGCTCGACCTCCAGCGCCGGCTGGAGGAGGCTCAGGCGAACGCCACGCCGGAGGAGGTCGAGCACCTGCGCAAAGAGGTGCTCCGACTGCGCGATCTCGTCGTCGGCAAGGATGCAGAGCTCGGCACGGCGCTCGGGCGCATCGAGGAGCTGACAGCGATGCTCGGGCGGTACGCGAACCTCGAGCAACGGCTGAGCGACGTGCTGCAGTCGAACTCCTGGCGCCTGACCCAGGCCGCCGCCCTGCCGCTCCGCAAGCTGCGCGAGCGGAGGGGCTGATGGCCCCCCGCTTCTCAATCGTCACACCGGTCTACGACACACCCCCCGAGGTCCTGCGGGCGACGTTGCAGTCGGTGTCGGCCCAGACGTTCACCGACTGGGAGCTGTGCGTGGTGGACGATAGCTCCCCGTCGCCCCACATCCTCGAGATCCTGCGCGATGCGGCCGCGTCGGACCACCGCGTCAAGGTCGTTCAACGCGCCGATAACGGGGGCATCGTCGCTGCGTCGAACGACGGCGTCGCCGCCGCATCCGGCGAGTTCATCGCACTACTCGACCACGACGACATGCTGCACCCGGACGCGCTCCGGCTGGTCGACGAGGCGGTGCGCGCCGAGCCCGAGGCCGACTACGTCTACACCGACGAGGACAAGGTCGACGAGCACGGCCGCCGGTCGGCGCCGTTCTACAAGCCCGACTGGTCACCGGAACGCCTGCGCACGCAGATGTACACGTGCCACCTCAGCGTGCTCCGTCGGTCCCTGGTCGACGAGGTCGGCGGGTTCGATGCCGCGTTCGAGGGGTCGCAGGACTGGGACCTCGTGCTGCGCGTCACCGAGCGGGCCCGCAAGGTGCTCCACGTGCCGCAGGTCCTCTACCACTGGCGCCTGATCACCACCTCCACCGCGGCGCGCGGCGAAGCCGCCAAGCCCTATGCATACGACGCCGGCACCCGTGTGCTGCAGGCGCACTGCGATCGCATCGGGTTCCTGGCCCGCGTCGAGCGCGACCTCGAGCACAGCGGCGTCTACCACCTCGACCCAGCGCTGGTGGAGCACCCGCCGGTGAGCATCGTGATCCCCACCAACGGCGGGACCCGTGAGGTCCGGGGCGAGGTCATCTCGCTCGTCGTCCACTGCGTGCGCAGCATCGTCGAGACGTCGACCTACCCCGACTTCGAGATCGTGGTCGTGGCTGACGAGCCCACGCCGCCGGACGTCCTCGCCGCACTGCGCGCCATCGCAGGCGATCGACTGCGCATCGAGCGATACGACCACCCGTTCAACTTCGCCGACAAGATCAACCTGGGCGTCCTCGCCAGCAAGGGTGAGCAGGTCCTCATGCTCAACGACGACATGGAGGTCGTCACCCCTGACTGGATCGAGCGGATGGTCATGTACTCAGCCTTGCCTGGCATCGGTGCGGTCGGGGCCAAGCTGCTGTTCGGCGACGGCCGGCTGCAACACGTCGGCGTCATGATGCGAGACGCTTCACCCGGCCACCTGTTCCGGGGCTTCGCCCCCGACTACAGCGGTTACGCCAACGTCGTGCGCGTCGCCAACAACTACTCGGCGGTGACCGGCGCCTGCCTGATGACGCCTCGCGAGGTGTTCGACGAGGTCGGCGGCCTCTCGCTCATGTTCCCGCTCAGCTTCAACGACGTCGACTACTGCCTCAAGGTGCGGGCAGTCGGCCAGCGGGTCGTTTACGACCCCGACACCGTTCTGTACCACTTCGAGTCGTCGAGCCGCTCGCCCCAAGTGTCCGACTGGGAGCTCGCACATCTCCGGGCCCGCTGGGCGCAGGTCGCGAAGGCCGACCCGTACGACAACCCGAACTTCCACCCCAGCTCGGTGCACATGGTGCCGCCGGTGTACCTGGCCGACGGCGAGGTTCTGGTCTGATCAGGAGATCGACCACCGGCCGTCGAACGACACGAGGCCACCGAAGGTCTCGTGAGGGATGCCGGGTGACACATCGAACCGCGCCGCCTTGCTGCGCCGGTCGTAGCTGTGGGTGACCGACTCGTTGGTGCACTCGGCGGTGATGTCGTAGTTGCCAAGGAGCAATAGCAACCTGTCCACCCGCAGCTCGACCGTGCCCTCGCCCTCGACCTTGTCGACCCGGACCTGGGCCTCCTTGGTGTTCGGGCCGGTGACCAGCACGCCCTCCGGCGTGCTCACAGCCAAGCTGAACACCGGGTTCTGCACAGGCTCGGACGCCTCGTAGCGCAACCGGAACGTCACCGCATCACCGGTCCGCACCCTGCCGGTCGGCTGCCCGTGACTGTCGAGGAGCTCGACGTCGGTGATCCGCAGCTTGCTCCAGCGCGACTCTGGGTCGGCCTCCTCGGCGGCCTGGATGTCGACCTGGACCTTCCCGAGGTACGCGTCGGCTACGTCGTCGGCATCGCCGATCTCCCGGATGACCCCATCCTCCAGCCACGCGGCCTGGTCGCACAGGCTGCGCACGGTCATCAGCGAGTGGGTGACGACGACGATCGTCTTGCCGGCCTCGCGCAGGTCCGCCACCCGCTCGAGGCACTTGCGCTGGAACTCCTCGTCGCCCACCGCGAGGACCTCGTCGACGAGCAGCACGTCGGGGTCGACATTGATCGCGACGGAGAATCCGAGCCGAACGTACATGCCGGACGAGTAGTTCTTCACGGGCGAGTCGATGAAGCGCTCGAGCCCGGCGAAGCCGACGATGTCGTCGAACTTCCGGTCGAGCTCGCGCTTGGTGAGCCCGAGGATGGCCCCGTTGAGGTACACGTTCTCGCGACCGGACAACTCGGGATGGAACCCGGCGCCCAGCTCGAGGAGGGCCGAGACCTTCCCGTCGACCGCGACGTCGCCCTTGTCGGGGCGCAGGATCTTGGCCAGCGTCTTCAACATGGTCGACTTGCCGGACCCGTTGTGCCCGACGAGGCCGAACGTCGACGCCGCCGGCACCTCGAACGTCACGTCCTTGAGCGCCCAGAAGTCCTCGTAGGTCGCCCGGCCGCGGCGCATCACCGTGGCCTTCAGGCTCTGGTTGCGCTCGTGGTAGAGCCGGAACTTCTTCCACACCCCGTCGGCGCGGACCACTGCGTCGCTCATGTCGTCACAGCTCCTCGGCGAGCCTGCCCTCGAGCCGCGAGAACACCCACTGGCCGGCGAGGAGCATCGCGAACGATACGACGACCAGGTACAGCAGGTGGTCGACCGGCGGGAACCGCATGTCGTAGAGGACGTCGCGGAAGGCCTCGACGAAACGTGTGAGCGGGTTGAGGTTGTAGAGCGTGATCTTCCATCCGGTGGTGCCGATCTCGTCCTGGACGAGCGTGATCGGGTACACGATCGGGGCGGAGTAGAACCAGACCTGCAGGATCAGCCCTAGGAGGTGCTGGAGGTCCCGGAAGTAGACCGCGGCCACCGACAGCATGAGGGCGAGCCCGAGCACGAAGACGATCTCGATGGCGATCAGCACCAGCAGCATCGGCACCCAGAGGATCACGACGTTCCCGAAGAAGACGAGCACGACGGACAGCACCGCCAGCTCGATGAGGAACGAGACCACCCACGACGCGGTGTTGGCCGCCACCAGGATCTCGCGCGGGAAGTAGACCTTCTTGACCAGGTTGCCGTTGCCGATGAGCGAGCCCATCCCACCGTTCAGCCCGTTCGAGATGAACGTGTACGGCAGCAGGCCGCACATGAGGAACATCGCGAAGTTGTGCAGCCCCGAGGGCTCGCCCGTCTCCGGCTGGACCCGTAGGAAGATCCCGAAGACGGTGGCGTAGATCAGCAGACTCGTCAGCGGGTTGAGCAGCGACCACGCCCACCCGAGAGCCGAGCGCTTGTACTTAGACCGCAGCTCGCGCAACGTGAGGTTGGTGAAGAGGTCACGCCGCGACGCGATCTCGGTTAGCTTGTGCATGGGCACCGGTTCGGGGACGTCTCGGGCAGGCCGGTCAGGCTAGGGCGTACGGTGACGACTCGGCCAGGCAGCTTCGCCCTCAATGAGCCTGATGTCGCCAACCGGCGCGGCATTGGCACATCCTCGACGGCCTGAGCGAGCATGCTCCGCCCGCGCTCCTCCGACAAGGCGACCTGATTGTCAACCATCCGCCGCCACATCGAACACCCGACAGCCGAGCCCGAGGTCGAACCTGCCGCGTCGGGCACCCCGGAGCCAAGCAACACGACGGCCGTGGCGACCGGTATCAGAGAACGCCTTCGCCGCGTCCCCGCCCCTGTGTGGTGGATCAGCGCGTTGTACATCGTCCTGCTGCTCGGCTACTCGATCATGTTCCCCGCGTACCGCTCGCCGGACGAGCCACTGCACATCGACCTGATGCATCTGTTCTCGGAGGAGCAACAGTACCCGGCGTGGGACGAGGGCTACCTCAGCGACGGTATGACGAGGTCGCTCTCGCTGGCGCATTTCGGTACGAATGCGCAAAACCTAACGACCGAGGGCGCGGTGCCCAAGCACGAGCGCCCGTCGTACGAGGACCTGGAGGCGGCCGGTCCCCCATTGGCCACGCAGAGCATCAACCAGCTGAGCCAGCATCCACCGCTCCATTATGTGGTCGCCGGCAGCGCGATGTGGGGGCTGGAGGCAGTGTTCGGCGACCCCATCGGGGCCTACGACCGCGAAGCATGGGTCTACCGACTCTTCAGCATCATGATCGTCGCGCCGCTCCCGCTGATCATCTGGCGGACAGCAGGCGTGCTGCGGCTCCCCCGGTCGTTGAGGTATGCGGCGATGCTCGTCCCCCTCACGATCCCGCAGTTCGTCCACATCTCATCGACTGCCAACAATGACAGCCTCAGCTTCATCCTGTTCTGCGCTCTCACGCCAGTGGTGCTGCGTGTCGCCGACGGCCATCTCGCCGCCCGAACGGCACTGCTGGCTGGCGGGCTCACCGGTGCCGGATTACTCACGAAAGGATTCGCCACCATCATGGTGCTGTGGATCACCGCCGCGCTGGTCGTCGCTCTCCTCCGCCGCGGCCGCACCGCGGTGCGCCCCGTCGCGGGCTTTGGGTTGGTGTTCGCCGGTGTGGGCCTGGCCACCGGCGGCTGGTGGTGGATCCGCAACCTCGTGCTCTATGGCCAAGCCTCGCCGAGCCGCTTCGACCAACTCGTGCGTACGCTCGACCGTGTCGAGGTCGACTTCTGGAGATACGTCTCCACCTGGGCCTACCGCACGAACCGCCGCTTCTGGGGCCAGTTCGGCTGGTTTGAGATCTCGCTACCGAGCAGCGCCATCCTCGTCGCCACCCTGGTCGCGGTCGCGGCGATCGTGCTCGCCGTCGTCCGTCGGAGCCGTGTGGCGGTCGTCCCCTTGGCGACCAGGCTGCTGCTGCTGTTCCCGCTCGTCGCGCTGATGGCCACCCAGTTCCAGCGCGGCCTCGCCGAGTATGCCCGCACCGGGACGTTCCCCGGGCTCCAGGGGCGCTACTGGTTCGGCGCGATCGCCGCGATCAGCATCCTGATCGCGCTGGGGATCGGAACGACGTTGCGGGGCAGGGCGCGATGGACACCCGTTGTCGTGCTCTGCGGAGCCACGGTCATGCAGATCCTGACCGTTATCGCATCCCTCAGCTACTACTGGGGCGCACCAGGTAGCGGCCTGGCCGACCGGGTGCGGGCCGTCGTCGCCTGGGCCCCGCTACCGGGTGAGCTGATCGCTCTCGGCTTGCTCGTGGGGCTCGCCACCATCACCGGGTCGGTCTGGCAGGTCGTCCGCCTGGTCCGGGCCGACGACCGCGACGTGGCAGGCGCCACGACCGCGTGAGGCCCACCTCCTCCCACGCCGCTCGCCGGCGTCAGGTCGGTTCGACGGCGGTGGCGCCGTTGGGCGGGATGGCCGCCGACGGCTCGCGATCGCCCGCCTGGTAATGGGAGGGCGGGACATCGAGCACCAGCTCGATACGCCTCACTCGTTCGAGGGTGCGCTGGGTAACCACCCGGTGGGATGAGATCAGGTCGGCCAGCACGCCGAGGGCGAACAACTGGATCGAGGCCATCAGTAGCACGCCGCCGAGCACGATCGACTGCAGATGCCCGGACCGGTCGCCGTGCTTGATCCAGTCCCACAGGAAGGGACTCCACGCCGCCAGCGCGCCCATGAGGACGAAACCGGAGATCCACGAGAACACCTTGAGGGGCTCGTAGCCGGTGTAGATGCGGAACATCGCGATCATGTTGCGCCGTATGTACGACGACATCGACGTGAACAGGCGCGACTCGCGGGTCTTCTCGTTGGTGCCGACCGGCACATGGTCGACGGCCACCAGGCTCTTCCCTGCCTGGATGAGCGATTCCAGCGTGTATGTGAACGTGGAGACGACAGTCACACCGAGGGCCGCCTCGCGGTTGTAGGCCCGGAAACCCGACGTCGCATCCGGAACGTCGGTGTCCGACGCCTGGCGGACAACCCAGCTCCCGAGCCGCTGGAGCCGCTTCTTCACCCGCGAGAAGTGTTCGATCGTCATCACGCGCCGGTCGCCGACAACCATGTCCGCGTCGCCGGCCAGGATCGGAGCGACGAGCGTGGCGATGTCGGACGCGGCGTACTGGTTGTCGGCGTCGGTGTTGACGATGACGTCGGCACCGAGCTTGAGCGCGGCGTCGAGCCCGGCCTGGAACGCCGACGCCAGCCCCTTGTTGTTGGTGAGCTTGACGATGTGGTCGACGCCGTGTGCCCGCGCGACCTCGGCCGTGCGATCGGTTGAGCCGTCATCGATGACCAGCCATTCGACCTCGTCGACGCCCGTCACCTCGCGGGGCAGCGCCGCCAGTGTGTCCGGGAGCTGCGCCTCTTCGTTGAGACAGGGGATCTGGATGATGAGCTTCATGGTGCGCCGGCGATGCTAGCCCGGGAGGGCGACGCGCCCGTCCATCGCCGGTGTCACGGACCTGACACAGATCGAAACGCGCGGCGCCTAGCTGCCCGAGTACCGTCAGGCCTCCCCCGGCAAGGTGGCGGGGATCTACCTGAGAGGGCTGACACATGATGGCCAAACGGCGGATCGTGGCTGCAGCCGCAGCTGCGTGCTTCTTCCTGGCGACAGCGATGTGGAACCCGGGCCTGGCGGCGGCGGCGCCGACGGACTACCAGATCCTGGCGGGTGACTTCGTCGGCGACTCGCGCGACGAGCTGTTCTACTACGCGCCCGGCACGGCCCCGGACTACCTGACAGGATTCTCCTTTGACGGGCTCTACTACTACCTGGACGTCCTGGGAGAGTTCACGGTCAACGGCTCGTACAAGCCGCTGGTCGGCGACTTCGACGGGGACGGGTACGACGAGATCCTGTGGTACGCGCCCGGCACGACGACCGACTACATGTGGAACTTCACGGGGAACACGACGGTCTCGTCGGTCCCCTACACAGTGAACGGGAACTACGCCCGGCCCACGGTGGGTGACTACACCGGCGACGGCGTCGACGACGTGCTGTGGTACGCACCGGGCTCGGGGCCGGACTACCTGTGGGACTACAACGTCGGCGGCAGCTACGTGAGCGTCCCGCGCACGATCAACGGCGTGTACCTGCCCGTCAGCGGTTCGTTCGGCAACGACGCGACCGACGACATCTTTTGGTACTCGCCGGGGACAGCCCCGGACTACCTGTGGGACTACGTCCCCGGTACGACGCAGTACACCCAGCAGAAGTACGCCGTCAACGGGACGAACTACCGGCCGGTGGCCGTCGACATGTTCGGTGACGGCCCGGGCAACGAGGACATCCTCTGGTACGCCCCCGGTCCGACCGCTGACTTCACTTGGGACTTCTACCTGGGCACGCGCACCAGCTATCCGGAGTCGATCAGCGGCGACTACCTCGTCGCCGCCGGTGACTTCCTCGGCGACGGCATCGAGGACGTCGTGTTCGACACCTACGACCGGACCATCCTGTGGGATCACGGGCCCGGCGTCCGCACCGTCGTGACGTGGGTCTGGGACACGACCCTCACCGCCTCCTCGAACGAGACGGGCAGGGCCGCCTCGCCCGACCGGGAGGAGTCGGGCAGGGTCGCGACCGCGATCGAGCAGGAGCCGCTCGCCGTTCGGCGGTGATCCGGGAGCCGCGGTGACGAGTGGCGCACGCGCCCCGTCACCGCGGCTCCGGTCCGGGCGTGGCCGCGGTCAGCGAGCTTGGATCGGCTCGTCGAACGATGCGTCAGGTTGCCGGGGCGTGGCGCAGACGTTCCGACGAGGCCCGGCCTCCTGCACGTCCGAGATCAGCGCGTGGCGACGGCGAGCTGGTTGTAGGCGGGCGACTCAAGGTGGCGGCGGCCACTGGACTCGCAGTGGCCGTTGACCGTGAGCGATCGGCTCTGGAACGTCCCACTCGGGCCAGCAACCCACAGCCCATCAGGCGCCGAGCCAGGGCCGTACCAGAACATGCCCCCGAGCCCGTTGCCATCGAAGTCACCGACCAGAGGACGGTAGGTACCGGCCACCCACCGGGACGTTGAAGGGAAGGCGCCGCCGAGACGCCCAAACCACAGCCCATCCGCGGTATCGCCCGGCCCATACCAGAAGATGTCGTGTCGGTGGGCGTCGCCGTTGAAGTCGCCGACGAAAGGCTCAAGGCCGTTAGGCACTGGCCGCGCCGAGGCGGCGGTTCACTGTTCACGGTGGTCCCCTTCCTCTGACGTGTTGTCTTGGTGGACGCCCGATACCTCCCAGCGACAGGCAGGTTTCAGGCGGGGACCACCGTTCACTTCAACAGGCCAAGGACAGCCTCTCGCTACCCGGTCAAGAGACCTACCTCGCACCCGGTCAAAGTGCGAACCTGCACCTCGACAGGGAGGTAGCGCAAATGCGATGTTTAGCAGTTGCTTTCACCGTTGTCCTTGGCGTCGGCTTCTCACCGGGTGTCAGCGGCCTCGCCGCCGACACCCAAGAACCGGGCGACGCGTCCGTACAGAACCTTCAAGCTGACTTCAACAACGACGGCTTCGCCGACCTGGCCGTCGGCGCCCCCGGCGAGTCCAGCAACCTGGCTGGGGTCGGCGCGGTCAACGTGCTGTACGGCACCGCCACCGGGTTGACCGGGACCGGCAGCCAGTTCTTCACCCAGGACACCCCCGGTGTGGGCAGCACCGCCGAAGAAGGCGACTCGTTCGGTGCCGCTTTGGCCGCCGGCGACTTCAACAACGACGGCTTCGCCGACCTGGCCGTCGGAGCCCCCTTCGAATCCAGCAACCTGCCTGAGGTCGGCGCGGTCAACGTGCTGTACGGCACCGCCACCGGGTTGACCGGCACCGCCAGCCAGTTCTTCACCCAGGACACCCCCGGCGTGGGCAGCACCACCGAAGCGTTCGACTCGTTCGGGTTCGCGCTGGCCGCCGGCGACTTCAACAACGACAGCTTCGCCGACCTGGCCGTCGGAGCCCCCTTCGAATCCAGCAACCTGCCTGAGGTCGGCGCGGTCAACGTGCTGCCCGGCACCGCCACCGGGCTCACCGGCACCGCCAGCCAGTTCTTCACCCAGGACACCCCCGGCGTGGGCAGCACCACCGAAGCGTTCGACCTGTTCGGCTTCGCCTTAGGCGCCACGGGCTCGCAGGGTCCGATCGCCGAATAAGGCCCGGCTGCACCACCAGCAGCGACGTCTGTGTCCCACGCGCTACGGATGAAGTTGGTCAGTCGCTGAAGCTTCCATGCACCAGCTTTGTGGCCCAGCCGAGCTGGCTGGGCCACAAATGTGCGGTCGTGGCTCTTGCCATCGCAACTGCTTTCGCGGCCGAGGCATGACTGTTGGCCGCGGTCAGAATGATCATGGCGGCGACAGCGTCGGCTCACCGGACAGGCCAGCCTGACCACTGTCCGCACCCGCAACCCGGCCTGACACGATCACCGAACGTACGGCGGGCGCTTCACGTCGAAGCGCAGTGACGTCAACGGCCACTACCTTCCGGTGAGCGGCTCGTTCGGCAACGATCGCACCGACGACATCTTCTGGTATGCGCCTGGCACCGCTGCCGACTACCTCTCGGACTACGTGCCCGGGTCGACCGCGTTCCAGAGCATCCGCCAGACGGTGAACCGCAGCACGTACCGCCCGTTCTCGCTCGACATCTGGCGGGAAGGTCGCGGCAACGAGGACATCCTGTGGTACGCGCCGGGGCTGGCCGCCGACGGCGTCTGGGACTGGTTCCGAGGCACGCTGTACACGCACGGGACGTCCGGCTACGCGACGGACGGCGAGTACCTGACGGCCGCGGGCAACTACCTCGGTGACGGGAGGAACGACATCGTCTTCGACAACAACGTTGAGACGGTGTTCCGGGAGCACTGACCGCTGCCGGACGGGAAAATCATCGTCACCGACTACGTGTTCTCCGCCGCGGCGGCGGCCTCGGACGCCAGGGTGGCCACCGGGGGTGGTGACCCGGTCGGCCTGTCGTTCGGTCCGGGCGAGAAGGTGAGCGAGACCACGCTCCCCCGATAGCAGAGACGGTCACGGACGAGGGGCCCGGCCTCCCGGCCAGGCCCCTCGTCGCGCATCCGGACGCGATCGGCAGCTGGCGCCGTCAGCGGACGGCGACCGCGACCTGGTTGAGCCCGAGCAGGAACCGCCGGTAGGTGGTCAGCTTCAGCCCGGCCTGCTCGAACACGGCCTCGAGCGACTCGCGGTCGAAGGTCGTCTCGTGCTCGTCGTGCGCCTCGTCGCTCGTGAGCCGCAGGCGGGCGGCGAGGCCGTGCACCGGCTCGTACCTGTCGTACGGGGTGGTCACGGCGAACCGGCCCCCGGCGACGAGGTGGTCGGCCCACCGCCGGACCCAGGCCCCGGGATCCGGCACGTGCTCGATCACCGCAAGCGCGGCGACGCTGTCGAACCGCTCAGCCGGGTCGAGCTCGTCGACACCCACGAAGACGTGCTCAGGGTGGGCGGCGCGGGCCTCGACCAGGATGGCCTCGTCGAGGTCGACCCCGACGTAGTCCGCCGGCGCCACGCTGGCCGCGAGGTGACCCTCGGCGCACCCGACGTCGAGCACCCGGCCCCGGAGGTGGGGCCGGGCCACCGCCAGCCGCCGGTTCCGGAGGTAGGGCGACAACAGGCCGTCGTACTTCGTCTTGGTCGTGCTCATGGAGCCCCCTGGAGCTCCGCCGGCGTCGTAACGCGCGGGCGGGATGACGAGATCACGCGATTGCCGACCAGCATGACCAGCTCCGCGGCGATCGCGGCGAGCCGCTGCACGATCGCAGCGGTGACCACCGCGGCCGCCCCGGCGACCGGATGGAGGATAGCCACCAGGATGCCCTCGCGAACGAGCAGCCCGGACGGGACGGGCACGACGAGCAGACCGATGCCGAACGCGACGGCGTTGGCCCCCACGGACGCGGCGACGGGCACGTCGTGGTCGAGCGACCGCAGCAGCGCGGCGTAGCTCGCGCCTTGCAGCAGCGCAAAGGCGACCTGCAGCACGAACCCGCGAGTGAGCTGCGCTTGGGCGGGCAGCGGCCCGAGCCGGCGCAACCGGGGGACGACGCGCTGCGCCAGGCGCAGCCCGGCAGCCAGGACCCGGCGCGACGCGAACAGGAGCGCTCCGGCCGCCATGCCCGCAGCGGCGAGCGCCCAGCCCGCCCCGACGGACGTCGCGTGCGTCGCCAGGATCCCTCCCGCCACTAGCGAGCCGAGGGCGGCGTGGCCGGCGTAGACGACGTAGGCGGGGAAGGCCGTGCGCAGCGGGATCCCAAGACGTCCGGCGATCGCCACCTGGCCGATGCCCTGCGCGACGCCGCCGGGGACGTACTTGCCGAGCTGCGACGAGTAGACGCACCCCCGGAGCTCGACCGGCGTCGCCTCGCCAGGCACCAACGCCGCCCACGCCGATGCCGAGCACCGGAGGGCGAGCATGAGGGCGACTAGGGAAAACCCGATGGCGACCACCGACGGCACGACCCGACCGCTGGCCCGGTCGACGGTCGACGCGACCGCGACGAGGACGAACACGGCGGACGCGGCGTAGAAGAAGCCGAGCAGCCATCGCAGTCGGCTGCGACGAGCGCCCGTCGCCGCCGGAGGCGTGGCCGCCGGCGGCTCGCCGCCCGGCGGCGTCATGTCCCTGCGGGGCGGCGGATGCGGGCGGACACCATCGTCCACGGGAACGGCGAGGCCGATGCCTCGACCTCGAGCTGCGCGCCGACCTGGCGGCGGAAGGAGCGCTGCGACCAGTGCTGGATGTGGCCCGGCGTGTTGCCCAGGTCGCGCAGGTACTTGCCGCGTGCCATGTTGGCCACCCGCCAGATCGGCTCGTCGGGCACCGACAGCACGAACGCCCCCCGGCCGACCCGGGCCAGCTCGCGCAGGGCAGCGTCCGGGTCGGGCACGTGCTCGAGCACCTCGATCGCCAGCACGAGGTCGAAGTGGGCGGACGGGAACGGCAGGTGGGCGATGTCGGCGAACGCGCCGGCCACCCCCCTCTCACCCCAGGCGGCCGCGAGCTCAGGGTCGGGCAGGTCGATGCCCACCATCGTGGCGTCGGGGTAGCGCTGCCGGATACGGGACGCGATCTCGCCCTCGCCCATGCCGACCTCGAGCACCGCCGACGGTGCCTCGGTGGGCAGGAACGCGTCGAGCGTGCGGAGGAAGCCCTGCATGAGCCGCCGCTCGATGGGGTTGGAGGCCGTGTACTTGTCGTAGGCGTTGCCGGTCGGGACCGCCGTCGCCACGTTCGTTTCCGCAGACATGCCGCGCACGATCGTAGGACATGGCGAACGACTGCCCGGCACCGGGCGTCATCGAAGCGGGACGTTCGTGGGCGACGAACGGTCGAGCACCCCCGTGCCGTGCCACCACACGAAGTCACCGCCCGGCGACGCGTACCACAGCAGCTCGTCGCGCCCGTCGCTGTCGACGTCGGCCGCCCGCACCACGCGGTAGGAGCCCGAGACGGGCGTCGTCTGCTGCGAGCTGAACGCGAACCCACCCCGGCTGAGCCACAGGTAGTCGCGGGCCGCCCCGGCGGCGTAGAAGACGATGTCGTCCCGCCCGTCGCCGTCGTAGTCGCCGGGGGCGGGGACGTACGACCCGGAGATCTGGGTCGCAGCACGCGCCCGGAAGGTACCGCCGTCGCTCACCCAGATGCTGTCCCGCACGCTCCCCGGGCCGTGCCAGAAGATGTCGTTGTCGCCGTCGCCGTCGAAGTCGCCGACGGCCACCCGGTAGTCGCCGTTCACCGGCGGCGCGCTAACCGAACGGAAGCTGGCGCCGTTCGCCCACCAGACGAAGTCCCGTGCCGACCCCGGCGCGTACCAGAACACGTCGTCGTCGCCGTCACCGTCCCCGGTGAACGCCCGGTATGACCCGTTCACCGGGCTTGGGGCGCGGTTGGCGAACGTGAGGTCGCCGCGGCTGTACCAGACTGACTCGGCGGTCGTCCCCGGCGCGTACCAGAGCACGTCGTCGAAGCCGTTGCCGTCGTAGTCGCCGACCAGAGGACGGTAGCTGCCGTTGATCGTGAACTGCTTCCGGAGGGTGAACCGGCCGCCGGAGGCGGTGAACAGCTGGTCCGGCAGCACGCCCGGCTGGCGCAGGAACACGTCGTCGGCCGCGCTCGACGCGAAGTCGCCGACCAGGGCGAGCCCGGGCGCCGCCAGCTGCGGCCAGGCCCGCACCGCCGACGTGCGGATCGGGCTCAGGTAGGCGTACAGGTTCCGCCCCGGGCACGCGGTCAGGCCGACGTCCCGGTGCCCGACGATGCGGTTGAGCGTCACCACCGAGCCCGGCGAGAACCGGGGGCTACCCTCGCCTGCCCGGTACGCGACGGACGTCCGGGGATCAGCGTCGTGCACCGCGAGCTTCCAGGAGATCACGGAGGCGGCCGCGTCCACCGCCGCCGACGTCGGCGCGCCCGTCTCGAAGTTGCCCAGCACCGCGACGCCGGTGGATCCGGTGTTGAAGCCCGCCGCGTGCGCACCGACGACCGCTCGGCTGATCCCGCCGGCGCGGCCCTCCCACACGCGGCCGAAGCGGTCGACGGCGAAGTTGTAGCCGATGTCGTCCCAGCCGTTGGCGTCCATGTGGTACGCCTGGATGCCCGGCAGCAGGGCCGGGACATCGGCCGATGTGTAGCTGTTCGTGCCCGCCGTGTGGTGCAGCACGGCGAGCTGCAGGCTCGGCGCGATCGTCGGCGTGGTCTTCGGCGGCCGGGCACCCCACGAGGTGCGGGCCAGCACCGACGGGCCGCTGGGGTCGGCGCCGGCCGGAGCGGTCTCGGCGACGGCGACCTGCCGCTCGGTCTCGTACACGAGGTGGACGTCCGCGTTGTCGGCCTGGTCCGCTGGCAGCTCCAGCTGGTAGCGGCCGGCGTCGCCGACCCAGTACGGGTCGCTGTGGGCGCCGGGGTTCTCGTCGTCCGGCTGCTCGGGGACGGGGGCCCCCGGTACCGGCTCGGGCGGCGGGGAGCCCGCCTCGCCCTCGAACTCGAGCTCAGTCCACGCGCCCGAGGGCGTCGTCCTGGCGGTGCGCACGAGCACCCGGTGCTTCGGGCCCGACCCGGTGGTTGTCACGTCGTGGCTGGAGCCGGTCGGCAGACGTCCCTGCCCGCCGCCCCGGCCGGGTGCCCCCGCCGGCGAACCTTGCAGACTGGAGTCGCGCTCCAGGATTGCGAGGTGGTTGAGTGGCTCAGCCCGCCGGCGGCGGGGCCACCGGATGCGGCATGCAGAGCTCGTCGTACTCGGCGATGACGATCTGCTCGGGATCGATCGAGCACGTGGGGCACTGCGGGTCGCGCAGCATCTTGTAGGTGCGGAACGACTGCTCGAGGGAGTCGTAGGCCAGCAGCCGGCCCGACAGGTCGTCGCCGAGCCCGAGGATCAGCTTGATCGCCTCGACGGCCTGGATCGACCCCACGATGCCGGGCAGCACGCCCAGCACGCCGGCCTCGGCGCACGAGGGCGCCAGCTCGGGTGGGGGCGGCTCGGGCAGGAAGCAGCGGTAGCACGGGCCGTCGTGGGGCTTGAACACCGTCACCTGGCCCTCGAACCGGAAGATCGAGCCGTGCACCACCGGGATGCCCAGCTTGAGGGCGGCGTCGTTGAGCAGGTAGCGCACCGGGAAGTTGTCGGCCCCGTCGACCACGAGGTCGTAGCCGGACAGGATCGACATCACGTTGTCGGCGCCCAGGCGCACGTCGTGGGTCACGACGTCCACGTCCGGGTTGAGCGCGGTGAGCGTCTTCTTGGCCGAGTCGACCTTGCGCTCGCCGATGCGGTCGACGTTGTGCAGGATCTGGCGCTGCAGGTTCGAGTCGTCGACGACGTCCATGTCGACGATGCCGATGGTGCCGACGCCGGCGGCCGCCAGG
>DATHVS010000031.1:0-16281 GCA_035461195.1 Nocardioidaceae bacterium
GGTGTCGAAGTAGTGGGCCTTGTCCTCGTCGACGAGGCGGTAGTAGGCGGCGTTGTCGATGCCGCGGAAGCACAGGGTCGGCCCCTGGTGGTTGCCCTCGGCGGTGTGGTTGTACACCACGTCGAGGATCACCTCGATGCCCGCGGCGTGCAGGGCCTTCACCATGGCCTTGAACTCCTGCACCTGCTGGCCGCGCTGGCCGCCCGCGGAGTAGGCGTTGTGGGGGGCGAAGAAGCCGATGGTGTTGTAGCCCCAGTAGTTCGACAGCCCCTGGTCGAGCAGGTGCGCGTCCTGGACGTACTGGTGCACCGGCATGAGCTCGATCGCCGTGACCCCCAGCGAGGTGAGGTGGTCGACCATCGCCGGGTGGGCGATGCCGGCGTACGTCCCGCGGATGTCCTCGGGGATCCCGGGATGGGTCTGGGTCAGCCCCTTCACGTGGGCCTCGTAGATGACCGTCTCGTGGTACTCCCGGTCCGGGTGCCGGTCGTTGCCCCAGTCGAAGAACGGGTTGATCACCACCGACAGCATCGTGTGGCCCAGGCTGTCGTCGTCGTTGAAGGCCTCCGGGTCGTCGAAGCGGTAGGAGAACAGCGACTCGTCGCCGTCGATCTGGCCCTCCACCGCCTTGGCGTAGGGGTCGAGAAGCAGCTTCGCGGGGTTGCAGCGGTGGCCGTTGTCCGGGTCGTGGGGGCCGTGCACCCGGTAGCCGTAACGCTGGCCGGGCTGGATCCCGGGAAGGTAGGCGTGGTGGACGAAGCCGTCGTTCTCCGGCATCTCGATCCGCGTCTCCGCCCCGCGCTCGCCGATCAGGCAGAGCTCGACGCGTTCAGCCACCTCGGTGAACAGGGCGAAGTTCACCCCGGACCCGTCGTAGGTCGCGCCCAGGGGGTAGGGGCGGCCGGGCCTGATCTGCATGGGGTCGTGCTCCTCCGGGAAAGTCAGCTGCTCGGTCGACATTAACCGCCTGTACCCCGCCTCGGCGATCTCGTGCAGTCTGCTCGACGCCCCCGGCCACTCCGGGCGGCCCGTGAGGCAGACTCGTGCCCTACATCACACGCGAAGGAGGGCCCGTGGTCTCGACCACCCCCGCAACCTCGTCCGCCCCCGTCTCGGAGGCCCTCCCCGAGATGGGCCCCGGCGTGCTCGAGGAGATCGCCCGCCGGGTCCTGTGGCTCTCGACCCGCATCGTCGACGCGGCCAACCGCGAGCGTGAGAACGCCGACGGGGTGAAGGTCGGCGGCCACCAGGCGTCGAGCGCCAGCCTGGTGACGGCGATGACGGCGCTGTGGTTCGCCCACCTCGACGCTCCCGACCGGGTCAGCGTCAAGCCGCACGCGTCACCGGCCTTCCACGCCATCCAGTACCTCCTCGGCAACCTCGACCGCTCCTACCTGACCAAGCTCCGGCAGGCCGGCGGCCTCCAGTCCTACCCGTCGCGCACCAAGGACCCCGATCCGGTGGACTTCTCCACCGGATCGGTCGGCCTCGGCGCAGCGGCCCCGCTGTTCGCGGCGGTCACCCGGCGGTACGTCGACGCGCACTTCGGACCTCGCCCGGCCAGCCGGTTCATCGCCCTCCTCGGGGACGCAGAGCTCGACGAGGGCAACGTGTGGGAGGCGATCGCCGACCCAGCCACCCAGGGCCTGGGCAACGTGATGTGGGTCGTCGACTTCAACCGGCAGTCCCTGGACCGGGTGGTCCCGGGCATCCGCATCCAGCAGTGGAGCCAGCAGTTCCGAGCCGCAGGGTGGCACGTGGTGGAGGTGAAGTACGGCCCCCGCCTGAGGGAGGCCTACGTCCGGCCGGACGGGCGCCGGCTCGAGGCATGGATCGACGAGATGCCCAACGAGCGCTACCAGTCCTTGTTCGGCATGCATCCGGCGAAGCTGCGCGAACGCTTCCTGGACGGGGCCTCGGGCGCGGTGCGGGAGCTCTGCGAGGAGTACACCGACGAGGAGCTCGCCGCGCTGGTGACCGACCTCGGCGGCCACGACTTCGGGTCGATGCTCGACGCCTACCGGCAGTGCGACGCGGCGACGGATCGGCCGAGTGTCGTGTTCGCCTACACCATCAAGGGCTGGGGCCTGCCCATCGCCGGCAACCCTCGCAACCACTCGGCGCTCCTGACCGGGGAGCAGATCGACGCGCTGCGCGAGGCGACGGGCCTCACCCCGGAGACGGAGTGGGACCGGATCGACCCGACCACGGCCCCCGGGCAGTGGGTGGGGGTCCGCGCGGAGCACCTGGTCCGCCGCCCGGCTACCACGCACACACCGTGTCTTGTGCCCAAGGGCACCGGCCTGAGGTCCGGCAAGCCGACCTCCACCCAGGAGGCCTTCGGCCGGATCCTGGTGAACCTTTCCCGGGACGACCAGGTGGCGCCTCACCTGGTGACCACGGCACCGGACGTCGCCACCTCCACCAACCTGGCCGGCTTCATCAACCGGACCGGGGTGTTCAGCCCGGTGAAGCGGCCGGTGTGGACCGAGGAGGGTGCCCTCAAGTGGGTCGAGGGGCCAGCGGGCCAGCACATCGAGCTCGGCATCAGCGAGATGAACCTCTTCCTGCTGCTCGGCCAGCTCGGGCTGTCGTGGGACCTGTCCGACCAGCCGCTGCTGCCGGTCGGCACCCTCTACGACCCGTTCGTGCTGCGTGGCCTCGACGCCTTCGTCCACGCCGTCTACTCCGGGGCACGGTTCGTGGTGGCCGGGACCCCGTCCGGGGTGACCCTGGCGCCCGAGGGCGGCGCCCATCAGTCCACCATCACGGCCTCGGTCGGACTGGAGCTCCCGAACGTGACCCTGCTCGAGCCGGCCTACGCGACTGCCCTGGACTGGCTGCTCTGCTCCGCACTGGGACAGGTCGCCGACCCCGGCAAGGCGAACGCGCTCCGGGCGGTCGAGGGCGGCTCCTACTACTTCCGTCTCACCACTCGCCCCCTCGACCAGACCCCCTTCGAGGAGGCGCGCGAGCGCATCGGCGACGCCACGCTCCGCCGTCAGGTCCTCGCCGGGGCCTACCGCCTCCGCGACGCCGGCCGGGACAGCGACGCGCCGACCGTGCAGATCGCCGCCTCCGGGGCGGTGCTCCCCGAGGCGCTCACCGCTGCGGCCGAGCTCGAGGACGAAGGCGTCCACGCCCACGTCATCGACGTGACCTCCCTCGACCGTCTCTACTCCGCCTGGCAGAGGACGCTGCGCCAGGGCATCCGCACCGCGACCACGCCCTCGATCCCGGGCGCACTCCGAGCGGCCTTCGACATGGCCGCGCCCCTGGTCACGGTCCACGACGCGTCCTCGCACGCCATGGCCTGGCTCGGTTCCGCCCTCGGCGTGCCGGCGGTGAGCCTCGGCGTCGACGCGTTCGGCCAGTCCGGCACGGTCGCGGACCTCTACGAGATGCACGACCTGACCCCCGGCTCGATCGTCAACGGGGCGCTGGCGGCCCTGGCCCTGCGACACTGAGGAAGGCCCCATGAAGCTTCCGTTCCTCGACCCCCGAGACGTCGTTCGACTCGTCGAACGAGGAGCCGAGGCGGTCGACATGCTGATGGGCGCCGTGCCCCGTCTGGTCACCCTCGTCGCCGAGGCGGAGGTGCTCCTGGAGAGGACCAGCGTGCTCATCGAGCGCATCGAGGCGACCCGGTCCGGTGCCGACGACGTCGTACGCCGCACCGACGCAGTCGTCACCGAGGCCGAGCGGATCGTCTCGAGCACCGACCCGCTGACCGTCCGACTGCGGAACCTGCTCGACTCGACCGAGCCGTCGCTGGTGAAGCTGCAACCGACCCTCGAGCGGCTCGCCGAGACCACCGACCCGCACGAGGTCGACGCGATGGTCGCGCTCGTCGACCACCTGCCCGTCATCGCGTCGAAGATGGAGACCGACGTCATCCCCGTCATGGAGACGCTCAGCACGGTCGCGCCGGACCTGCACGACCTCCTCGACGTCTCCCGTGAGCTCAACGAGATGCTCGCCGGGCTGCCCGGGCTCGGCCGGATCAAGAAGCGCATCGACGAGGAGCAGGCCGAGGAGAGCGAGGACTAGCCTCCCGGCATGGACGCGCCACGTGTCGTCGGGGTGGACGGCTGCCGCTCGGGCTGGGTCGGGATCGCGCTCGGCCCGGGGGCCGTGGTGCGCGCCCACCTCGGTACGACGGTCGCGGAGCTCGTGGCGGACGCGGAGCAGGACGGGACCGTCGAGGTGGTCGGTGTCGACATCCCGATCGGCCTGCCGGACGCCGGCGTGCGCGCCGCCGACGTGCTGGCGAAGAGGGCGGTAGGGCCGCTGCACTCCTCGGTGTTCATGACCCCGGTGCGGGACGCGTTGACGTCCCCGGACCACGTGACCGCAGTGCGCGTCAACCGGGACCGGACGGGCAACGGGGTGAGCATCCAGGCGTACGGGCTCCGGCACCGCATCCGCGAGGTCGAGAGGTGGGTCAGGGCGACCGACCGCACGGTCGTCGAGGTGCACCCTGAGGTCTGCTTCGCGACGATGGCCGGCCGGCCGCTCACGTCGCGGAAGTCCACCTGGGCCGGCGCCGAGGAGAGGCGCGAGCTCCTCGCCTCGGCGGGGATCGAGCTGCGCGGGTCGCTCGGGGACACCGGGAGCGCCGGCGTCGACGACGTGCTCGACGCAGCTGCGGTCGCCTGGACCGCCCGGCGCCACGCGGTGGGTGAGGCCCGGTGCCTGCCCGCGGTCCCCGAGACGTTCGGCGACGGCATCACCTGCGCGATCTGGGCCTGACCGGGTCTGTCTTCAGCAGCCTCGCTTCTCGAAGGCCTCGGTCGAGGTGTAGCGGCCCCGGGGCAGGTAGGCGCCCATGACCTCGCGCTCGGTCCCGGGCCTGCGGACCCGCTGGATCGCCCGGTCGAACCCGGGTGAGGGCAGCTGGTTGCGCATGATCAACGCCGCGTTCGACCGCGCTCCCCACGGCATCCACGTGACACCGCAGGAGCGGTGCGCGTTGGCAGGCCGCTGCTCCGGCGTACTCACCACGATCGTGAACCGGCCACGACGGTCGGTGCGCACCTGCTCGTCGTTGACGCAGCCGATGGTGTCGGTGACTCCGTAGGGCTGCACCGACCCGTTGCACAGGGACCAGTAGCGCAGCGGCGCCCGCTGGAAGACCCGCTGACCGGCGTGGGTGCGGGGGACGTCGGGAAGGCGGCCCCTCAGGACGAGCACCTCGCCGTACTCGCGGGAGACGAAGGCGTAGACGTAGGCGTTCTTCTGGTCGCTGAAGAATCCGCCACGCTGCTCGTCACCCGCGGCCTCGGCGGCGTCGTGGGAGTACTGCCGAGCGATCGTCCGGGTCACGTTGAAGAAGCGCTCCCAGTCCGGTCGGGGCTTCGCCGTGGTGTGGGTCGGGGTGACCGGGCCGCTCGAGCGCCGGTCGGTCCGGGTGATCCCGGTGGACGGCTGGTCGGTCGGCGCGGTGCATGCCGCAGGCTGGTCGACCTCGGTGCCGTCGGGCAGGCGCAGCGCGACCTCGGGCAGACCGACCCCACCGAACTGGTCACGTCCGCGGTCGGGGAGGTAGACCCGGTAGACGAGGTTCCCCACGAACGACGGCCGGCCGTCGTACCCGAGGTAGACGGTGTTGCGGGCCCGCTGCTCAGGCGCCGGGTCGGGGACCACGCGGACGGTGTAGCTGCGCAGCGCGAGGTCGCGGCGGTTCCCTGCGACGAACGGGTTGGTGCTCCCCCGGTCCGGACGCATCCGCCGGTCCGGCAGCGCGTCCTTGGGCCGGAACAGCTCGTCGTAGGTGTTGAACGAGGTGTAACGGGCGTGCGGGAACCTGCCGCGCACCACCAGCTCGCCGCCGGGCGGGAGGTTCACCCGGCCGAGGTAGTAGTTCACTCCCGAGTCGGGGTAGAAGAGGTTGCCGTTCTCCTCGTCGAAGACGCTGGTCCAGAAGCAGTCCTGCGGGGCGAACCCCTCGCCGGAACGTTCGACGGAGTACGCCGGTGCGCTGAGCACGGTCAGCATGAGGACGACAAGGACGGTGATCGGCTTGGCGGGCATGTCCACCTCGTGGGTCTCGGCTACACCTGCCCAACGACGCGAACGGTTGGGAGTTACACCTTCCATGGCATGTCCGGCTAGCCTGGCGCCGTGTCGTCCCGTCTCCGCGTCCTCTATGTGACCAACCCGTTCTACGAGGCGAACGGGCGCGAATACGCCGGGGAGGACCAGGTCCTGAGCACGAGGCTCGGTGAGTCCTTCGACATCCGCACGTGCCTGCCCGCCGAGGCCGTGGACCTCATGGCCAGCTTCGACGTCGTGGTGGTGCGCAACAGCGGACCGGTGCTCACCCACCCCGAGGCGTACGCCGCGTTCCGGGAGCGGGCTCTCGCTACCGGACAGCCGGTCTACAACGAGCTCACCGGCAAGGCCGACATGCTCGGCAAGCAGTACCTCCTCGACCTCCACGCCACCGGCTACCCAGTGATCCCGACCGTGGCTTCTGCGCACCGGCTCGAGGAGCTGCCGCCGTCGGAGAAGTACGTCGTCAAGCCGCTGCTCGGGGCGGACTCGAGCGGCCTCTACACCGCGTCGTCAGAGGAGCTCGCAGCGACCGACCCGGCCGGTGTGCTCATCCAGCCGCTGGTCGACATCGCCTACGAGGTCTCCTTCTACTTCGTCGACCACGCCTTCGTCTACGCGCTCCGCACCCCAGACGCACGACGACGGTGGGACCTCGAGCCCTACGACCCCGACACCGATGACATCGCGTTCGCGCGCAGGTTCATCGACTGGAACGACATCGACCACGGTGTGCAGCGCGTCGACGCCTGCCGCACGACCGACGGCGAGCTGCTCCTCGTCGAGCTCGAGGACCTCAACCCCTTCCTCTCCCTGGACCGCACCACGCCGCAGACGCGCGAGGCGTTCGTGCGTGAGCTGACCGCGGCCATCAGGCGCCTGGCGGAAGTCCGTTCGGGCTAGTCCTCTTTGCTCACCGTTTTCCCTCGATATGGGCATGTTCCTCGGGGCCGCCAGGTGCTCTCCTGGGAGGAGGGGTGGGGAGGTCTCGATGAAACGGCATGAGGAGGAGCGCGAGCGCGAGATCTTGCGCGAGGCGTTCGTCGCCGGTTGGCAGGCCGCGCTCGGGAGGACCATCCGGAACCCGGCCGTGCTGGCCGTCATCGACTCCTGCTTCGAGCAGTGGCTCATCGAGACCGCCGACGAGGCCGAGGTCCTCGGGCTCATGTTCCGCGGCCGCTACGACCTGCCCGTGTCGGTCCTCAAGGACACCGCTCTGGCGGCAGACTTCCCGCTCGGTCACAGACCGATGGCCCCGTTGGAGCCGGCCGAGCTCTCGGTCAACGGCCACGCGAACGGACTCCCCACGTCGGCCCTGCGGCGCTAGTCAGGGTTGGCCGGTGGGGGCTGTGGGCAGTCGTGCTCCACGAAGGTGCGGTTGGCGGGACGGGCTCGCCTCACCCTCCGGGCAGCACCCGGACCTCGGCCCCGGACAACTTGCTCCACCAGTTGTCGTAGCGGCGGTACACCCGTGGGTCACGGTCGGCGAGTAGCTTCACCAGCGCGGCCGCCTCGTCGGCGAGGCCGTCCCACGCCTCGTCTGGCAAGGGGTGGAACGCGGTTGCCTCGATGCCGTCCTCGACCGATCGCCAGACCCCGGCGACGTATCCGTCGACGAGCAGCGTCGGCAGCACGTCGCCGTTGTTCCGGGCGACCAGCCTCCGGTAGTCGCGCGGGATGATCCGGCTGCGGTCGGCGTACGCGAGCAGGACGCTGTCCCACATCGCCATCAGCCGCGGTGGCGCCGGCGAGTCCTCGGGCGGCAGCGGCGCTCCGGGTACGTCGAACAGCTTCGTCCCGCCGGGCCCGTCGATCTCGACCAGGTCGTCGGACATCGCAGCCAGGGCCTTGCGGGCCCTCGAGCGCTGGACGAGGGCGAACTGAGCGATGTCCGCGACCGACGCAGGCCCGAACCCCCCCAGGTAGCGCAGCACCAGACCGGGCAGCCCCTCGTCGGCGAGGCCCCTGTCCCCAGGTGTTGCCGGCGTCCCGGCCGCGACGTACGCCGGACGGAGGCCGAACGACCAGGGACCGCCGGTAGGTGCGTGCAGGAGGGGCGCGAAGGACCGCAGCGCCCACCACACGCCCTTCGGAGGGACTCCGAGCCGGTCCTCGATCCACGCCTCGACCTCAGCGTTACTGCGCGGCCGCTCCGTGAACTCGAGCAGGTGCGGGACCAGCGCGTCGGCGTCCGCGGCAGAGAGGCCGCTCTCGGTGAACCGCGGGTCACCCAGGCGCGCACCACGCAGCGTCGGCTGCATGGCGGCGTGCATGACGGGGTAGTCGTCGCTGTGCACCGCGTGCAGTGTGATCCGCATCAGCGTGGCCTTGACGAGGCTGCGGTCCGCGAAAGCCTCGTCGACGTCTGCCGGATCGAAGCCTTCGAGCCGGTTCCAAAGGGCGACGTACGGCGAGGCGGCCTGCTGTGCCTGGATCGCCACGACCCGACGAGCCCCCGCGACGACGTCGAGCGATTCGCGGCGCAGCAGCAGCTGTCGGGCCAGGGTGGCCCTGTTCAGCTGCCTCTCGGTGACCTCCATGCCGCGATTCTTGCGTCACCTGCCGCTCGGCACCATGGGGCGAGAGCGTCTCCGCTGTCGTCGACGGCGGAAGGTCGCGATCCACCTCACGATGACCGCGGTCACCGCCCCGAGCAGCGCACCTGTCGTGTTGAGCAGGATGTCGTCGACGTCCGCCACCCGTCCGAGGGCGTACTGGACGCTCTCCACGAGGCCTGAGAACACGAACCCCAACAACGTCGCCGACACGACTCCGGTCCGGAGACCGAGCACGGCCAGGAATCCGATGGGCGCGAACATCGCGATGTTGCCGATGACGTTGAGCAGCCCGACATTGCGGTCGGTCAGGCTGAGGAACCTCGTGATCTCCACACCGGGAGCGAGGTTCAACGACCGCTCCGTCGCGAGCTCGTCCGGGATCGGGCCGGCCGGCAGGGTCACGGCGAACACCGCGAGCATCGCGCCGACCAGCAGGACCAGGCTCGCCCGACGACCCGCCCTCGCCGACTGGCCACGCCTCATCGCAGGCGCGGCAACCAGGAACGCCACGGCCGCGGCGCCGAGGATCACCAGAGGCAGGAGCTCGGGTCCGAGCATGAGGGAACGCACGAGGCGCAATCATGAACGACAAGCGAGCCGGACACAAAGCGGCCCGGCCTCACAGGAGCGCAGGCGTCACGCTCCGGAAGCGTCTGCGTGCCAGCGCTTCATGCAGTGCGTGCGTGGGGAGGCAGGCCCGGCCTGGTAGTGGGTCTCGTAGAAGTCGGTCTCGAGGTGCACGGCCTGGACGTAGCCCGAGAGCACCCCCGTCGTATAGGTGCTCGGAAACTGCCCGGGTCTCGCGGGGGTGACGGCGCGCCCCGGGCGGGGAGCCTCTGGCGGTCAGCCCTTGTCGGCATCTGCCGCCTTGCTCATCGTCGCCAGCTCGTCGGCCACCGCCTTGGCGTCGGCCGAGTCGAGCAACGGCTCGGTGAGATGCTCCTCCGGCTCGATGTCGCCCTCCAGGGCAGCCGAGGCCTCCTCGGCGATCTCCTCCACCTCCGCTCGCTGCAGGGCGGCGTCGCCGTGCTCCTCGTCCCGGGAGGCACCGCGCGGCTCGTGGGCGATGCCGAAGCCCTCGCGCTCACTGGCAGCCTCGGCGGCGAGCGCCTCGCCGACCACGTCGACGGGTGGCTCCTCCGGAGCGTGCGGTTCCGCGAGGACGACTGTAGGGCCGGGCGGGGCGCCGGCCACTTCGCTGCCCGCAGCCGCGGTCGTCCGATCGGCAATGTCGGCGTCGGTCACATCGGCCGAGCCTGCTCCCCGGGTGTCCGCCACGCGCTCGCGCCCCGTCTCGCGCGCCACGGTCCGGGCCATACCCGCTGCAGCGCCCGCGAGGTGGATGGCGCCTCTGGTCACGCCGACGGGTGCGTGGACGGCCTCGCGAGCCACCGTGCCGGCCACTCCGACCGCCGCGCCGGCGAGGCCGAAGACGTGCTTGGTCACGGCTATGGGGTTCGCTGCCTTGCGTTGGTTCATGTCAGTCATCCCTCCTGGGTCGAGAACGGGCGGTGCCCGTGAGGATCGCCGTCAAACGACATCGGCGATGCCGGTAGCCGGGGTCACGTCCGGAGAGCGTGCGCCTTTCTCTCGCGGCGTAAGGCGCGGCCCCGCCCCTGTCACCGCATGGCGCGGTGAGGCCCTGCGTACGGCCCTGGTTGCGCACCGGAGTGGCTGTCCCCTACATGGAGTACGCGCAGCGGTGGGTGAGCCCTTTGTCGGGCATCGGGATGGGGATACGTCTAGGCCCCGGCAGGAGCCATCAGTCGTCGCAGATCAGCCGTGGGCCATGTCCACGAAGCGCGAGTAGTGGCCCTGGAAGGCGACGACGACGTCGCGGGTCGGACCGTTACGGTGCTTGGCCACGATCAGGTCCGCCTCACCGGGCCGGGTCGACTCCTTCTCGTAGGCGTCCTCGCGGTGCAGCAGGATCACGACGTCCGCATCTTGTTCGATGCTTCCACTCTCGCGAAGGTCGCTCATCATCGGCCGCTTGTCGGCGCGCTGCTCGGGACCACGGTTCAGCTGCGAGAGTGCGATGATCGGGACGTCGATCTCCTTCGCGAGGAGCTTGATCTGACGTGAGAACTCCGAGACCTCGAGCTGACGGGACTCGACCTTCTTGCCCGAGCTCATCAGCTGGAGGTAGTCGATGACGATGAGCCGTAGGTCGTGACGCTGCTTGAGCCGGCGCGCCTTGGCGCGGATCTCCATCATCGTCATGTTGGGCGAGTCGTCGATGAACAGGGGCGCGGACGACACCTCGCCCATCTTGCGCGCGAGCTTGGCCCAGTCGTCGTCGCTCATGTTGCCGTTGCGCATGTGGTTCAGCGGGATCTTGCCCTCCGCCGAGAGCAGACGCATCGTGATCTCGTTGCGCGTCATCTCGAGCGAGAAGATCACGCTCGCCATGTTGTGGTGGATCGACGCCGACCGGCACAGGTCGAGCGCCAGCGTCGAGTTGTGAGTCGGAATCATCGAGCGACCCGCCAAGTACAGCTGCTCGTCGTTATCCACCTGTACACAACGAACCGGAACGCTCGCCACTGGACGGACATCCACGACGTATCGACGACCGATTCGTGACGTCGAGTGGGGTCGCAGCTCCTTGTGGAGAACCTGCTTGCGGTGAAGGCGGAACACGTCATCCGTGGTAGAGAACGTGAGAATGAAGCACGTCGAGGGGGCAGCGCTTCTACCTGCGACCCGCTTGGTTCGCCACGTGCACTTGTATCCCAAGCTGACGATGAGCTCTTGGACATCGCGAGCAAGCCGCTCGTTGGTGACAGCGAACTGTAGTGATCCACCCTGCTGAACAACCGTCCCGTCCGTGTCCATCAGACCAGCTAGGAGCTCTCGGCGAGCAGCCTCGGAGGCGCGCAGGTAGTTGGACGGGATGTGCTTGGCGCGAAGGACGCCGATCTTGCGGAGCAGCGCCGTGAATGTCCCGTGGTCGTCGCGGCAACGAGCACACAGGGCGCCACCTGAGAAGGAAGCTCCGCAGTCAGGGCAGGGCAGTTCTCCTCGACCCACCTTGTTCTTGCCCCCACATGATTTCCCGCAAGTGCGCACGTTGACGTTCGCCGGCGCCAAGGCCTTGCCGCAGATCTCACCATCGCGATCTGCCGGCTGAGTCGACGGCAGCTTGATCGAGTAGAGCATGTTGCCGCGCGGTTCCATGGTGAGCCCGTAGGACTCGATGTACATGGGGATCTCGCCTGTCTCACAGGTGATGCGGTTGGACGCCGAGTGTCCATCACCGAGCCAGGCGCCCAGGACGTAGGGAGGAACCCAGAGGTCGACGTCCCGCCCGTGGAGGGCGGATGCGTTGAGCACCGCGTGGTTGGCCCGTGCCTCCGCACTCACGCGCAGCGTCCCCGCGATCTCCGCGGTCGTGACGACGGAAGCGAAGGTGTGCTGGTTTCGTGTGCGGTGGTGGTTGTTCTTCGCCGCCCAGGCTGACTTACGCGCGGCTCTGGTCTCGGTCAACCACTGGTGCTGGGCGTCGGCGACGATGACCGAGCCGTCGGAGAACTCCACCTCGAAGCAGGGACGGTCTTCCATGACCTCTGTTGAGGCAACCACCCTGGTCGGCCGTCCCTGGGCGTCGTAGAGCTCGTCGCCGACCTGCACCTGACCCATCGTGGTCCAGCCGGCAGGAGTCGGCAGCGGCGTGTCGAGAGCGAGAGCCTTCCCCATGGCCGGTCTGGCCGCGACGATGACCATCTGACCGCCGTGCAGCCCGTTGGTGAGCTCGTCGAGGTCGGCGAAGCCGGTCGGGACCCCCACCATCTGGCCGTCGCGGTTGGAGATCGCCTCGATCTCGTCGAGGGTCGCCTCCATGATCTCGCTCAACGGCGCGTAGTCCTCGGACGTGCGCTTGTCGGTGACGGCGTACACCTCGGCCTGGGACCGGTCCACGACGTCGTCGACCTCGCCCTCCCCGGCGTACCCCCACTGCACGATCCGGGTGCCGGCGTCCACCAGGCGCCGCAGGATCGCCTTCTCGCGCACGATCTCGGCGTAGTAGCCGGCGTTGGCGGCGATCGGCACGCTCGCGGAGAGGGTGTGGAGGTATGGCGCGCCGCCGACCCGCCCGAGCTCGCCCCTCTTCTGGAGCTCCGAGGAGACCGTCACGGGGTCGGCGGGCTCACCGCGACCGTAGAGGTCAACGATCACGTCGTAGATGGACTCGTGGGCCGGGCGGTAGAAGTCGGTGCCGCGGACGACCTCGACCACGTCGGCGATCGCGTCCTTGGAGAGGAGCATCGAACCGAGGACGCTCTGCTCGGCGTCGTTGTCCTGGGGCGGGGTGCGGCTGCCGCCACCACCCCCCGAGCCGTAGTCCCCACCGGGGTCGGTGACGGTCCAACCGCCGTCGAGAGCCGCGCCCGGACCGCTCGGGAACTCAGCAATGCTCACGGATGAGACCTTTCCTCGTACGCCACCCATCGACCCACATCGCGACCGTACGAGGCAGCACCCCCGAAACCTGGCTGGACGTCCTCGGCAGGTTGAGGACGAGACCGGTAACACGCCCGCGCGGGGACTGACGGTACGCCCTGGGGTGACCCCGAGGACAGCCCGTTGTCCACAGGCCCTGGGGATAACCAGTGGATCTGTGTGGAACGCGCCGCGCAACATGTGCACAGACTGTTCAACACTCTGTGGACAAGTGACTGGCCTGTACCATGAGCAGGCCTCTGACCTGCGGAAACGCTCTCCACCGCCTGTGGGCGAGAGAAACCTTGGCAAGTTCGCGTTCACCTAAATGTCACCGACTGGGTCCGGTGTCCGCTTGTCGACAAATGGGCAGGTTAACGGAGATTCCCACAGGTGGGGGCTAGTTACACACAGCCATGCCATCCGTAGTCATGTAACGAGCACAACACCAATCTGCTCCTTATCTGAAGTAGTCTTTCCACAATGGCCTCTCCCCGCCCCTCCGGGCGTGTCACAGGACGCGCCCACGACCGCGAGATCCTCCGACTCGCCGGCCCGGCGTTCCTCGCCCTCGTCGCCGAGCCGCTCTTCCTGCTTGCCGACGCCGCCATCGTGGGGCACCTGGGGACACCCCAGCTCGCAGGCCTCGGCATCGCCGGCGCCGTGATCCAGACGGCGGTCGGCCTGTGCATCTTTCTCGCCTACGGCACCACGGCGTCCGTGGCCCGGAGGATCGGGGCCGGGGACACCCGCGGGGCGCTCGCCCAGGGGATCGACGGGATCTGGCTCGCAGTCCTCATCGGCGTGATGGTCACGGTCGTGGGCCTCGCGACGACCCGTCCTCTCGTGGGGCTGTTCGGCAGCGACGCGGCCGTCGCCGACCAGGCCGCCGCCTACCTGGGCTGGGCGTGGCTCGGCGTCACCCCGCTGCTGGTCGTGCTCGCCTCGACGGGGATCCTCCGCGGACTTCAGGACACCAGGACCCCCCTGTACGTCGCAGTCGGGGGCAACCTCCTCAACGTCGTCCTCAACGTGCTGCTCGTCTACGGCCTCGACCTCGGCATCGCCGGGGCCGCCATCGGCACCGACCTGGCCCAGCTGGCCATGGCCGCCGTCCTCGTCACGGTCGTCGTGCGAGCGGCCCTCCGGGAGCGCGCGCCGCTCCGGCCCGACCTGCCCGGTGTCCGGCGAGCTGCTCATGCCGGGGTGCCCCTGGTCGTCCGCACGCTCACCCTCCGCGCCTCCCTGCTGGTCATGACGTACGGCGCGGCCACGCTCGGAGCGACGTCCATGGCCACCCAGCAGCTGGCGGCGACGATCTGGACGTTCCTGGCCTTCGCCCTCGACGCCATCGCCATCGCGGCGCAGGCGATCACGGGCCGGTACCTCGGGGCCGGCGACCTCGTGGCGACCCGGGCCATCACGCGCCGGATGATCCAGTGGGGGGTCGTGTCCGGGGTGGTCACCGGTCTCGGGCTCGCCCTGGTCGCGCCGGTCCTCGGCCCCCTGTTCACCCCTGACCCCGCCGTCCACGCCAAGCTCTGGCCGGTCCTCCTCGTGGCGGCTCTCTTCCAGCCGGTGGCCGGAGTCGTGTTCGTGCTCGACGGCGTGCTGATCGGCGCCGGAGACGGCCGGTACCTCGCCTGGGGCGGCCTGGTCGTGCTGGCCGCCTTCGCGCCTCTGGCCCTTGCCGTGACCGCGATGGTGGGGGGCTCGGCGCAGGGGCTGCTGTGGCTGTGGGTGGTGTTCGGCGTGGCCTTCATGGGCAGCCGTGCCGTCGTACTCCTACACCGCGCCCGTGGCACACGCTGGATGGCCACCGGCGCCACCGGCCGCTGACCCGGGCTGGCATAGGGTTCGCCCATGCACGCCGCCGCTCACCGGGCCCGATGACCCCGCTCCAGAAGATCGCCATGGGGCTGGTGATCACCCTGGTCGACGCGATCATTGCCGGGTACGACGCCGTCCCCGACGTCCTCGGGTGGGTGCTTGTCGTCATGGGTCTCATCGAGCTGCGGGACCGGATGACTGTGTCCACGCTGCTGCCGTTGGCGGTGATCGCCGGGATCGTCTCGCTGGCCAGCATCAGGCCCAGCCTCCTCGAGGACCTTCCGGAGAGCACCGGGTGGTTGCTGAGCCTCGCCCAGATCGCCTTCTCCTTCGTGCTGTGCGCCGAGGTCGCACCGCTCGTGAGCGAGCCGCTCGCACGCAGGTTCCGGGTGCTGCGCTGGGTGTTCCTGGTCGTCGGCGCCGGGCCGGTGCTGCTGTACGGCGGCGGCGTGGACATCCTGCTGGTGCCGCTGGCCGTGCTCTCCGTGGCGACCGGGGTGTACCTCGTCTACCTGCTGTTCCGGGCCTCCACCGGGGTCCACGGCCCCCGGGTACGCCCGCAGCGCCCGTCGGGCCACGAGGGGCCGGACGGTCCCGCGCCCGGGAACAGGTCCTGACTCAGCAGACCTCGCGAACGCACGAAGGGCCGCTCCCTCACCGGGAAGCGGCCCTTCGTTCGTCTTCGTCAGGCAGGGACGACGTTGAGGTTGACGACCGCGTCGAGGTCGTCGTGCACCTTCACCGTCACCTGGTGCGCGCCGAGCGACTTGATCGGGTTGCCGACCAGGATCTTACGCTTGTCGACCGAGCCCTCGCCGATGGTGTTCGCGATGGCACCGGCGATGTCGTTCACCGTGACCGCACCGAAGAGGCGGCCGCCCTCGCCGGCACGCACCGGCAGGTTGACGGTCGAGCCCTCGAGCTTGGCCTTGATCTCCTTGGCGTGGTCGAGGTCGCGCACCTCGCGGCTCGCACGAGCGGCCTTGATCGAGTCGATCTGCTTCTGGCCGCCGCGGGTCCACTGCATCGCGAGTCCACGCGGGACGAGGTAGTTGCGGCCGTAGCCGTCACGGACCTCGACGACGTCCCCGGCGGAACCGAGGCCGTCGACCTCCTGAGTAAGGATGAGCTTCATCGTGCAAACCCCTCTCAGCGAGCCGTGGACGTGTAGGGAAGGAGGGCCACCTCGCGGGCGTTCTTGACCGCGGTCGCCACGTCGCGCTGGTGCTGGACGCAGTTGCCGGTCACCCGACGTGCACGGATCTTGCCGCGGTCGGAGATGAACTTGCGAAGAAGGGTGGTGTCCTTGTAGTCGACGTAGGACACCTTCTCCTTGCAGAACTGGCAAACCTTCTTCTTCGGCTTGCGGAGTACTGGCTTGGCCATTGTGGTGCTC
>DATHVS010000032.1:0-11417 GCA_035461195.1 Nocardioidaceae bacterium
GGGGGTCCGGCCGTCCTGTCATTGGGAGGGCCGTGCCGGATCAGGCGCCAGATCAAGCGTTCACGGCGCCGGCGTCGGGAAAGGGCGGGCCGTCCGGGCACTGTCGACCACCCCGTGCACCAGCACGAGAAGGACTGGCACCCCCGCCGCGACCGCGGCGCCGACGACCACGCCGGTCAGCGCGTAGGCCTGTGCGACCGCGGCCGCCGTGGCGAGCACAGCGCCGAGGAGTGCGGCTCCGGTCACGACCCAGGCGGCCTGTCGTGCCGTCTGGCGCGAGGCGGCCCAGCGAGCGCCGGACCACGCCCAAAGCAGCATTGCCAGCAGCAGGAGCAGGGACGCTCGTGACGCCGCTGGATTCAGCGGGAGGATCGGCACGTCGCCGAGCGCTGCCAGAACACCGGGTGCGCCACCGGACTCGTACCGCCAGGACCCCACCGCGGCCATGCCTACTGTCAGGACCGCGGCGGCGGCGAGCCCGGCAACGCCGCTGCGCAGCGACGGCACTCGTCGTGATCGGCGGACTGCTCTCCACAGCACCCACGTCCACAGCGCCCCCAGGACGACCACCGACTCGCGCACCCCCGACTCGGCGGCGAAGGCCGTCACGGCGAGGTCGTCGTGCACGAGCATGACTTTGGCGTCAAGCGTCACGGGGCTGGCGCCCGGGTTGTGGACCACCACCTCGTACGGCGTCCACGCCTGGTCGTCACAGCACGACACGAGCTCGTTGAGGAGGATGGAGGGCGCCGGTCCTCGGTCGAGGACCGCCGCGCCGGACTCGTCCCGCAGAGAGAGCACCACGGCCCCGTCCGCCTGCACGAGAGCTACGAGACGGTGGTAGTGAAGTCGCACCCCTGATGACACGGAGGCGCCGGGCGCGAGCGTGACGCCGTCCAGGTCGACGCCGCTGTCCCCGTGCGCCGCCGCAGGGGCAGGCGCCACCAACCCGGCGAGCACGAGACCGGCCACCAGGCCCAGGAGCGCGGTCCACCGGGTCGTCTGCGCGCCACATGCTTGATCGTCCATCTCCGCTCACTGCCCCACCCTGGAGGAAGTGCACGCCGGTGCACTTGGAGATCGACTGCACACCTGGGTTGGTCGCTTGTCAAGTGGAAGGAGGGCGCGGAGCTCGGCGACCGTCTGTTTGAGCGGTCAAAGATCACCCCTCTAAACTGTCACTGCATGAGACAGCTCAAGCAGATCACCGCACTCATGTTCGCCGGACTCCTGCTGACCGCCTGCGGAAACGGCGACGGCTCACAAGATGACGCAGACGCCAGCGGCTGCCAGGACGCCGTCGCCAACGCTGCGGAGAGCGCTGACCTCAGAGACGACGCGAATCTCGAGCCGGCCTTCGAGGCATGCGAGGGCCTCGCGGAGTTCGGGGCCGCTGTCATGAACTCGCCGGAGGCGCTGGAGGAGATCGGCGCCGACGCCGAGGGCTGGGTCCGGGAGCGGTGCCAGGAGTCGGAGAACCTCAGGGGATCCGCGCTCTGCGAGGCGGTCCAGTAGCCGACCAGTGGAGATCCCAGTAGCCGACCAGTGGCGATCGAGGTCGAGGTCGCCGCGGACGACTGACTCGACGGGCCGGGGTCAGGACCTCTCGACCGGTGCGACCGGGCTCCACGGCAGCAGGTCGGAGAGCACCATGCTGCTGCTCGGCCGTCCGTAGCGCGCCAGCCGGTCGATGAGCTCCTCGAAGTCCGGCATCGACGGCACCGCCACGACGAGAACCGAGCACCCCTGTCCGGTCACCCGGAAGAACTGACGGACCTCCGGCCATGTGGCGACGTCCGGGTCGCGGAGGAGGCAGGTCGGTCCGTAGCAGTCCATGACCACGACGGCCTCGACCGGCCGACCGACCCGGGACGGGTCGACCCGGGCGTGGTAGCCCGTGATCACGCCGGTCGCCTCGAGCCGGCGTACCCGCTCCGCGACGGCAGGCGCGGAGAGCCGCACCCGGCGGGAGATCTCGTTGAACGACAGCCGGGCGTCGGCCTGGAGCTCCTCGAGGATGCGCCGGTCGACCCGATCCACGCCTACACCTTCCGTTCGCAAGCCAGAAACGCCGATCCCAGTATGTGCGAGAGCCGGCAACGGCGGATCCATATGCGACGACCATTCCCGGTACGCCGGAGCAGGGCGATGCTGTGGGCATGGACGAGCCCACCTTCCACACGATCATCGAGCCCTTCCGGATCCACTCCGTCGAGCCGCTGCGGATGACCACCCGCGCCGAGCGCCGCGAGCACCTCCGCGCCGCGTCGTACAACCTCTTCCAGGTCCGCGCCGAGCACGTGCTGATCGACCTGCTGACCGACTCGGGTACCGGCGCGATGAGCCGGGACCAATGGGCTGCGATCCAGCACGGCGACGAGTCCTACGCGGGCTCGCCGTCGTACTACGTCTTCGTGGACGCGGTCCGCGAGCTGTTCCCGTTCGAGCACGTGATCCCCGTGCACCAGGGGAGGGCTGCGGAGAAGATCCTGTTCTCGGTCATCGGCGGCGCCGGCAAGGTCGTGCCGAACAACACCCACTTCGACACCACGCGTGCCAACGTCGAGGCCACCGGGGCCCGGGCGGTCGACCTGGTCGTCGCGGAGGGGACGGACCCGGCGTCGCGGCACCCGTTCAAGGGCGACATGGACCTCGCCGCGCTCGATGAGCTCCTGTCGACGCGTGGCGACGACGTTCCGTGCGTCTGCGTCACCATCACCAACAACAGCGGCGGCGGGCAGCCGGTGTCACTGGCCAACCTGCGCGGTGTGCGCGAGCTGTGCGACCGCTACGGGAAGCCGCTGTTCCTCGATGCGTGCCGCTTCGCCGAGAACGCCTGGTTCATCCGCGAGCGCGAGGAGGGCCAGGGCGACCGCGACGTCACCGACATCGTGCGGGACATGGCGGCGCTGGCCGACGGCATGACGATGAGCGCCAAGAAGGATCCGATGGGCAACATCGGCGGCTGGCTGGCGATGAACGACGACGACCTGGCCCAGGAGTGCCGCAACACGCTGATCCTGACCGAGGGGTTCCCGACCTACGGCGGCCTCGCCGGCCGTGACCTCGAGGCGCTCGCGCAGGGTCTGAAGGAGGTCGTGCAGCACGACTACCTGCGCTACCGCATCCGCTCCACGGCGTACCTAGGGGAGGCTCTCCAGAAGCGGGGGATCCCGCTGCTCAGCCCCTTCGGTGGGCACGCCGTCTACCTCGATGCCAGGGCGCTGGCCTCCCACCTCGACCCGCTGGAGTACCCGGGCCAGTCGGTCGCGGTCGCGTTGTACGAGATGGGCGGCATCCGCACCTGCGAGATCGGCACGGTCATGTTCGGTCGGCAGCCGGACGGTTCCGAGGTGCCGGCCGCCATGGACCTCGTGCGCCTGGCGATCCCGCGTCGGACCTACACCCAGAGCCACGTCGACTACGTCATCGAGGTGTGCGAGAAGGTCGCGGCCGGCGTCGATCGGCTTCCCGGCTACCGGATCGTCGAGGAGCCCAGGGCACTGCGCCACTTCACGTCGAGGTTCGAGCCGCTCGCGTAGTCGCGGGTCGGGCTAGGGGGTGCGCCGGTTTCCCTGTCGGGGAGGTCACGCGGCCCTAGCCTGGGTACATGGCCCGTCAGAGCGGGGACCCGTACATCCGTTACGCCGAGCGTTTCGGTCGCCCCGCCGAGTCGGTCAAGGCGACTCTGCGCGAGGGCGCCGCACCGGAGGAGGTCGCCCGGCGGCTCGGGCTTCCCGCCGCGGCCGTCAGGGGACCCGCCACCTTCTTCGCCGACCTCGCGACCGAGCGCGCGCCCCGGCACGTCCGCGGATGTGGGGCGGCGGCGTGCCTCGCGGCGACCGGCGGCTCTCACGTGGCCGCCGTTGCCGGGGCCCTCGGGGCCGAACCGGGGCAGGCGGGTCCGAACGGGTCGCTGCAGGAGGTGCGCTGTCTCGGCTACTGCTATGCCGCGCCGGCCGCCCTCGACGTCGACGAGCCGTGTGCCGGACCCGGCCTGGCCGACCAGCTGCTCGGCCGCGAGCCGAGGAACGACCCGCCGATCCCGGTTGTCTGCGACAGCCCGGTCCCGGTCGTCACGGCGGGCCTGCTCGGCGAGGAGGAGGCGTGGGCGGTCTGGCCGCGGACCCTGGCCAGGGGCGACCCGGCGGTCGTGCTCGACCAGGTGGAAAGGTCCGGCCTGAGGGGGCGTGGCGGAGCCGGCTTCCCGACCGCGAGGAAGTGGCGGGCGGTCCTCGACCGGCCCACCCCGCGCGTGGTGGTCGTCAACGGCGACGAGGGCGACCCGGGCTCCTTCGTGGACCGGGTGCTGATGGAGTCCGACCCGCACCGGCTGCTCGAGGGGCTGGCGCTCGCCTGCTTCGCGGTCGGCGCGGGTGAGGCCGTGCTGTTCGTACGCTCGGAGTACCCCCGCGCGCAGCGGCGTCTCCGCGAGGCCGTCGAGGAGGCGTACGACGCGGGCCATCTCGGCCAGGACGTCCACGGATCCGGCTTCGACCTCGACGTCCGGCTCGCAGCGGGGGCCGGGTCCTACGTCTCGGGCGAGGAGACCGCCCTGCTCAACGGTCTGGAGGGGGTTCGAGGAACGGCTCGCCCGCGTCCGCCGTACCCCACCGAGCACGGGCTCCACGCTCGCCCCACCGTCGTCAACAATGTCGAGACGCTCGCCGCGGTGCCGTGGATCGTCCGGCACGGCGGCGACGCGTACACGCGGATGGGGACGTCCGAGGAGAGCGGCACCGTCGTGGTGAGCCTGTCGCAGGGGTTCGCGCGACCGGGGGCCTACGAGGTGCAGATCGGGGTCACCGTCGGACACGTGGTGCACCTCCTCGGCGGGGGGCTGCGTGACGGGCACGCGTTGCGGGCGCTCCAGGTCGGCGGCCCGCTCGGAGGCTTCCTCGGCCCCGAGGACCTCGACGTGCCGCTGAGCGGTGCGGGGCTGCGGAGCCGCGGTGTCACCCTCGGTCACGGAGGCGTGGTGGCCTTCGACGGCCGGGTCTCGGGCGAGGAGGTCCTGCGCAACCTGTGGTCGTTCATCGACGCCGAGAGCTGTGGCATGTGCTCGCCGTGCCGGGTCGGGTCGCGCCGCGGGCTCGAGCTCGCCGAGCGCCCCGAGGGCCCGGCCGTCGCCATGGCGAGAAAGCAGGTGCTGCGGAGCATGGAGACCGGGAGCCTGTGCGCGTTCGGCAAGCGGGTGCCGAACGCGGTGCGCAGCCTGGCGCGGGTCTACGGGCTGGAGGGATGGGGCGGATGAGACTGCTCGTCGACGGCGCCGTCGTGGAGGTCCCAGACGGGGCGAGCCTCCTCGACGCACTGAGGACCGTCGGGCGCAACGTGCCCACCCTGTGCCACGACGACCGGCTCAGTCCGGCCGGGTCGTGCCGGACCTGCCTGGTCGAGGTCGACGGCCACGGCGTCGTCGCGTCGTGCACGACCCCCGCAGCCGACGGCATGACCGTCTCGGTCCAGGCGGCCAGCTCGGCGCGTCGTGACTCGCTGGCCGCGATCGTCGCCGGGCTGCCCCCCAGGGCGCTGGCCGTGCCGGGCGACCGGAGCGAGCTCGCGCGGGCCTGCGCCGACCTCGGCGTCGGGGAGCAGCCCCATCCGGTCGTCCACGAGCGGGGGACCGACCACTCCCACCCCTACGTCCTCCTCGACCGCGACCTGTGCATCGCCTGCGGCCGTTGCGTGCGGGCCTGTGGGGAGGTGCAGGGGGCGTTCGCCATCACGCTCACCGGCCGCGGCATGGACACCGTCGTCGCGCCCGGGACCGGCGGGCCCTGGGTCGACTCCGACTGCGTGAGCTGCGGCGCCTGCGTCGACACCTGCCCGACGGGGGCCCTCACCGAGCCTGGACTGCTCGACCCACGACCCGTGGAGCGGTGGACTCGGACCACGTGCGGCTACTGCGGGGTGGGCTGCACCCTCGACGTCGGGACCCGAGACGGCGAGGTCGCCACCGTCCGCCCCACGGTGGAGGGGAGCGTCAACCGGGGGCATGCCTGCGTCAAGGGCCGCTTCGCCCACGCCTTCGTCAGCTCCCCGGAACGTCTCACGACACCGCTCGTCCGCCGAGACGGCGAGCTGGTGCCCGCTTCCTGGGGCGAGGCTCTCACACTCGTGGCCGAGCGGCTGTCGACGGTCCGCGCCACCGACCCCCACCGGTTCGCCGTGGTGTCGTCCTCGCGGGCCACGAACGAGGAGAACTACCTGGTCCAGAAGTTCGCGCGCGTGGTCATGGGCACCAACAACGTCGACAACTGCGCCCGGGTGTGTCATGCCCCGTCCGCCGCGGGCCTGGCCATGACGTTCGGCCTCGGTGGCGGCACGACCTCCTTCGACGAGCTGGACGTGTGCGACATGGTGCTCGTCGCGGGGGCCAACCCGACCGATGCCCACCCCGTCGTCGGGTCACGGATCCTCCAGCGGGTCATGGATGGCGCCACCCTGGTCGTCGTGGACCCCCGGCGTACCTTCCTGGCGCGCCACGCGGACGTGCACCTGCGTCCGCGCCCGGGCACGAACGTCGCAGTCTTCCACGGCCTGGCGCACGTGCTCGTCCGCGACGGGCTCGCCGACGAGGCGTTCGTCGCCGAGCACGCGAACGGGTACGACGACCTCCGGACCCTGCTCGAGGAGTACACCCCCGATCAGGTCGCGGAGATCTCCGGTGTGCCCGCGGTGGACCTGGTCCGCGCCGCCCACGCCTACGGGGAGGCGACGTCGCCCGCGATCTTCTACGGCCTCGGGGTCACCGAGCACCTGCACGGCACCGACGGCGTCCGCACGCTGGCGAACCTCGCGGTCCTCCGGGGTGCCGTGGGTCTGGGCCGAGGTGGCGGGGTCAACCCGCTGCGCGGACAGAACAACGTGCAAGGCGCCTGCGACGTGGGCGCCCTCCCGGACCTCCTGCCGGGCTACCGGAAGGTGGCCGACCCCGGCGTACGCGCGAGCGTTGCGGCCGTCTGGGGTGTGGACGTGCCCGACCGGCCCGGGCTGCGGATCCCGCAGATGCTCGCCGCAGCTCGGGAGGGTGCCCTCGACGTGCTCTGGGCGATCGGGGAGGACCTCGTCGCCACCGACCCGAACAGCGCGTCGGTGCGTGCGGCCCTCGAGGCGTGTCCGTTCGTGGTCGTCGACGACCCGTTCCTGTCGGCCACGGCACGAGCCGCTGACGTCGTGCTCCCGGTGTCGACGTGGCTGGAGAAGGACGGGACGTTCGTGAACTTCGACCGTCGCTTCCAACGGGTGCGGCCGGTCCTGACCGCCCCTGAGGGGGCCCGCTCGGACTTCGACGTCGTCCATGCCGTGGCGGGCCTCGTCGGCGTGGACCTCGGTTGCAAGACCCGGGCAGCCGCGATGGAGGAGTGTGCCGCGGTCGCACCGCACTTCGCTGGCATCTCCCACGAGCGTCTCGACCGGGAGGGCGCGCTGCACTGGCCCTGCCCGACGTCTCTCTCACCCGGCACGCCGACGTTGTACGTCGACGGTTTCGCCACCGACGACGGGCGGGCCCGTCTCGCGGCCAGGCCCTACCTGCCGCCGGGGGAGGCGCCGGACGAGTCGTACCCGTTCCTGCTGGTCACGGGCCGCCGGGCCGAGCACTACAACTCCGGCAGCATGACGCGGCGCACCGACAACGCAGTCCTGCTGACCAAGGAGACGCTCGACGTCAGCCCCTCGGACGCCGCTGCTCTCGGCCTGAGCGACGGCCGGGGCGTGGAGGTGGTCAGCCGCCACGGCAGGGCCTCCCTCCCGGCCCGGGTGACCGACGAGGTGGAGGTGGGGCAGGTGTTCACGTCCTTCCACTTCACCGAGGCGCTCGTGAACGACGTGACCTCCGCGGTGAGCGACGAGCTGACGGGCTGCCCGGAGTACAAGCTCACGGCGGTCCGCCTGACCGGAACCTGAGCCGCCCCGGACATGGACCACCGCCCGGGCCGAAGGGAACGGTCGACCCGGGCGGTGGATCAGGGTGCCTCAGGCGTGCGAGAGGCTCCGGAGGGGGCAGGAGGAGACGAACTTCCAGCACGCCCCCGCGGCGAGTCCGAGCCCGCCGAGGGTCGCGACGATTGGGATCGCGAGGTCGTTCGGGGCCTGCTGCACCAGGACGAAGGCGCCCATGGCCAGGACGAACCAGCCGAAGCCCCTGCGCAGGGCCTTCTCGGGGATGCGCCCGGCGATGCGGCCACCGGCGACGCTGCCCAGGACGGCGGCGACGGTCACCGCGATCACCAGGCCCCAGTCGAGCGAGACCGCGCTGAGGTAGCCGGCGAGGCCGCCGAGGGACTTCATCGCGATCACGAGCAACGACGTGCCAACCGCGACCGCCATGGGCAGGCCACCGAGCAGCGCGAGCGCAGGCACCACGAGGAAGCCGCCGCCGGCACCGACGAGGCCCGTCACGAGGCCCACGACGAGGCCGTCGAGCAGGACCCGGAACACCGGGACGTCGCTGTGCCGCTTGGACTCGTCGACCTTGCGGCCGCGGATCATCGCGATCGAGGTCGCCACCATCATCAGGGCGAAGGCGACGAGCAGGAGCTCACCGGGCAGGTGCCCGCCGAGGATCCCGCCGAGGAACGCCCCCACGAGGCCGGCAGCGCCGAAGAGCAGGCCGGTGCGCCACCGGACCCGTCCGCCCCTCGCGTGGCTGATCGCGCCGGCGGCCGAGGTCACACCGACCACGAACAGCGAGGCGGCGATCGCCTCCTTGGGGTCCATCCCGGCGACGTACACCAGGATCGGCACGGTCAGGATCGAGCCGCCGCCGCCGAGCACACCGAGGGAGACCCCGATGAGCAGCGACAGCACCAGCACGATGGCCAGCGTCAGCGACAGGTCCATCAGCCCACCTCGGCCAGGGCCTTGATGACCTCGTCGACGTCGCAGGAGGCCGTCCGGTTCCACGGCATCTTGGCGAGCAGCATGCCCATGGCGCAGGTGTTGGAGAGGGCGGCGAACGTGAGTCCGCCACCGATCGCGCCCGCCACCCACTTCAGCTCGGGGACCACGGTGCTGCCGAGGATGCTCGTGAGCACGAGACCGCCCGCGACGAGCCGGACCTGACGCTCGAGCTCCCAGGTCTGCTTGCCGCGGTTGACCGGGGCGTCGGCGCTCTGCCAGGCGGCCATGCCGCCCTCGAGGACGCGGAGGCCGGGGAGCCCGACCTCGGCGAGCGCCTTCTCGGCCTGGGCGGCGCGGCCGCCGGACTGGCAGACGAGGACGACGTCGTCGTCGAGGTGGCGCCGCAGCTCGGCGCGGTGCTCACGGAGGTTGTTCAGGGGGACGTTGTACGACCCGGGGATGTGGGCGGTCTCGAACTCGGCCGGCGTGCGGACGTCGAGGACGCGGGGGGCGTCGTCACCGGTCATGCGCTCCTTCAGGGTCTGCACGTCGAGAAGGCGGGCGGCAGTGGGGGAGCTGGTCATGTGTGTGTCTCCTGGTCGTTCGTCGGGTGTTCGATCGGTTGCGGGCAGGAAGGCCCGGCCCGGCGGGTCGGGGCCAGGCCCTCCAAGGGGATCAGGCCGTGAGCGACAGTCCGGCGGAAGCAGCGTTCTCGTCGTACGAGTCGTCCACGGAGACCACGTCGTGGCCCCGGGCGTCGAGGATCGAGGCCACCACGCTGGCGCGGTACCCGCCCGCGCAGTGGATCCACAGCTTCTTGCGGGGGATGTCGTCGATGTGCGCGAGCACGTTGTGGATCGGCACGTTGACGGCGCCCTCGATGTGGCCTGCGTCGAACTCCGACGGCCGGCGTACGTCGAGGACGAGGATGCCATCGCCGTTGCCGGCGGCCGCGTCCAGGGCCACCTTCAGCTCCTTGAAGGTCGCGACCGGGAAGGAGCCGAGCGGTTCGCCCTCGGCCCACTCGTCGGGCTTGCCGGTGGCCATGGCGGCCGGCTTCTCCAGGCCGATGCGGGCCATGTCGCGCTGGGCCTCGGCCACCTGCTCCGGGCTCTCACCGAGCAGGGTCACCGTGGCGTCGTAGGGCATGATCCAGCCCAGGTAGGTGATGAACTGGCCGTCGATGCCGAAGTTCACGCTCCCCATGAGGTGGCCTGCCGCGAACGCCTCGCGGGTGCGCAGGTCGACGACCCACTCGCCCGCCTCGATGCGGCGGCGCAGCTCAGCCGGGTCGGCGAGGGTCGGCTCGGACAGGTCCGGGGCACCGGGGCCGGCGGAGTTCGCCGGGCCCATCTGCGCATAGTAGGTGGGGTACTCCTCCAGGCCCGCGAGGAGCTTCTCGACGTACTCCTCCTCGTCCTGGGTCAGCGCCGGGTTGGAGAGCTTCTCCTGGCCGATGGTGCTGGAGAGCGCCTCGCTCTGCGTCGCGGAGCAGAAGCTGCCGAAGCCGTGGGTCGGGTAGACCTCGGTCTCGTCGGGCAGCTCCTCGGCGAGCCGGTGGGCCGAACGCCACTGGGCACGCACGAGCGTGTCGGTGTGGTCGGGACCGAGCAGGTCGGGACGGCCGGTGGAGCCGTAGAGCAGGGAGCCGCCCGTGAAGACCGCGACCGGCTCGTCCCCGGCCTCGAGGGCGTAGGACATGTGGGTGTGGGTGTGGCCGGGGGTGTGCACGACGCGGACGCGCATCGTGTCGCCGACCTCGATCACGTCGCCGTCGTGGACGCCGACCCGCTCGAACTCGACCGGGTCGTCGGCGTTGACGTGGTAGGCCGCGCCGACCTCCTGGGCGAGGGCGAGGCCGCCGGTCACGTAGTCGTTGTGGATGTGTGTCTCGAACACGTGCGTGATCTGTACGCCGGCCGCCTCGGCAACCGCGAGGACCCGGTCGTAGTCACGCTGCGGGTCGACGACCAGGGCCACCTTGCCGTCGTGGGCGAGGTAGGTCCGGTCACCAAGACCGGGAGTGTCGATCGGGGTCACGGTGATCATTGGGCACTGCCTCCTGAAGCTGTCGGTTAATACCCAGGGGGGTATCGGAACGTCTACGGTAACAGTCAATGCGTTATACCCTCCTGGGTATTCCCGGCGAGATCAAATCCATGCGCTCGATGTCCGGATCCGTGACCCGGACCACTAGGGTCGGCAGCGTGCGAGAGTGCCTGTTCTGCCGCATCGTCGAGGGCGAGACCCCCGCCCGGACCGTGCTCGCGACCCCCGACACGGTGGGCTTCCTCGACAACCGACCGCTGTTCAAGGGCCATGTGCTGCTCGTTCCGCGCGAGCACGTGGCGACCTTCACCGACCTGCCCGACAACCTGCGCGACCCCTTCTTCGCCGCGGGACAGCGGGTCGCCGCCGCGATGGTCACCGCTCTCGGAGCCCAGGGGTCCTTCGTCGCGATGAACAACACCGTCAGCCAGAGCGTGCCCCACCTGCACCTGCACGTGGTGCCGCGCACCAAGGGCGACGGGCTGCGCGGGTTCTTCTGGCCGCGCCACAAGTACTCATCC
>DATHVS010000033.1:0-29744 GCA_035461195.1 Nocardioidaceae bacterium
AGCGGCTCGTCGTCGTTGAACGTTGTGTCCGCCCAGGGCAGCAGGCTGGTGATCCAAGCCGTGAACGCCGCCACCACGGTGGCGAAGGCGGCCCCCAAGATGAACGCCACCGCGAGCTCGATGAAGCTGCCGCGGAGCAGGAAGTTCTTGAACCCGGTCATGAGACTCTCCTAGTTCTGGCCCGCCTCGGGCCGGAGCGGGGTGACGGGGCGCACGCTAGCGGGTCAGCGCGACTCAGCGGGTCAGCACGACCGAGAGGTAGGCCGACACCGACGCTGCGGCCAGGGCGCGGGCGGTGTCGTCGGTGACGGCGAGGACGACCAGACCCCCTGATGCCAGCGCGGTCTCGCCGGCGCGGGGGAGGGCCACGACGGGGGCGCCGGAGGCCACGACCACCGCCTCGCGTGCAGCCGGGGGGTCGGCAGCGATGACGTCCACCCGGTCGCCGATGCGCAGCAGCCCCACCGCGCCGGCGTCGCCGATGCGGACCGGGGCGGCCACTCGGCCGGGGTAGCCGTCGAGCAGTGACCCGCTGACCAGGCGGACGTCGGTGATGGGCTCCCCGGCACGCACCGGACCCGTCGTCGTCCGTCCCACGGCCTCCGCGACCGAGTCGAGAGCCGCCTCAGGCGCGGTGTCCGGGGCGAAGTCCGTCCAGGTCAGATCGGCCCGGTCCACGACCTTGCCCCCGGGAAGGTCGCGGGCCGCGGTGAGGACGTTCGTGGTCGGAGCCTCTTGCGGCGCCATCGCCTGCAGGCCGACCAGGGCGGCGACCGCTGCCAGCACCGCGCCGAGGGGGCGCCGTCGCGCGAGCAGAGCCCTTCGCAGGCGGCGACGCCGGAGCCGGACGGAGCGACTGAGGGTGCGGGGGCCTTCCATGGCAGCCGAGGCTAGGGAAGATCGCGCTCCTTCGCCTCGCGCTGTCCACAGGGGTCAGGCGGCGCCGGCCTCGCTCTTGGTCGTCGAGGCCGGGGTCGTGGCCGAGGAGGAGTCGCTCGACGAGGTCGCGGTCGCGGAGGTGGGCTTGGTGTCCGAGCGGTTGTCGGTGCGGTAGAAGCCCGATCCCTTGAACACCACGCCGACGGCGTTGAAGACCTTGCGCAGGCGGCCCTCGCACTGCGGGCAGGTGGTCAACGAGTCCTCGGTGAAGCTCTGGACCTGCTCGAAGGCGTGGTCGCAGTCAGTGCAGGCGTACTGGTAGGTCGGCACGCTCGTCCTCCGGAAGTTCGTCGTTAGCACTCGCACGGTGCGACTGCCAATTATCACAACGCTCGCACGATTCGCCAACTTCCCGGAGGTTCCGAGTCCTCCCGGGCGTTGCCTGGGGCGGCCGGGACGAGTGCGTGGGGCACAATGGCCGCCGTGTCCGCGACCCCCGACGCCCCCGACGCGCCTGCCGAGCAACGCGAGGAATCGCGCCCTCTGGTAACCAGCTTCCGCTCCTGGCCGAGGTGGGGGCGCTGGTCGGTGTACCTCGCTGCGATGCTCGCTCTCCTGCTCGTGGTCGGCCTCGTCGTCGCCGTGACCGTCGTACGCCGGCCGTTCCCCGCGGTCGCCGGGGAGATCGAGGTCGTTGGGCTGGACGCGGAGGTTGAGGTCCTGCGTGACGGTCACGGGATCCCGCAGATCTACGCGGACACCGCCCAGGACCTCTTCTACGCCCAGGGATTCGTGCACGCCCAGGACCGCTTCTTCGAGATGGACTTCCGCCGGCACGTGACCTCAGGCCGCCTCGCCGAGCTTCTCGGGCCGGACGCGCTCGAGACCGACATGTACATCCGCACCATGGGCTGGCGGAGGATCGCCGAGGAGGAGCTGTCCCTGCTCAGCCCGCGCACGCTCAACTACCTGGAGGCGTACAGCGCCGGCGTCAACGCCTACATCGACTCGCACACCCCGGGCCAGATGGCGCTGGAGTACTCCGTCCTCACGCTCACCGGCCTCGAGTACGTGCCCGAGAGGTGGACGCCCGCGGACTCGGTCGCCTGGCTCAAGGCCATGGCCTGGGACCTGCGCGGGAACATGACCGAGGAGATCGAGCGCGCGCTCATGTCGGCACACCACACCGAGCAGGAGATCGCGGGCCTCTTCCCGGACTACCCCTACGACCGGCACGAGCCGATCGTGCAGCAGGGGGCAGTGGTCGACCGCGTGTTCGAGCAGGACGCCACCGAAGGCGACACGAGGCTGCCGACCCGTCCCCCTCTCCCGGAGGAGACGGTCGATGCGCTCGAACGGCTCAACCAGGGGCTTCGGGCGATGCCCGACCTCGTCGGCAAGGGCCAGGGGGTGGGCAGCAACTCGTGGGTGGTCTCGGGCGAGCACACCACCACGGGGATGCCGATCCTGGCCAACGACCCCCACCTCTCCCCGTCGGTGCCGGGCATCTGGTACCAGATGGGCCTGCACTGTCGCGAGGTGAGCGAGGCCTGCCCGTTCGACGTCTCCGGTTTCACCTTCTCGGGGATGCCGGGCGTGATCATCGGCCACAACCAGGACATCGCCTGGGGCCTGACGAACCTCGGCCCCGACGTCACCGACCTCTACCTGGAGAAGATCGACGGCCGCTTCTACGAGTACGACGGCAGGCGACGTCCACTCGAGCTGCGCGAGGAGAGCATCGACGTGCACGGGCAGGACGAGCCGTTCACGTTCACCGCCCGGGCCACCCACCACGGACCGCTGCTCTCCGACGTCTCGGCGCAGCTGAGCACCGTCGGCGCCAACGCGCCCGTGGGTGAGGACGCCCCCGACCGCGAGAACGGCTACGCCGTGGCCCTCGCCTGGACCGCGCTGACCCCCAACCGCAGCGCCGACGCGGTGTTCATGTTCAACCGGGCCTCGAGCTGGAACCAGTTCCGCGAGGCGGCCCGTGAGTTCGCCGCCCCCTCCCAGAACCTGGTGTACGCCGACCGGCAGGGCCGCATCGGCTACCAGGCGCCAGGCCTCATCCCGATCCGCAAGTCCGGGCACACCGGCGACTACCCGGCCGAGGGCTGGTCTCCCGCCAACGACTGGACCGGCAACCACGTCCCCTTCGACGCGCTGCCGAGCCTGCTCGACCCCGACGGGGGCAAGGTGGTCACCGCCAACCAGGCCGTCATCGGCGAGGACTACCCGTTCTTCCTCGGGAGCTCCTGGTCCTACGGCTACCGCAGCCAGCGACTCGTCCAGCTGCTCCAGCGCCAGGAGAAGTTCAGCGTCGAGGACATGGCGCGGATCCAGCTCGACGCCCGCAACGGGTTCGCGCCGACCTTCGTGCCCTACCTGCGCGACGTCTTCATGCCCTCGCAGTACCTCGCGGCGGGCCAGCGGCTGCTGGAGCGCTGGAACTACCAGCAGCACCCGGGCTCGCCCGCCGCCGCCTACTACAACGCCGTGTGGCGCAACACGCTGGAGCTGACCTTCCACGACCAGCTCAAGGAGTCCGTGTGGCCCGACGGGGGCGACCGCTGGTTCGAGGTGATGCGTCGGCTCCTGGCGGACCCCGAGAACATCTGGTGGGACGACGTGGAGACCGAGACGGTCAAGGAGACCCGCGACGACATCTTGTTCCAGGCGATGGCCGAGGCCCGCGACGAGCTGGTCCGCCGCCAGGCGCGCCGTCCGTCCGACTGGACCTGGGGGCACCTGCACCGGCTCGAACTCGAGCACCAGTCCGTTGGACAGTCCGACGTGGGTCTCGTCCGATGGCTGTTCAACCGGGGCGGCTACGAGGTGGGTGGCGGCGACTCCATCGTCAACGCCACCGGCTGGACCGCCCCCGAGGGCTACGAGGTCGACTGGGCACCCTCCATGCGCATGGTGGTGTCCCTGGCCGACCTCGACGATTCCCGCTGGATCAACCTGACCGGTGTCTCCGGCCACCCGTTCCACAGCAACTACGTCGACCAGACCGAGCTGTGGGTCGAGGGCGAGACGCTGCCGTGGCACTTCAGCCGCGAACGCGTCGAGGAGTACGCCGAGGACACCCTCAGGCTGGTGCCGGCCGCAGGCGAGTGACGCCGCTCGGCGTGACCGCCGCGGTGACCGGCAGGTCGTGCTCCTCCGCCGGGACGTGCTCGAGCAGCTCCTCCTCGTAGAGGAGCGTGCAGACGAAGGTCCCCACCGGGACCCGGGCGAGCGCCCGGTCGTAGGACCCGCCGCCCCGGCCGAGTCGGTAGCCCCGACGGTCTACGGCGAGGCCCGGGCAGAGCACGACGTCGGCGGTCGCGACGGCCTCCGGGCCGAGCCGGGGCCCGGTCGGCTCGAGCAGCCCCCGGCTCGCGGGCACGAGGCTCCGCGGTCCCTCGTAGACGGCCCAGTCGAGGTCGTTGTCGGGCAGCAGCACCGGGAGGATCAGGCGTCGTCCGAGTGCGTGCAGCTGCTCGACGAGGGGGCCGGTCCCCGGCTCGTTGCTCAGTGAGATGTAGATCGCGACGGTCGCCGCGCGTCGTACCTCCGGGGTGGCGAGGAGGTGCTCGGCGATCGACTCGGCGTCCTCCCGTGCTGCCGTCAGCGGGTGTCGGCGACGGGCAGTGAGCAGCTGGTCGCGGAGCGCCACCTTCTGCGCGGACGTGGATCCGACGGCCTCACCCATGCCCCCGACGCTACCGGGACGCGCCGAATGTGAGTGGAGGACGGTTGTCCGCGCCCGGAACGGTCCGGAACTCACATCCGCGCTCCCTGTAGGCGGACGGTCGCAGCCATCCGGACAGAGCGTCATCATGCGGGCATGCACGCGGACAGCACCTGCACGACTGGCTCGAGCAGATCGCGGTGTGGGAGCGGTGGGAGCGCGAGAGCGGCGCGCCGCACGTGAGTCCAGGACGCTTCTGAGCCCCATCGAGCGTCCGCAGCTCACGTCGCACACCCGCCATGTGGGCTGATCGCCGCCCGGACCCCCTAGCATCGGACCCATGAGCGACGAGGGACTCGAGCAGGCACGCCGCAAGATGGAGGCCGCGGGGGTGGACCCGGTGGCGATCGACGTCTTCGCCCACTACTACCGGCTCGTGGAGAGCGGTGAGACCGGCATGGTCCCCGAGTCCACGATCGAGCCGCTCGACATGGAGGCGCTCGCCGACGTCGACGTGTCCGACGAGGTCGCCCGCGAGGCGATCGGCACGACAGTGGTCGTCAAGCTCAACGGCGGTCTCGGCACCTCGATGGGCATGGACCGAGCCAAGTCGCTGCTCGAGGCCCACGAGGGTCTCAGCTTCCTCGACATCATCGCGCGCCAGGTGCTCGCGCTCCGCAAGGAGTACGGCGCCCGCCTCCCGCTGATCCTCATGAACAGCTTCCGCACCTCCGCGGACACCATGGCCGCCCTCGCGCCCTACGACGACCTCGCCGTCGACGGGCTGTCGCTCGAGTTCCTCCAGAACAAGGAGCCCAAGCTCCGTGTCGACGACCTGACGCCTGTGACGTGGGAGGCCGACCCCGAGCTCGAGTGGTGCCCGCCGGGTCACGGCGACATCTACACCGCGCTCCGGGGCACCGGCCTGCTCCAGCGGCTCATCGACGCCGGCTACAAGCAGGTGTTCGTGTCCAACTCCGACAACCTCGGTGCGGTGCCCGACGCACGGGTGGCCGGGTGGTTCGCACAGTCGGGGGCTCCGTTCGCGATCGAGGCCGTCCGGCGTACCCCGTCGGACCGCAAGGGCGGGCACTTCGCCGTGCGCAGGTCCGACGGACGAGTCGTGCTGCGAGAGACCGCCCAGACCCTGGACGAGGACAAGGAGGCGCTCGCGGACCTGTCGCGCCACCGGTTCATGAGCACCAACAACCTGTGGTTCGACCTGGAGGCGATGCGCGACGAGCTCGACCGGCGCGACGGCATCCTCGGCCTCGCGATGATCAAGAACACCAAGACCGTCGACCCTGCCGACTCGAGCAGCCCTGAGGTGATCCAGATCGAGACGGCCATGGGGGCGGCGATCGAGGTGTTCGAGGGGGCGTGCACGATCGAGGTCGGCCGCGAGCGCTTCGTGCCCGTGAAGACCACCAACGACCTGCTGGTGCTGCGGTCGGACTGCTACCACCTCAGCGACGGGTACGTCCTGCTGCAGCAGGACGAGAAGGTGCCGTACGTCGACCTCGACTCGAGCCACTACAAGCTCGTTGCGGACTTCGACCGGCGGTTCCCCGAAGGTGTGCCGTCGATGAGGCGCGCCACCTCGCTCGTGGTCCACGGCGACTGGACCTTCGGCAAGGGTGTGACGGTGGCCGGCGAGGTGGAGCTCGACACCCCTGCCGAGGGGGCCGGCCACGTGGCGGCCGGGACCGCCCTGGGCGAGGGTTAGGGTTTGCCCATGCCAGCGCCCACGAGCTTCCCGACCGACCGCTGGAGCAGCGTCGACGAGCACATCGAGCGCATCCTCGAGTCGATCACGCCCCTCCCGCCGTACGACCAGCCGCTCCTCGAGGCGCTGGGGCTGCCGGTCAGCGAGCAGATCGCCTCGACCCTCGACCTACCGGGCTTCGACAACTCTGCGATGGACGGCTACGCCGTGCTCTACGAGGACGTGGCGAGCGCCTGCGAGGAGAGTCCGGTGCACCTGCCTGTCGTGGGTGAGGCCGCTGCCGGGCAGACCAAGCTGTTCGCCCTCTCGCCGGGGACGGCGGTGCGGATCATGACCGGCGCGCCGGTGCCGCAGGGCGCCGACACCGTGGTCCCTGTGGAGGCCACCGATGGCGGTGTCGCCACGGTCCGCATCCACGGCACACCCAACCTCGGGCAGCACATCCGCCGTCGGGGCGAGGACGTCCTCGCCGGTGACGTGCTCCTGGCGGAAGGGACCGTGCTCGGGCCGCGTCAGCTCGGCCTGCTCGCCTCGATCGGGGTCGCGCAGGTGCGCACCCGTCCCCGTCCCCGGGTGGTGATCATGTCGACCGGCTCCGAGCTCCGCGAGCCGGGCACCCAGCTCGGCCACGACTCGATCTACGACGCCAACTCCTACATGCTCGCCGCCGCAGCTCGTCAGGCCGGCGCCATCGCCTACCGGGTCGGGATCGTCTCCGACGACCCGCAGGAGTTCTCGGACGCGCTCAGCGACCAGCTCGTCCGCGCCGACATCGTCGTCACCAGCGGCGGGGTCAGCAAGGGGCAGTACGACGTGGTGAAGGAGGTGCTGAGCGAGCTCGGCACGGTCCAGTTCGGCGAGGTCGCCATGCAGCCGGGCAAGCCACAGGGCTTCGGTGTCGTCGGCGAGGACGCCACCCCGATCTTCACCCTCCCCGGCAACCCGGTGTCCTCGTACGTCTCGTTCGAGGTGTTCGTGACCCCGGCCATCCGGAAGATGATGGGGCGCACCCCCCATCGCCGGCCTCTCGTGCGCGCCCTGTGCCAGAAGGGGTTCTCCTCGGCCCCGAACAAGCGGCAGTTCGTGCGGGCGCAGTTCGAGATCGACGGTCAGGGCGCCCACGTCGTGCCCGTGGGGGGTCACGGCTCGCACCTCATCGGCGACCTGTCCGAGGCCAACGCGCTCATCGTCGTCCCCGAGGACGTCGACCGGGTCGACCCCGGCACGATGGTGCAGACCATGGTCCTGGACAGGGACTTCTGACGTGGGCGAGCAGGACGCCCGGCTGACACACGTCGATGAGTCCGGCGCCGCCCGGATGGTCGACGTCTCCGGGAAGGACGTCACCCCCCGGGTGGCCGTCGCCTCGGGCCGGGTCCTGCTCTCAGTAGAGGTGGTCGGGCTGCTTCGTGGCGAGGGAGTCCCCAAGGGAGACGCACTCGGGGTGGCCCGGCTCGCGGGCATCATGGCTGCCAAGCGCACCCCCGACCTGGTGCCGCTGTGCCACCCGCTCGCGATCTCGGGCGTGACGGTCGACCTCGAGGTCGAGGACGACGCCGTGGCGATCACCGCAACCGTCCGCACGACCGACCGCACCGGCGTCGAGATGGAGGCGCTCACGGCTGTGTCGGTCGCCGGACTCACCGTCGTCGACATGGTCAAGGCCGTCGACAAGGGCGCGGTGATCACCGACGTGCGGGTGGAGTCCAAGAGCGGTGGCAAGAGCGGGGACTGGTCCCGGTCGTGAAGGCGACAGTCGTCACCGCGTCGAACCGTGCCGCAGCCGGGGTCTACGAGGACACCACCGGGCCGCTGATCGTCTCCGCCCTCCAGGGCCTCGGGTTCGAGGTCACCGGCCCCGTCGTGGTTCCCGACGGTCGGCCCGTCGGTGACGCGATCCGGTCGGCCGTGGACGCCGGGTCCCGGGCCGTGATCACGACCGGCGGGACCGGGCTGACCCCGACCGACCTCACCCCAGAGGTGACCCGGCCGCTCCTCGACCGGGAGGTCCCCGGCATCGCCGAGGCCATCAGGGCCCACGGCACGGCGAAGGGTGTCCCGACGGCGGCGCTGTCCCGCGGCCTCGCGGGAGTCTGCGGCAAGGCGCTCGTGGTGAACCTCCCCGGCTCCCGTGGCGGTGTCAAGGACGGTCTCGCCGTCGTCGTACCCCTGCTCGTGCACGCCGTCGAGCAGATCACCGGGAGCGACCACTGAGCCGCGCCTGGCCGGTCGTGCTCCGCGCCGGACAGGTCGGGCTCCGGCCGCTCGGGATGCGGGACGCGCGAGCGTGGCGGGAGGTGCGCGAACGCAACCGCGCGTGGCTGATGCCGTGGGAGGCGACCGTCCCCGCGGGAGATACGAGCGCTCCGTCGACGTTCCGGGCGATGGTGCACGACCTGCGCCGTCAGGCGCGCGCCGGCCGGGGGATGCCGTTCGCGGTCACCGTGGACGACGCCTTCGCCGGTCAGCTCACGGTCAGCAACATCATCGGCGGGTCGGCGCGGTGGGCGCAGATCGGCTACTGGATCGACCAGGCCCACGCGGGCCGGGGGGTCATGCCGACCGCCGTGGCCATGGCGGTCGACCACTGCCTGTTCGAGGTGGGGCTGCACCGGATCGAGATCGCGATCCGGCCGGAGAACACCGCCAGCCTCCGGGTCGTGGAGAAGCTCGGTCTCACCGAGTACGGATATGCCCAGAGGTACCTCCACATCGACGGGGAGTGGCGAGACCACCGGCTGTTCTCGATAACGATCGAGGAGTGCCCAGGCGGCCTGCTCCGTCGGTTCCGGACCGAGGGGCCTCGCGCTGGTCCCTGATCACACGAGTCACACTAGTTCTCTTGCGACACACCGCCACGCCTGCAGCCGCTTTTCCGTTGACGCTTTTATGGTCGTCACGTGGACCCGTCAGGAATCATCTTCGTGATACTCGCTCTGGCGTGGGCTGCTTATCTGATTCCCAAGGCCCTCACGCACCACGACGAGGTCGCTCGCACCCGTTCCGTCGACCGTTTCTCCACCGCCATGCGTGTCCTCGCCCGACGCGAGCCCGTCGACCGCCGCAACGCCCGTCTCGTCGTCACGCCGCCTCGCTCGACCCAGCGCGTCCTGGTGCCCAACCGTCCGGCACCGCAGGCCGAGGCCTCGCCCTCGCCGACCGCCTCCCCCCGCCGGGCTGCCGCTCGTCGAGCTGCGGCCCGGGCAGCCGCGCGTCGTCGACGCCGCGTCACCTACGTCCTGCTGACGCTTGTGATGGTCGTGACCGGTCTCGCCGCCTTCGCCCTCCTCCCGTGGTGGAGCGTTGCGGTACCGGTCGCGCTGACCGTCCTTTACCTCGCTCTCTGCCGCCGCCAGGTCCGCCGCGAGAGCGACGCCGTCTGGGCCCCCAGCGCTGCCACGGACGTGGCGCCGCGCCGGGCGATCCGCGTCGACACGGCCTACGGCACCGCAGCGGCCGGCCCCGCGCACCAGGAGCACTCCGCCGACGAGGACACCGTCCAGATCCCCGTCGGCGACCTCGAGACGGTGGCCGTGCCCGTGGAGACCGTCGACGGCAGCTCGCTGTGGGACCCGCTGCCGGTCACGCTCCCGACGTACGTCAACAAGGCCCGTGCACCGCGCACCGTGCGCACGATCGACCTCGGCGCCCCCGACACCTGGACCTCCGGCCGCGACGAGGCCGACACCGCCCTGGTCGAGTCAGCGTCCGCCGACGAGCCTGGCGAGGGCAACGTCGAGCAGGAGCCGTGGCGCGCCGTCGGCTCGTGAGCCGATTCGGAACCGCGTGGGTCAGGTGATATCTTTTCCGACGCGGTCGGCGGGTCGGTTCGCCGCCTTGGGGCTGTGGCGCAGTTGGTAGCGCGTCTCGTTCGCAATGAGAAGGTCAGGGGTTCGAATCCCCTCAGCTCCACCACACCGAAACCCCGTCCCACCAGCGGAAACACCACCGCAGGGGCGGGGTTCTCTCGTTGTCATTCGACGTTCCTCTCCGAATGCGCAGCCCTGCTGACCCAAAGCGTTGAGACGCGCCACCACGGCGGAGCCCATAGGGTGGCGCAATGACGCAGAGCGTGCCGACACCGCCCAGTGACGACCTGTTCTCCGCCGACGTCGCCCTGCTCACCGGACTGCAGGAGGCAGCGCTGGAGGAGTCCGGCGAGCACGACGTGCTGCGAGCGACCCGAGACCTGTTGAGCGCTGTGGAGGAGGGGACTGATCCCGGTCGGCTCGCGCCCGTCATCGACGGCCTCTCAGCGGCGGCCCTCGAGCAGGTGGCTCGCGCGCTCACGGTTCACTTCCACCTCGTCAACCTGGCTGAGGAGCGCCACCGCATCCGCGCCTTCCTTGCCGGTGACCCACGTGGCGAGTCCGGGCCTTGGCCCTCGCTCCAGGGGGAGTCGATCGCCCCCGAGACCCTGCAGCGCCTGCGCGTCCATCCCGTGCTCACGGCGCATCCGACGGAGGCGCGCCGCCGAGCAGTGGCGGGAGCGCTGCGTCGCATCGGCCATCAGCTCGACCGGTACGACGATCCCCTGCGCGGACCGGTTGAGCGGCAGGTGGCCCTGCGCCGTGTGCGCGAGGAGCTGGAGGTGCTCTGGCGCACGGCGTACCTGCGGACGACCCGGCCGACGCCCTTCGACGAGGTCCGCACCGCGATGGCGGTGTTCGACGACACGCTGCTGCGCCTGGTCCCGCGGCTGTACCGTTCGGCGGAGGCCGCCGCCGGAGTCCGCGAGCCCGGAACCGCACCGCCCGTCGTACCGGCGTTCGTCCGGTTCGGCAGCTGGATCGGAGGGGACCGAGACGGCAACCCGTTCGTCACCGCCGACGTCACCCGGCAGACGATGGGCATCCAAGCCGAGCAGGCGCTCCGGGCCCTGTCGACGGCCGTCGACCGCGTCGGTCGCACGCTGACGCTCGACGCGGGCTCGACGCCGCCGAGCCGGGCGCTGCGTGACACTCTCGCCTCTGCAGCCGTCGCCGACCCTGCTACGGCTGCTTCCATCGCTGCCGGCTCGCCGAACGAACCCCATCGTCAGCTGCTGCTTCACGCCGCCGTTCGCCTCGAGGCAACCCGCCGAGGCGAGGTGGGCCTCGCGTACGACGGTCCCGACGAGCTGTTGTCGGAGCTGCGCCTCGTGCGGTCCTCGCTGGCTGACGCGGGCGCGCGGCGAGCAGCCTACGGCGAGCTCCAGAACCTCATCTGGCAGGTCGAGACCTTCGGCTTCCACCTCGCCGAGCTGGAGGTGAGGCAGCACAGCGCCGTGCACACCGCGACCCTCGTCGAGCTGCTCGGACAGGTTGACGGCGTGGACGACCCGCATGCCGCCGCCGGCGATGCCGCCCTGCTCGACCAGCTGGCGACCGACGGCTGGCCGGAAGCTGTCGAGGCCACGAGCGGAGCGGCACGCGAGGTGCTCGACACCCTTCGCGTCCTGGCGTGGCTGCAGGACCGGTGGGGTCGTCACAGCTGCGGCAGGTACGTCGTCAGCTTCAGCCAGTCTGCTGCCGACCTGGTCGCGGTCAGGGCGCTTGCACGACTCGCTCTCGGGGACCGGCCGGTTCGGCTCGACGTGGTTCCACTGTTCGAGACCGGCGAGGACCTGCGGCGCTGTACCGACGTCCTCGACCGCTGGTGGGGGCTGGGCTCGACGCAGGCTTGGGTCAAGAGTGCGGACCGGGCCGTCGAGGTGATGGTGGGCTACTCCGACAGCTCGAAGGACGTGGGACCGGTCAGCGCCACGCTCGGACTCTACGACGCCCAGGCCCGGCTCACTGCGTGGGCCGCCGAGCGTGAGGTGGAGCTCACGCTGTTCCACGGGCGTGGGGGCTCGCTCGGCCGTGGCGGCGGACCGGTGCATCGGGCGATCCTCGCGCAGCCGCCGGGCTCGGTCGGGCTGCGCTTCAAGGTCACCGAGCAGGGCGAGGTGGTGTTCGCCCGCTACGGGCACGTGACGATCGGCCAGCGCCACCTGGAGAGGGTCACCTCCGCCGTCCTCCGCGCCGCGACGTCGGAGATCGAGGAGCGCAACGCCGTGGCCGCCGCCCGGTTCTCCGGACTGCGCGAGCGGCTGGACGACGAAGCGCGCGTCGCCTACCGCGCGCTGGTCGAGATCCCGGGGTTCGCGGACGTGGTCGCGCTGTCGAGCCCGCTCGAGGAGCTCGGGGAGCTGCGCATGGGCTCGCGTCCGGTGCGCCGAAGTGGCGCCCAGACCGGCCGGGACCTGGCCGACCTCCGCGCGATCCCATGGGTGTTCGCCTGGTCGCAGACGCGCGCCAACGTCCCGGGCTGGTTCGGTCTCGGCTCGGCGCTGGCGGCGGTGGGGGACGTGGACCTGCTGCGTGAGGCATCCCGAGAGTGGCCCTTGTTCGGCGCCCTCATGGACGTCGCGGAGATGAGCCTGGCCAAGTCCGATCGCCGGCTCGCCGAGCAGTTCCTGGCTCTCGGCGGACGCCCTGACGTGACCCGACGGATCCTCGACGAGATGGACCTCACGCGGCACTGGTTGCTCGAGGTGCTCGGGCAGGAGGAGCTGCTCCAGCGCGAGCCGGTGCTGCGTACCGCACTGTCGACACGGTCACGCTCCATCGACGCGCTGTCGGTGCTGCAGCTCCGCGCGCTGCGCGAGATGCGGGCAGCTGACGCGCCGGAGACCCAGGCGTCCTGGCGCCGCGTGCTGCTCGTGGCGGTGAACGGGGTCGCCGCGGGCTTGCAGAACACGGGGTGACCTCCTGCGGGTGGCTAGGGGACGAGCTCGACCCTCTCGCCCTTGAGCTCGGCACGGAAGCCGCTGTCCTGGACGGTGACGTCGCGGAGCACGAGGCCGTCGGGCAGGCCCTCGATGTCGTGCTCGATGGTCACCAGTCGGCGCACGACCGCGCCGGTGGCCTCGGAGATGAAGCTCGGCCCGCCGAGATCGATGGAGCGTGGCTCGACGACGAGCCTCCCGGCCTCGACCTCGACCGTCCCGGAAGCGACCACTCGCAGCTCCCGGCCCAACACCCGGACGGTGCGCACCACTACGGCCTCGCCGGGGTCCCCCGCCCGGACCGCGGTCTCGCCGCCCAGCTCGTCGGCCACGACCTCGAACGGCACGGTGGCGTGCACGGTGACCCGAGCAGCGACCAGCCCACCTTCTCCCGCAACGACGTCCCGCCCGACGGCCCGCACTTCGCGGAGTGTCGAGCCCGCGGCCACGACCGACCCCGCTTCCAGGGCCAGGTCAGAGAGCCATACCTCGTCCTCGCCCAGCTCGGCGGGAGGCTCTCGGCCGGGCGGACCCTTCACGCCGACAGGCGGTTCAGATGCACCTCCCGCCTCGCCTTCGGGGACAGGGTCGCTCACCACCCACCAGATAACGGCCACAGCAACCACCAGGACGATGACCGTCCCTGAAGCACCGATCAGCCAGTCCTTGGCGCGCGCCGTGTCCATCAGGACAGTGTGACGGCTGGACGAGTGGACCCCTCAGGTGCACGAAACTCCTGCGGTCCTCGCTGCTACGGGCAATGATGGGCATCAGGGAGGAATGCCGTGTTTCGACGTAATGCGCGCCGCGCTCTGGCCGTCCTGGTCGGATCGGCGGTCATCGCCGGCACTGCCGGAGGCCAGCTCGTGGCACAGGGTGAGATGCGGGCAGGGCCGCCGTACGACTTCACGACCGAGATCATGACCAAGGACGTCATTCCCCTGAAGGACGCCGCCATGATCCAACGGTCCCTGCACGGGTACGTCTACCTGACCGGGCAGCAGGACAACCACCTCGTGGTGACACCGGTGGAGGGCGGACTGCGCTTCGCCGACACCGGCACCAAACAGTGGAAGGGACTCCCGCGCGCCTGTCGGAAGAAGGCGCCGAGGACCGGGATCGCCGCGGTCTGCAGGATTCCGAGCGGCGTCAGCGAACGCCAGCCGCTGCTGCTGGAGGTCTGGCCGAGGCTCGGCGACGACTACGTCGACGGCTCCCGCCTCCCCGCCACGGTCGCGATGTCCGTGCTGGGTGACGCCGGGAACGACGTCGCGCGTCTGGGGGCCGGACCTGACTTCTTCAACGGTGCGTTCGGGAACGACCGGGTGTGGGGCGGTGCCGGGAACGACTGGCTGCGCACCGGGGAGGGCAACGACCGCATCCGGGGCGGTCCGGGCAACGACGAGCTCGTCGGTGTGGACGGCCGGGACATCATCTACGGCGGGGCAGGGGAGGACCGGATCGTCGGTCTCGACGGTGACGACAAGCTCTTCTCCGGCCCCGGCAGGGACCTCGTCCTCTGTGGCGCCGGTATCGACAGCGCCCGGGTCGACGAGGGCGACACGGTCCGCGACTGCGAGCACGTCGAGCGTCGCTGACCGAGGAGGTGCGGGCCCCGCCGCGCGGGTGCGTTAGCCTTCGCACCGCCGGGGTACGACGGGTCACGAACGACCCTTACTCGACAGACCCCGCGCCCTAGCTGGAGGAGTCACGCGCATGGCTGGTCGCCGCATCTATCTCGTCGGGTCGTCGGGCTACCCCTACTACGGTGACGAGGCCATCGCCGCTGCCTGGCTGCGGCACCTCGCCGTGACGGAGCCCGACGCGGAGGTGTACCTCGACTGCCCCAACCCCGGGGGCGCACAGCTTTTCCTCGGAGATCTCCACCCCGACGTCCGCTTCGTCGACACGTTGTTCCGGATCACCTCCGCGGCGCCGTCCGAGGACGCCGAGGAGGTCGCCGCGTTCGCCGCCCAGGCGGCACGGCAGCCCGGCTTCGGGTACGCCCACCGAGCCGCCGGTATCGAGCTCCTGCACACCGTCGACGTCGTCCACGTCATCGGCGGCGGCTACCTGGCGTCGATCTGGCCGCGTCACATCGGCATCCTCGCCGCGGCCAATGCTCTCGCGACCGAGCACGGCAAGCACGTCGCGATGACCGGGACGAGCCTCCTGCCGAACACGGCCCCGGGCGAGCTGCTCGACCGGATGACGGCGGGTTATGCGGTCCTCGACCTGCGCGACGCGGAGTCCAGAGCACTTCTCTCCGCGGAGAGCGCGTCCGAGACCGGTGACGACTCCCTGCTCGGTGTCGACGGCGGCCAGGTCTACGACGAGCGCGAGAGCGTCTCGACGATGATGTCCCTGCAGTCCGACCTGGTCGACGACGTCGAGGCGCTGGCCAAGAGCGCCGTCGAGACCGCCAAGGCCTGGGGGCTGCGACCGGATCGGATCGGCTACGTCGAGGCGATCCCGGGGCAGGACCGAGTCGTGTTCGAGATGATCGAGTCCGAGCTTCCCGGGATGCGCTTCTACCCCTTCACCGAGGTCTGGCGCGAGGGTCTGCCTGCCCGCCGTGGTCAGCGCTGGATCACCACCCGGGAGTCCCTGCACCTCGCGGCTGCGGCCACCGGCGCGTGGGGTGTCGCGTTCCCGGCACGGCCCGGTTACGACGACGTGGTCCACCGGGACCTCGTGCAGAAGGGGTCACGCTGGGTCATCGGTACCCCGGGCGAGCCGGCTCCCGAAGCGCACGGCGAGGCCGGGTTCGGGTCAGCGCTGGCAGGGCTCGTCGAGGCGAAGAGGGCCGTCGCCCAGCGCGTCTACGCACGCTGAGAACTCAGATCCAGGCGCGGAACCAGATGCGCTGGAGCCACTCCCGGGTCGTCATCAGCTCGTCGGTGTAGATCGGCCAGAACCAGGCGAAGTTCACCGCGACGAGCACCACGAACGTGCCCGCGGCGACCGCGCCGTACATCCGGCGCCGCACCGAGGCCCGCCTGCTCCCCACAAGGTGGCCGATCAGCAGCGTGAGCGCGATGACGGTGAAGGGGATGGTCGCGACCGCGTAGAAGGAGAAGATCGGGCGGTCGTCGTACCTCAGCCACGGCAGCCAGGTCGCGGCGACGCCGACGACCGGGATCCCGAACCGCCAGTCGCGACGGGCGACCCAGGCGAACGCCGCGTAGGCGAGCGCCAGGACGCCTCCCCACCACAGGATCGGGGTCCCGAGCAAGATGATCTGACGCAGGCAGGTGCTTCCCTCGGCGGCGGTGCAGCCCTGCCGGCCCGGCTTGATGTCGAGGTCGGCGTCGATGCCGACGGGTCGGTTGAGCACCAGCCAGCCCTTGGGGTCGGAGGCGTAGACGTGCTCGGACTCGGTCAGCCCCTGGGTGTGGAAGGTGTAGACGTCCTGGTGGTAGTTCCACAGCGACCGCATCGACTGGGCCAGCTCGGGGACGAACCCCTCGGCGTCCTCCTCGATGTAGTCGCCCCAGTAGGCGCCGTACTGGGTGTCGGAGAGGCTGCGTTCGTACTGCTCGGCGTTGAGCAGCCAGCCGGTCCACGAGACGACGTACACCATGAGTGCGACGACGACGAGGTGGAAGAAGGCAGGTAGGGCGTCGGCGACCGCCGACCGCAGCCACGCCCGTCGTACGCCGATGGAGCGGCGGGCACCGGCGTCCCAGGCCCACACGAGCAGGCCGAAGGCGGCGAGCGGGAAGAGTGCGTTCCACTTGGTGGCGATCGCCAGCCCGAACATCACCCCGGCGAGCAGCCGCCAGGGACGAAACCACAGGCCGCGCAGGGGGCCCCAGTCCGAGGGGCCGGCCGTCCAGCCGACCGGGACCCGGCCGGCCAGGCGCTGCCTGCTCCAGTCCCGGTCGACCACCAGCGCCGTGACCCCGGCGAGGAGGAAGAAGCTGACGAAGATGTCGAGGAGCGCGACCCGTGACATGACGAAGTGCAGGCCGTCGAAGGCCAGCAGGACCCCTGCCGTGCAGCCGAGCAGGGTCGACCCCGTCAGTCGGCGCACCAGGCGGATCAAGACCAGGACCGAGAGCGTGCCGACCACGGCGGCGGAGGCCCGCCAGCCGAACGGGTTCATGCCGAAGGCCGCCTCACCGAGCGCGATCAGCCACTTCCCGACCTCGGGGTGGACGATCATGCTCGGGGCTTCCTGGAAGATCCCCTCGACCTTGCCGGTCAGGATCTTGTTGTCCGCACCCGGGACGAAGCCGGTGGTGTACCCGTGCTTGAGGAGCGACCAGGCGTCCTTGGCGTAGTAGGTCTCGTCGAAGAGGAACTCCTCGGGGTACCTCAACCGCCAGAACCTCAGGAACCCGGCGAGCGCGGTGACGGCGAGCGTGGCGACCCAACCGGTGCGGGCGTCGAGGCGCTGCACCAGGGGGACCATCCGTCGGTGCACGCTCGGCACGGTCCGGCCGTCGGCGGTCCGGGAGAGCCGCATGGTGCGATGACGGGCCCGTGCGGGCGGCTCCTGGGTCGTCGTCACGCGCCCATGCTACGGAGGCGGAAAGGCCGCCACGGCAGGTCGGATGGAATGATCGCCGGGTGAGCACCTCCGGAGTCCTCGTCCTCGCCGCGACCCCGATCGGCCGGGTCGAGGACGCCCCTCCGCGGCTGGCCGCCGAGCTCGCGTCCGCGGACGTGGTCGCCGCCGAGGACACCCGGCGGCTGCGGCGGCTGTGCGGCGATCTCGGGGTGAGCATCACCGGCCGGGTCGTCTCCTACTTCGAGGGGAACGAGGCCTCGCGCACACCAGCCCTGGTCGAGGCGCTCGAGGAGGGCGGGCGCGTCCTGCTCGTGACCGACGCCGGCATGCCGAGCGTCTCCGACCCCGGTTACCGCCTCGTCGCGGCCGCGGTCGAGCGAAACGTTCACGTCACGGCCGTGCCGGGGCCCTCAGCCGTGCTCACGGCGCTCGCCGTGTCGGGGCTTCCGGTGGACCGCTTCTGCTTCGAGGGGTTCCTCCCTCGCAAGGCCGGTGAGCGAGCCCGTCGCCTGGCCTCGCTGGCCGGGGAGGAGCGGACGATGGTCTTCTTCGAGGCCCCCCACCGCACGCAGGCCGCACTCGCGGCGATGGCCGAGGCCTTCGGCGGGGACCGGCGCGCGGCGGTGTGCCGCGAGCTGACCAAGACCCACGAGGAGGTACGCCGGGGAGGGCTGGCCGAGCTGGTGGCCTGGGCGGCCGAGGGTGTGCGTGGGGAGGTCACGCTGGTCGTCGAGGGCACGACCGCCGGCTCCGACGTACCCACCGACGCTGCCTCCCTGGCGACTCTCGTGGCGGAGGTGGAGGCCGAGGGGCGCACACGCAAGGAGGCGATCCTCGAGGTGGCTCGCCGCGCGGGGCTGCCCAAGCGCATCGTCTACGACGCCGTGCACAAGCCGTCGCCGAGGGGCTCGTAGACTCCGCCTCATGGCCCCCGACGCACCCACCCGAGAGCGCGCCGGCGGCAAGCGTGACCGCGGCAGGCCACCTGCCCCGGAGCCCCTGCCGCGGCCGGTGGTGGACAACCACTGCCACCTCGACATCGCCGACGGCGAATGGCTCCCGGTCGACGAGGCGCTCGCGGAGGCCGCCTCGGTCGGGGTCCCGCGGATCGTGCAGATCGGGTGCGACCTGCCGGGCGCCCAGTGGGCGGTGGAGGTCGCGGAGCGGTTCGACGCAGTCGTCGCCGGGGTGGCGCTGCACCCCAACGAGGCCCCGAGGCTCGCGGCCGAGGGCAGGCTCGAGGGGGCGCTGGCGACGATCGAGCGTCTCGCCGCGGGCAGCGAGCGGGTGCGCGCCGTGGGTGAGACGGGGCTGGACTACTTCCGCACCGACGAGGGCGGCCGCCCGGCGCAGCACGAGTCGTTCCGACGTCACATCGACCTGGCCAAGCGGCTCGGCAAGACCCTGGTCGTCCACGACCGGGACGCCCACGCCGACGTGCTGCGCATCCTCGACGAGGAGGGCGTCCCCGACCGCGTGGTCATGCACTGCTTCTCCGGCGACGCAGACTTCGCGCGGGCATGCCTGGACCGTGGTGCCTGGCTCTCCTTCGCGGGCACGGTGACGTTCAAGAACGCCGAGCCCCTGCGCGAGGCGTTGCGGGTGACGCCCCTCGACCGGGTCCTCGTGGAGACCGACGCGCCCTACCTGACGCCGATGCCCTACCGGGGACGGCCGAACGCCTCCTACCTCGTCCCCGTCACCGTGCGGTCGATGGCGCAGACGCTCGACCTCGACCTCGAAGGCCTGTGCGCGGCGGTGGACGCGAACACCGACGCCGCCTTCGGCGGCCGCTGGGACGCCTGAGACCCGATACCGCGCAAACCTCGGGTAGTAGCCCGAACGGACTAGTCAATATCGTGATCCGAGACACGTTAGGGCGGGTTTGACTTGGTCCTCGCCGGCATCGCCGTTATGGTCTTGTGACTGTTGGCCGGGAGTGGGGAAGCTTTCGGGCAGCGCCAAGGGGGTCCACACCATCGGCCGAGCGGGTCGAACGCATCACGGTGGGGACCGTCGTGTGCCGTCTCACGCAGCATGAGTACATCCGGACGCACACGCGCGCTGTCTGTCCTGCGGCCCGGGGAGTACCACCATTGGAGCATCGTGCGGAGTTCTATCGCACTCCTCAGCAAGAGCCGGCTCGCCCTCGCGGTCCTCGTGGCCGCGGTCGTGACCGCGCTGGTCGCCACCACCGTGGGCTACGCGGCGATGAGCAAGACCGTCACCTTGTCGGTCGACGGTGAGTCCAAGCAGGTCAGCACCCTCGGTGGCACCGTCGCGGACGTCCTCGAGTCCGAAGGCATCGAGGTGGGCGAGCGCGACGTGGTCGCTCCCGGGATGGACGCCAAGGTCAACGACGGCACCCGGATCGCTGTGCGCTACGCCCGTGAGCTGAAGCTCAGTGTCGACGGCGAGGACAAGAGCTACTGGGTGACCGCGACCGACGTCGACTCGGCCCTCGAGCAGCTCGGGCTCCGGTACGCCGGGGCGGAGCTGTCGGTGAGCCGTAGCGCGCAGATCAGCCGGGAGGGCCTCGACCTCGAGGTCGTCACCCCCAAGGACATCGAGCTCAAGCACGGCGCACGCAAGGCCCGCGAGGTCACCGTGCCCGCGATGACCGTCTCCGACGTCCTCGAGTCCGAAGGCATCGAGCTCGGCAAGCACGACAAGGTCAAGCCCGGACCCGAGCAGGAGATCGCCAGCGGCGACCGGATCGTCGTCACGAAGGTCCGCGTGGAGACCAAGAAGGTCACCGAGGGCATCGACTTCTCCACCGTGAGGAAGGACGACTCCTCGCTCTACGAGGGCGAGACCGAGGTGGCGCGAGCGGGCAAGGCCGGCACCCGCGAGGTCCTCTACCGCTTCCGCTACGAGAACGGTGAGCTGGTCCTCAAGAAGGCCCTGCGCTCCCGCGTGCTCAGCGAGCCGCGCAACGCGGTCGTCCGCGTCGGCACCAAGGAGAAGGTGCAGGCCCCCGCCGCCCCCGCCGCCAACTACGCGAGCGGCAACTCCGTGTGGGACCGCCTCGCGCAGTGCGAGTCGGGCGGCAACTGGGCCATCAACACCGGCAACGGCTACTACGGCGGCCTCCAGTTCAACATCGACACCTGGCGCGCCTACGGCGGCACCGGGTACCCGCACGAGCAGAGCCGAGAGACCCAGATCGCGGTCGCCACGCGGCTGCGCGACGCCAACGGCGGCAGCTACGGCTCCTGGCCCGCCTGTGCGGAGAAGCTCGGCCTACCCAGGTGAGGCTAGGCTCCCCCGCGTGGTGAGCGATGACACGACGTCCGCCGGACCGAGGCTTCTCGGTCCGGCGGACGTTCGTTCGCTGGCCGTGGCGCTCGGCATCCGGCCGACCAAGCAGCGCGGCCAGAACTTCGTCATCGACGCCAACACGGTGCGGCGCATCGTGCGGACAGCCGCCCTCGAGCCCAGCGACGTGGTCGTCGAGGTCGGTCCGGGCCTCGGCTCGCTGACGTTGGCCCTGCTCGGGTCCGTGTCCCACGTGGTCGTGGTCGAGGTCGACCCACTGCTGGCCGAGGCGCTGCCGGGCACGGTGCGGAGGTTCGCGCCCGAGCACGCTGACCGGCTCGAGGTCGTCGAGGCCGACGCCCTGCGGGTGACCGGTCTTCCGGGGCCGCCGCCGACCGCTCTGGTCGCCAACCTGCCTTACAACGTCTCGGTTCCCGTCCTCCTGCACCTCCTGGCCCTTCTGCCCTCGCTGGAGAAGGGACTGGTGATGGTGCAGGCGGAGGTGGCCGACCGGCTCGCCGCCCGACCCGGCTCACGCATCTACGGCGTCCCCTCGGTCAAGGCCGCGTGGTACGCCGACCTCCGCCGCGCGGGCAGCGTCGGCCGCAACGTCTTCTGGCCCGCACCCAACGTGGACTCCGGCCTCGTCGCCTGGGAGCGCCGCGACCCCCCTGCGGTGTCTGCCACGCGCGCGGAGGTCTTCGCGGTCGTCGACGCCGCGTTCGCCCAGCGGCGCAAGACGCTGCGCTCCACCCTGAAGGGTCTGGCCGGCTCCGCCGAGGCGGCCGAGGCGGCCCTCGCGCACGCCGGGGTCAGCCCGATGGCCCGCGGCGAGTCGCTCGGGGTCGAGGAGTTCGCCCGGGTCGCCGAGGGACTGGCGCTGGCCCGGTCCGGGGGTGCCGCATGAGCGGGTCCGTGACCGCCGTGGCACCGGCGAAGATCAACCTCCAGCTCGGCGTCGGGCCGGCGCGCCCCGACGGCTACCACACGCTCGCCACCGTCTACCAGGCGATCGACCTGTACGACGAGGTGACGGTGGCCACCGCCGCCTCCACCACGCTGACCGTCGTGGGCGAGGGTGTGGACCCCTCCGGCGTGCCCACGGACTCCTCGAACCTCGCCCTCCGCGCCGCTGCGCTGCTCGCCGAGCACGCCGGTGTCGACGAACCGGTCGCGGTCTCGATCCGCAAGCGCATCCCGGTCATGGGTGGCATGGCGGGTGGGAGCGCCGACGCGGCCGCCACGCTGCTGGCCTGCGACGCACTGTGGCGCCTCGACACCCCGCAGGAGGAGCTGCTCTCCCTGGCCGGGCAGCTCGGCAGCGACGTGCCCTTCTGCCTCGTCGGCCAGACGGCCGCCGGCTCCGGTCGCGGGGAGCTGGTGGCCCCGGTCGACGACGCCGGAACCTACTGGTGGGTGGTCGCGCTCTCCGACACGGGGCTGTCCACCCCGGCCGTCTTCGCGGAGTTCGACCGCCGCCACGCGGGAACCGTCGTGGCCGAGCCGGAGGTGTCCGCCACCCTCGTCGAGGCCCTCGCCGCAGGAGACGCCCGTGCGCTCGGCGGGGCGCTGCTCAACGACCTCCAGGCGCCCGCGCTGAGCTTGCGGCCCGATCTCGCCGGCCTGCTCGACCTCGGGGGCCGCCCGCCCGCGCTCGGGTCGCTGCTGTCCGGATCGGGTCCCACCTGCCTGTTCCTGGCCGGGGACGAGGCCGACGCCACCAAGATCCGCGACGTGCTGCACGACGCCGGCACGACCGCCCTCGTGGTTCGAGGGCCGGTGCCCGGCGCGCGCGTGGTCGGGCCGCTGTGATGCGATAGCACCTGATGGCCCCTCCCGCAGCGAACCTCGTCAACCTCGAGCGCGTCCACAAGTCCTACGGCATCCGGCCACTGCTCGACGGAGTGAGCCTCGGTGTCGGCACAGGCGAGCGGATCGGTGTCGTGGGCCGCAACGGCGACGGCAAGACCACGCTCCTGCGCGTCATCGGCGGTCTCGAGGAGCCCGACCGGGGCCGGGTTTCACGCGCCCGCGGTCTCCACCTCGGCTACCTCACCCAGGGCGACGACCTCGAGCCCTCGGCCACCGTGCAGGAGGCCGTGCTCGGCGAGCGGGCCGAGCACGAGTGGGCCGCGGACTCGTTCACCCGGGAGATCGTCGAGGTGCTCCTCGCCGGCATCCCGCTCGACCGTCGGGTGGACGGCCTCTCCGGAGGTGAGCGTCGGCGCTGCTCGCTCGCGCGGCTCCTGCTCGGGGACCACGACCTGATCGTCCTCGACGAACCCACCAACCATCTCGACGTGGAGGCGGTCTCCTGGCTCGCCGAGCACCTCGCCCGGCGTACCTCCTCCCTCGTCGTCGTGACCCACGACCGCTGGTTCCTCGACGAGGTCTGTGACACGACGTGGGAGGTCCACGACGGTGTCGTCGACGTGTACGACGGTGGCTACGCCGCCTTCGTGCTCGCCAAGGCCGAACGCCAGCGGCAGGCGGCGGCCTCGGAGGCACGACGCCAGAACCTCATGCGCAAGGAGCTCGCGTGGCTGCGCCGCGGCGCGCCGGCCAGGACCTCGAAGCCGAAGTTCCGGATCGACGCCGCGAACGCCCTGATCGAGAACGAGCCGCCGCCGCGCGACTCCCTGGAGCTCCAGCGCTTCGCGACCCAGCGGCTGGGCAAGGACGTCCTCGACGTCGAGGACGTCCGCCTCGTGCGCGGCGACAAGGTGCTGCTCGACCACGCGACGTGGCGGCTCGGTCCAGGCGACCGGGTGGGTCTGGTCGGAGTGAACGGCGCCGGGAAGACCTCGGTGCTCCGCCTCCTCACCGGAGACCTCGCGCCGGAGTCGGGCCGGGTGAAGCGTGGGAAGACGGTGGCCCTCGAGCAGCTCACGCAGTCGCTCGACGACCTCGACCCGGACGAGCGGGTCCTCGAGGCGGTGGAGGCGGTCAAGCGCGTGACCAGGACGGCCACGGGCGAGGTCACGGCGACGTCGCTGCTCGAGCGGTTCGGTTTCACCGGCGACCGGCTCACCGCGCGCACAGGCGACCTCTCCGGAGGCGAGCGGCGCCGGTTCCAGGTGCTCAGACTGCTGCTCTCGGAGCCCAACGTGCTCCTCCTCGACGAGCCGACCAACGACCTCGACATCGAGACCCTCACCGTCCTCGAGGACTTCCTCGACGGCTGGCCCGGGACGCTCGTGGTGGTCTCCCACGACCGGTACTTCCTGGAGCGGGTCTGCGACACCGTCTGGGCCCTGCTCGGCGACGGGACCGTGAAGATGATGCCTCGGGGCGTGGACGACTACCTCGAGCGCCGCAGGGCTGTCCTGGCGGAGCACGCCGCCGCGACCGCCTCCGCCGCTGCTGCCGGCCCTGCCGCACCGGCCACGGCGTCCGCTGCCCCCGCCGCGTCGCAGGCCGAGCAGCGGGAGGCCCGCAAGGCGATGGCGCGGATCGACCGCCAGCTGTCGAAGGTCGCGAACCGCGAGGAGAAGCTCCACGCCGAGCTCGTGGAGCACGCGTCCGACTACGAGAGGCTCGCCGGGCTGAACGAGGAGCTCCAGAAGGTCCTCGCGGAGAAGGAGGCTTTGGAGGAGGAGTGGCTTGGGGCCGCATCGGTGCTCGAGTAGGGCCGGCGGTCGGCGTCGATGTCCGCCCGCTACTCGGGCTCGAAACCCGCGACGAGGCGGCGCAGCAGCGAGGCGAGCCGCTGCTGGGAGGCGGTGTCGAGGCCGGCGAGCAGCTCCTGCTCGCGCTCGAGCAAGGTGGCGAGTGCGCCGTCGACCGTGTTGCGTCCCTCGTCGGTGAGGCGGACCAGCACACCGCGACGGTCGTGGGGGTCGGGGAGGCGTTCGACGAGGCCGCGGGCCACGAGGCGGTCGACCCGGTTGGTCATCGTGACGCTGGTAACCAGGGTCCCCCTGATGAGCCGGCCGGGGGACAGCTCGTAGGGGGACCCGGCGCGCCGGAGGGCGGCGAGCACGTCGAACTCCCACGTCTCGAGGTCGTGGTCGGCAAAGGACCTCTTGCGGGCACGGTCGAGGTGGTGGCCGAGGCGGCTGACGCGGCTCAGCACCTGCATCGGAGCGAGCTCGAGGTCCGGGCGCTCGCGCTGCCAGGCCTCGACCAGGCGGTCCACTTCGTCGCGCATGCTCAGATAGTACGTCGAGATTCTTGACATCGAGAAACATCAGCATGAGTATTTATCTTGACATCAAGATAATTCCCCGGAGGGGCGACGATGAGTGAGCACACCTGGGACCCGGAGCGGTACCTCGCCTACGCCGACGAGCGGGCTCGCCCGTTCGCCGACCTGCTGGCCCGGGTCGGTGCCACCGAGGCGGACCGCGTCGTGGACCTCGGGTGCGGCCCCGGCAACCTCACCGGCCTGCTCGCACGGCGCTGGCCAGGCGCCGACGTGCTCGGCCTGGACTCCTCCCCCCAGATGGTCGCCCGCGCCCGGGAGACCGGTCCGGCCGGGGTTCGCTTCGAGGTCGCCGACCTGCGGGAGTGGCAGTCCGACCACCCGGTCGACGTACTCGTCTCGAACGCGACCCTCCAGTGGGTGCCCGGCCACCTCGACCTGCTGCCCCGCTTCGTCGCGCAGGTCGCGCCCGGGGGCTGGCTGGCCTTCCAGGTGCCGGGCAACTTCGCCGAGCCCAGCCACGTGCTCCTCCATGAGCTGGCCTCCGACACCCGCTTCCGGGGGTACGTCGACAAGGTGGCGCGTCCCGACGCCCACGGCCCCGAGGTCTACCTCGACACCCTCCTCGACCTCGGTTGTCGGGTGGACGCCTGGGAGACCACCTACCTCCACGTCCTCCAGGGTGAGGACCCGGTGTTCACGTGGATCAGCGGCACCGGCGCGCGACCTGTTCTCCAGGCGCTGCCCGAGGAGCTGCGGCGGGACTTCGAGACGGAGTACAAGCGGCTGCTCCGCGACGCCTACCCGCCGGGATCGCACGGCACCGTCCTGCCGTTCCGTCGCGTCTTCGTCGTCGTGCGGGTCCCGGTCGGAGCCAGGGCATGATCGTCCGCGAGGCGACTCGTGCGGACCTGGGCTCGGTCGTGAGCCTCCTGCACCAGGACATGATCCGCGAGCGCGACGAGACACACGTTCCGGCCGAGGCCTATGCCGCCGCCTTCGACGAGATCACCGCCGACCCGCACCAGCTGCTGCTCGTGGGCGAGCTCGACGGGGAGGTCGTCGCCACGGTGCAGGTGACCTGGGTGCGCCACCTGTCCTACGTCGGCGGGCTGATGTGCCAGGTCGAGTCGCTGCGGGTCCGCTCGGACCTGCGAGGGCGCGGCCTCGGCCGCGAGCTGGTGCAGCAGGTCATCGACCTGGCCCGGACGCGCGGCGCGGCCCGCGTCGAGCTGACCACCAACGCCCGCCGCGTGAGGGCGCAGGAGTTCTACAAGGGTCTCGGCTTCGTCCCCTCCCACGTGGGGATGAAGCTGTACCTCGGAGAGGAGCACGGATGAGGATCCACCACGTCCAGGTCTGCTGCCCGCCCGGGGGCGAGGACGCCGCCCGGTCGTTCTACGCCCACGCGCTCGGCATCCCGGAGGTCGAGAAGCCGCCGGCCCTCGCCGCCCGCGGAGGCTGCTGGTTCCGCAGCGCCGAGGTCGAGGTCCACGTCGGGGTCGAGGAGGAGTTCCGGCCGGCCACCAGGGCCCACCCCGCGTTCCTCGTCGACGAGATCGACGCGATCGCCGTACGGCTGGCCGAGCACGGGTACGAGGTCGTCTGGGGCGATGACCTCCCGGGTTTCCGCCGCTTCTACTCCGCCGACGGCCACGGCAACCGGGTCGAGGTGCTCGGGCCTTGACCGGGGTCCGGACGTGACCTCGCATACTTTCCGGCAAGAAGGTTACGGTGCCGTAGGTTGAGTCGGAGGGACTCGGCCGGAGGGAGCACCATGAGCACGCCGATGACCCAGACCCAGATGCTGCTCGAGCTCGAGCAGGTCGTGGAGGAGAACCTGAACAGGCACCTGACGGTGGCCAAGGAGTGGTTCCCGCACGAGTACGTCCCCTGGAGTGAGGGCCGCAACTTCGACGGACCGCTCCAAGGCGACCCGTGGAGCCCCGAGGACTCCCCGATGTCGGACGTGGCGCGGTCGTCGTTGATCGTGAACCTGCTGACCGAGGACAACCTGCCGAGCTACCACCACGAGATCGCGATCCTCTTCGGTCGCGACGCGGCGTGGGGAGACTGGGTGCACCGGTGGACCGCAGAGGAGGGCCGCCACGGCATCGCCATCCGTGACTACCTGCTCACGAGCCGGGCGGTCGACCCGGTACAGCTCGAGCGACTGCGGATGGACCACATGTCCACCGGCTACGAGTCGGCGCACAGCGAGGACCTCGTCCGGTCACTCGCGTACGTGTCGTTCCAGGAGCTCGCGACGCGGGTCTCGCACCGCAACACAGGCAGGCTCACCGACGACCCCGTTGCGGACGCGCTGCTGGCGAAGGTGGCGGCGGACGAGAACCTCCACATGATCTTCTACCGCAACCTGCTGAGCGCGGCCCTCGAGCTGTCGCCCAACGAGACCATGCGGGCCATCACCGACGTCGTGACGACCTTCCAGATGCCGGGCACCGACATCGCCGGCTTCCAGCGCAAGGCGGTCGAGATGGCGATCGCCGGTGTCTATGACCTGCGCCAGCACCGCGACGAGGTGGTCGCGCCGGTGCTGCGCTTCTGGAAGGTCTTCGAGGTCGAGGGTCTCGATGCGGAGGGGGAGAAGGCGCGCCAGGAGCTGGCCGCGTTCATGGAAGACCTCGATACGCAGGCGTCACGGTTCGAGGAGAAGCGCGACCGGCTCCAGGAGCGGCTCGCCGCCCGCGCCGGCTGACACCCCGTCCCCGGCTCCGACGGGTCAGTGCTTCGTGCGGAGGTGGGGGTTCTTCTCCATGCCGGCCAGGCCGTTCCAGGCGAGGTTGACCAGGTGCTCGGCCACGACCCGCTTCTCGGGCGTGCGGGTGTCGAGCCACCACTGGCCGGTGGTGCCGACCATGCCGACGAGCATCTGGGAGTAGAGCGGAGCCACCTCCGCGTCGAAGCCGCGGGCCTTGAACTCCGCGGCCAGGATGTGCTCCACACGCGAGGCGATGTCGCCGATGATCGAGACGAACGACCCCGTCGCGGACCCGATCGGCGAGTCGCGGACGAGGATCCGGAAGCCGTCGGGCTCGGCCTCGATGTAGTCGAGGAGCGCGAACGCCGCCTGCTCGAGCAGCACGCGCGGGTGCTCGGCGTCGAGGGAGTCCTGCATCATGCCGAGGAGTCGGCGTACCTCCCGGTCGACGACGACGGCGTAGAGGCCTTCCTTGCCGCCGAAGTGCTCGTAGACCACAGGCTTGGAGACGCCGGCGCGGGCCGCGATCTCCTCGATCGAGGTGCCGTCCAGGCCGCGCTCGGCGAACAGGGCTCGCGAGATCTCGACGAGCTGTTCCCGGCGCTCGGCGGCCGTCATGCGGCCCCGGGGGCGCCGGGTCTTGTCCTCGCTCGCGTCAGCCACGCGCCCCATCTTGTCAGGGCGGCGCGGGCCTGACGTCACGCAGCCTCGGGAAGCTGCTGGTTCTTGACCAGCTTGCCCTCGATGCGCTCCTTGACCGGCCAGCGGACGTCCTCGACCCAGCCGAGCTTCTCCATCGCCCAGATGACCCGGGCGGAGGTGTCGAGCTGGCCGCGCAGCACGCCGTGCCGGGCGCAGGTCGGGTCGGCGTGGTGGAGGTTGTGCCAGGACTCACCCATGGAGGGGATGGCCAGCCACCAGACGTTGGCGGACTTGTCGCGGGAGAGGAAGGGGCGCTCGCCGATGGTGTGGCAGATGGAGTTGATCGACCAGGTCACGTGGTGCAGAAGGCTCACGCGGACCAGCGAGCCCCAGAAGAACCCGGTGAGGGCGCCCTGCCACGACATGGTGAGCAGACCGCCCAGGAGAGCGGGAAGGAGCAGGGAGATGCCGACCCACATCGGGAACTGCTTGGAGATCCTGACGATGTCCGGGTCCTTCATCAGGTCCGGGGCGTACTTGCGCTGCGGCGTCTGCTCGGGGTTGAACAGCCACACCATGTGGGCGTACCACAAGCCCTTGGCCAGTGCCTTGAGGTCGGTGCCGTAGCGCCACGGGGAGTGCGGGTCGCCGTCGCGGTCGGAGAACTTGTGGTGCTTGCGGTGGTCGGCGACCCAGCGGATCACCGGGCCCTGGATGGCCATCGAGCCGGCGATCGCCCAGAAGTTCTTCACCGCGCGGTTGGGCTTGTACGACTTGTGGGTGAAGAGGCGGTGGAAGCCGACGGTGATGCCGTGGCCGGTCAGCCAGTACATCGTGACCATGATCGCGATGTCGGTCCAGCCCAGCCACCCGCCCCAGGCGACGGGGACGGCGGCGGCGACGGCCAGGAACGGCACGACGATGAAGGCGGCGAGGGCGATCTGCTCCCTGCGGGACTGGACGTCCCCTCCCCAGGTGGCCGTGACCAGCTCGGATTCGGGAGCCTCGGCAGGCGCGGGCGCGACGGTTCCGGTGGTGGGTGGGGTCATGGGGGTGTTCCTCGCAAAGGGTGCGATCGGACGGGCTTACCTACGCAACCGTAACCTACGCAAGCGTAAGTAGCCAAGCGCTCGTGGGCTACGAGAGCGGGGGAACGATTGCGTAATGTGTGCCCCATCCATCCCCGGTTGGTCTGTCGGCAGGGCCCGCCGCACTTTGAATGCGGACAAAGCGACGTAGGTTCGACTCCTACCCGGGGAGCTGATACCCGCACGGGGTGACCGCCTACCGTCGACCAGGGAGCGCTCTAGACGTGACCGAGCCCGTCAGCACCGTCGTGCCCCGCCCCGCAGCAGTGATCCTGCTCGCCGCGGGCGAGGGCACCCGCATGAAGTCGAAGACCATGAAGGTCCTACACACCATCTGCG
>DATHVS010000034.1:0-9241 GCA_035461195.1 Nocardioidaceae bacterium
GCGTCGGGTCTGCTGCTGGTCATCTCCTCGGCGGTCGCGAACGACGTGTACTACAAGAAGATCAACCCCGCCGCCAGCGAGGCACGCCAGCTGCTCGTCGGCCGCATCGCGATGGCGGGTGCGATCCTGGTCGCCGGCTACCTGGGCATCAACCCTCCCGGATTCGTGGCGCAGGTGGTCGCCTTGGCCTTCGGCCTCGCCGCGGCCAGCTTCTTCCCGATATTGGTGCTGGGCATCTTCTGGAAGAAGACCACGGCCATGGGCGCTACCGCCGGACTCGCCGCCGGTCTGGGGACGACCATGATCTACATGCTGTGGACCATCGATATCTACGGCAACAGCGACGGGATCTTCGACATCCCCGAGACCGGCTTCGGTACGGTCGGCATGCTGATCAACTTCGTCGTGACGATCGTGGTCTCGCAGTTCACCCCCAAGCCCTCGCCGGTCATGCAGGAGCTGGTGGAGGAGATCCGCTACCCGGGCAAGACCAAGCTGGTCGCCGCCCACGCGGAGGGTCACCTGGAGGACGTGATCCACGACGACGGTGACGAGCCGCCGTCGGGGAGCTCCGGAACCCGCTGACACCGCGTGGCTCGCAGGCCCGTCCACCGCACCGAGCGGTGGGCGGGCCTCGTGCCTGCCATCCGCAGCGCGGAGGCTCACCCCGGGTCTAGTGTCGGAGGCATGGCACTCCGCGTGGTCTTCGCCGAGGACAACTTCCTCGTCCGGCAGGGCACCGCAGCGCTGCTCGGCGAGCTCGACGAGGTCGAGCTCGTGGCCGTGGTCGAGGACCCCGGGTCCCTTCTCGCGGCCGTGGCACGGCACGAGCCCGCCGCGGTCCTCACCGACATCCGGATGCCCCCGACGTTCACCACCGAGGGCATCGAGGCGGCCAAGCAGATACGGGCCGAGCACCCCGGTACAGGCGTGGTGGTGCTCTCCCAGTACGTCGAGGAGGACTACGTTTTCGACCTGCTCAAGGACGGGGTCGCCGGTCTCGGCTACCTCCTCAAGGAGCGGGTCTCGGAGATCGAAGAGCTCCTCCGCGCGCTGAACGAGGTGGCGCGTGGCGGGTCGGCGCTCGACCCCAAGGTGGTGGAGGGCCTGTTGGCTCGACAGTCGAGGGCCGCCGCGTCGCCCCTGCTCGGGCTGACCGACCGGGAGCGGGAGGTCCTCCAGGAGATGGCCACCGGCCGAAGCAACGCCTCGATCGCCCGCACGCTCTACCTGAGCGAGCGGGCCGTCGAGAAGCACATCACCAGCGTCTTCCAGAAGCTCGGGCTCAGCGAGGAAGGCGAGCTGAACCGCAGGGTGAGCGCGGTGCTCGCCTTCCTCGAGGCAGGCGGCCGACCGTCGGACCGCACGTAGCCGTCTACTCGGTCACCACCGCCCTCAGCACGTCGACCTTGGAGGCACGCCTTGCAGGGCCGATGGCGGCGACGACCCCCGCGACGGCGGCCGCCACGACGTAGAGGGTGAGCTGGACGCCGGGGACGGCGACCTGGTTGATGCCCTCGTCGGCCATCGCCCGGGTCAGGGCGAGGCCCAGGCCGATCCCCAAGGTGGCACCCATCACGGCGCCGATGGTCGAGATCACCACGGACTCCCACCGGACCATGGCCCGGACCTGTCCGCGCGTCATGCCGACGGCGCGCAGCATCCCGAGCTCGCGCGTCCGCTCGAAGACCGAGAGCGCCAGCGTGTTGACGATGCCCAGCAGTGCGATCACCACGGCCAGCAGCAGGAGCACCGTGACCAGGCCCATGAGCTGGTCGATCACGCTGCCCAAGGCTCCCTTGAACTCCTCCCGATCCATCACGGTGGTGTCGGGATGGCCCGTCAGGACGTCGGCGATCCGCTGCTCCACAGCGGCCACGCTCTCTCCGTCCTCGACGACGACCAGCGCGGTGCTCTCGAGCCGTTGCGGGTCCACGACGTCGTGCGCCCGTGTGGAGATCACGTAGTCGGCGCCGACGAACCCTCGGGCGCCGAAGACCCCCACGACCTCGAGCTGCCGCGCGCCGGTGCCGCCGAAGGCAGCCGGCACGGGGTCGCCGATCGCCAGGTCCTGCTGGTCCGCGACGTCGGCGTGGACGAGGACACCGTCCAGGCCGAGGTCGTCCGGGCTCCCGCTGACCATGGCCAGGTCGAACGCCTGGTCCACGGTGGCCGGCTCGATGGACGAGAACCCCTGGCCGGTCCCGTCGATCTCGGCCATGCCGTACCCCGTCCGTGACACGACCGCAACGCCCTCGACCTCGCGGACCGCCTCGGTCGCCTCGCGGCTGAAGCCCTCCGACTGGCTGGTCGGGGTCAGTACGTACAGGTCGGCCTTCGTAGAGGCGAGCACGTCGGCGAACGAGGCCTTGAGCGAGGCCCCGAACACCGCTACAGCTGCCACCATGGTCAGCCCGATCACGAGCGCCATTGCCGTCGACGCGGTGCGCCTCGGGTTGCGCAGGGCGTTCTGCCGGGCCAGGACAGCGGTCACCCCGCGGGCCCGCAGGGGGGCGCCGATGGCGGCCACGAGAGGACGGGTGAGCAGCGGCGCCAGCGTCGCAGTCCCGAGCACGACGCCGACCATGCCTGCCGGGACGAGCAGAGTCGGCGCGGAGCCGAACAGCGCCCACCCCATCACGGCTGAGCTGCCCGCGAGCGCCACCACACCCGCCACCAGACGAGCCTTCGCGAAGCCTCGTGCTTGCGGCGTGGCATCGCGCAGTGCCTCGACGGGAAGCACCCGGGTAGCCCTGCGGGCGGGGGCGATGGCCGACACGACGGTCACGACGGTGCCCACGAGCAGGCCCACGAGGACCGCGTCGGCCCCGAAGCGTACGCCGGCCGTGGGGATCGACCAGCCGAACCCCGTCATGAGCGCTGCCAGGCCCTGGGCCATGCCGACGCCGAGCGCGACGCCTATCAGGGAGGCGGCGACACCGAGAACGACGGACTCGGTGAGGATCGCGCGCATCACCTGGCCCCGGGTCGCGCCGACCGCGCGCATCAGGGCGAGCTCGCGGCTGCGCTGGGCCACCTGCATCGAGAAGGTGTTCCAGATGATGAAGGAGCCGACGAACAGCGCGATCCCGGCGAACGCGATCAGCGCCACGTTCACGAAGGCGAGGCTGTCCTTGACCGCCGCGGACTGCTCGTCGGCCACGGCCGCACCGGTCAGCGCCTCCGTCCCGCTCGGCAGCACCCCCCCGACGCTGTCGGCGAGGGCCTCGTCCGAGATCCCGTCGGTGGCCTTGACGACGACGGAGTCGAACACCCCGACCTTCCCGAGGACCCGCTGCGCGGTGGCCAGGTCGAAGAAGGCCGTGGTCGACCCGCCGAGGTCGTCCTGCTCGCCGAGGCCCGCGACGCCGACCACGGTGAAGGTCTCGGGGCCGTGCTGGAAGAGCACCCTCGTCTCGTCGCCGACCGCGAGGTCTCCCTTCTCCGCCGAGGTGGCGTCGATGACGACCTCGCCCTCCCGCTGGGGAGCACGCCCGGACCGTAGCGTGAGGTCACCGCGCAGGCCCGGGTCACCGGGCATGCTGGTCCCGGTCGTCGGCGCGCCCTGCGGCTGGATGGGCTTCCCGTCGGAGCCGGTCAGCAGGGCGTAGCCGCTCACGCTTCCCTCCGCGACGGCCACGCCGTCCGCAGTCCGGACCGTCTGGAGCAGCTCGCCGGGCAGCGGCGGTCGGTCGCCGCCGCTGCCGGCGGCCAGGTCGCTCTCCGCGCGGACGACGACGTCGGTGCCGGACGTCGCGTCGGCGAACATCTCGTCGAACGCGCGCTCCATGCTGTCGGTCAGCATCAGGGTGCCGGCCAGGAAGGCCACCCCCAGTGCGATCGAGGAAGCGGTGAGGATCAGCCGGAGCTTGTGCCCGAGCATTCCCTTGACAGTGGCGAGCAACATGGCGGTCACGCTCCCAGGTGCTTCATGTAGTCGAGGACCGCGGCGGCAGACGGCGAGAGCATCTCGTCGACGATGTCGCCGTCGGTGAGGAACAGGACGCGGTCGGCATGCGCCGCAGCCGCGGGGTCGTGGGTCACCATGACCACGGTCTGACCGAGCTCACGGACCGCGTGCCGGAGGAACCCGAGGAGCTCCCCGCCCGACTTCGAGTCGAGGGCGCCGGTCGGCTCGTCGGCGAACACGATCTCCGGCTTCCCGGCGAGCGCGCGGGCCGCGGCGACCCGCTGCTGCTGGCCCCCGGACAGCTCGGAGGGGCGGTGGGAGAGACGCTGTCCGAGGCCCACGGTCTCGACGATGGACCGGATCCACAGCGGGTCCGGTCTTCGTCCGGCGATGCGGAGGGGGAGCTCGATGTTCTCCGCCGCGGTGAGCGTGGGGAGCAGGTTGAACGACTGGAAGATGAACCCGATCTTGTCGCGACGTAGCAGCGTCAGCTGCCGGTCGTCCAGCCCGGTGATCTCTGTGTCCCCGATGTGGATCCGTCCCGAGGTGGGGCGGTCCAGGCCGGCCAGGACGTGGAGCAGGGTGGACTTGCCGGACCCGGAGGGGCCCATGATGGCGGTGAACCGACCGGCCTCGATGTCGACGCCGACGTCGTCCAGCGCGAGCACCTGCGCGTCGCCGTGGCCGTAGGCCTTGGTGACCCCGGTCGCGCGGGCAGCCGTCGCGGTGGTGGTGAGGAAGGCTGTGCTGGTCATGTCTTCTCCTCTGGAGGGGTGTCGCCGCCCTGTCGGCGGGTCTCGTCCAGTAGAGGCCCCCGCGCCCCCGCGCCCCAGGGGGCGGGACGCACCGTCGGCGAGGCTTCCCGCACGGGCGGCGCCGGGGCCCGTAGGGGACAGCGCCCCTCCGGCGTACGGCTGACCACACCCCGAGCGAGGAAACCGCCTACTCACCGACCCCTGTCCGGAGCAGACTGAGCACCATGTCCCACCGCGTGCCACGGAGCCTCCGCGCAGGCCCGCACGTCCCGCTCGGCTGGCTCGGCACGGCGGGTGTGGTGCTGCTCGTGTACCTCGTGGTCGTCCGGGGCGGCGAGCTGCTGCTCGGTACACCGAACGCCACGGTCCCCATGGCGGTGCTCGCCACCGTGATCGTGGCGCTGACCATCGACCGGGTCCAGCACCGCTGCGAGCACCTCGCCGCCCACCTGCTCCGCAGCAGCGCCCACTCCCCGTACGACGTGCTGAGGCAGTTCTCCTCCCAGGTCGCCGAGGCCGACGCCGCGGCTCGGCTGCCTTGGCTGATGGTGCGACTCCTCGCCGCGGGAACCGGGGCGGAGTGGGCGCAGGTGTGGGTGCTGGTCAACGGGCGGCCCACGCTGATGGCGACGTGGCCGGAAGACGCCGAGGCGGACTCCGTGCCCCCCTCGATGGCGGGTACGCCGGAGCAGCGGACCGGGCTGCGAAGCGTCGCCGTCGGACACGGCGGGCAGGTGCTGGGCCTCCTCCGGGTCAGGACGCGTAAGGGTCATCCGCTGACCGGCGTGGAGGAGCGCTTGTTCGCGGGCCTCGCCGCACAGGCCGGCCTCGCCCTCCACACCGCCCAGCTGAGAGCCGAGCTCGAGGTGCGCCACCGCGAGCTGACGTCGCGCACGGCGCAGCTGCGGCAGTCGCGGGACCGCCTCGTCGTCACCCAGGACGGTGAGCGCAAGCGCCTCGAACGAGACATCCACGACGGCGCCCAGCAGGAGCTCGTCGCGCTGACGGTCAACCTCCGCCTGGCCCAGACGCTCGCCGACCGGTCGCCGCAGCGGGCCTCGGAGCTCCTCGACGAGCAGGGGAGGGCGGTGGCCGAGGCCATCGACACGTTGCGCAGGCTGTCGAGGGGGAGCCGACCGCGGGCACTGGACGAGGGCGGGCTGGTCGAGGCGCTGACCCTGGCGGCCTCGACCAGCCCGCTGCCGGTCAGGCTGGACCTCGAGGACGTCGGGCGCCTGTCCCATGGGGTCGAGGCCGCCGTCTACTTCTGCTGCCTGGAGGCGATGCAGAACGCGGCCAAGCACGCGAACGCCTCCGGCATCCGGGTCAAGCTCTCCGCCCGGGACGAGACCCTGGAGCTCGTCGTGACCGACGACGGCTCGGGCATCGAGCCGGGGACGCCTGCAGGTGTCGGCCTCGGCAACATGCGCAGTCGACTCGGTGCCGTCGGGGGGACCCTGCACGTCGACTCCCCTTCCGGCCAGGGGACGACTGTGACGGCCGTCGTACCAGCGGTGCGCGCTCCGGCGCGGAGGGCAGGCTGACATGCGCGTGCGCATGGCTTGGTCGTTGTTCGCGGGGACGGTCCTGCTCGCCGTCGTCCAGGTGACCTTCCTCGCCCTGTCCGGGACGCCGCTGCTGTCGACCGAGACCCTGGACGACGGCTTCCCCCTCGTGACCGTCGCTGCCACAGCCGCATCGGCGGTCGGTGCCCTCATCGTGAGCCGGTACCCCCGGCACCGGATCGGCTGGCTGTTCCTCGTCGGCCAGCTCGGGACGATGCTGGGCCTGGCCGCCCAGGCGTACGGCTACTACGTCGTCGTCGGGGAGGCAGGGTCCCGGGCCTCGGGTCAGCTCTCGCTCTGGGTCTCGGGAATCCTGGGCGGCACCTTCGCCCTGACGCTGGTGGCCCTGTTGCTGCTCCTCGTGCCCGACGGTCACCTGCTGTCCCGGCGGTGGACGTGGGCGATGGTCGTCACGGTGCTCGGTCTGGTCCTCCACGTCGCCGGATGGGTCACCGTCCCGCCGGGCGAGGTCACCGCGGAGGGCACCGACCCCGACCGGCACCTGGCCGCGCAGGTGCTGGTGCTGCTGGCGGTGGCGGCCGTCCTCGTCGGTCTGGTCGCGGGGACCGCCTCCCTGGTCGTCCGGCTGCGACGGGCAACCGGTGACGAACGTGCTCAGCTGCGCTGGATCGCGGCGGCGGCCGCCGCCCTCGCCGTCAGCGTCCCCCTGGGAGCCGTCCTGTCCCTGTTCCCCGGAGCCGGCCCCTGGGTGACGTCGGTGACGGTGATGGTCGCCTACCTGTGCCTGCCGGTCTTCACGGGGGTTGCCATCCTCCGCTTCCGCCTCTACGACATCGATATCCTCCTCAACCGTTCCATCGTGCTCACGCTGCTCACGGGCTCGGTCGCCACGGCGTACGTCGTCCTGGTCGTGCTCTTCGGTGAGCTCGGCGGTGCGGAGGACGAGTCGTCCTGGGCCTCCCTGCTCGCCACGGTGCTGGTCGCGCTCGCCTTCCAGCCTTTACGGCGGCGGGTGAACCGGCTCGCCGACCGGCTCGTGTACGGCGCGCAGGCGGCGCCCTACGAGGCCCTGGCCGAGTTCAGCGACGAGCTGGGTCGCAGCGGGCGGGTGACACAGCTGCTGCCCCGGGTGGCCGAGGCCGCGGGGAGGGCGGTCGGCGCTCGCCACGCCGAGGTGTGGGTCGACGTACCCGGTCACGCGCCAAGCAGCGCCTCCTGGCCGAGCCCAACTCCGGCCGCGCTCGACGTGGTCGTCCCCGTCACGGCGGAGGGCGACGCGGAGCTGCTCGGAGGGCTGGGGGTCGAGATGCCTCCGGGGCGGGGGCTGCGTCCCTCGGAGTCCGCCCTGCTGGGGGACTTCGCCGCCGAGCTGGCCAAGGCGTTCCAGGGTGTCCGGCTCGAGGCGGAGCTGGCGAGCCAGGTGGACCTGCTCGATCGCAGGAGCGAGGAGCTGGCTATCTCGAGCCGACGGCTCGTCTCGGCGGAGGCCGCGGAGCGGTCGAGGTTCGAGTCCGCGATCGCCAGGGAGGTGCTGCCCCACCTCGAGACCATGCCCGAGGAGCTCGCGATGCTGGCCTCGCGTTCGGCGGCCGGGCAGTGGCCGCGCGAAGAGGTGGAGCTTTTGCTCGTCCGAACCAACGGCGCCCTCGACTCGCTGCGGACGCTGACGCGCGGAGTCTTCCCGGCGCAGCTGGCGCGCCGCGGGCTGGCCACGGCGCTCACCACCCACGTCCAGACGGCCGAGCGCCCCTCGGAGCTTGTCCTCGACGAGTCCGTGCGCGAGCGGCGCTTCCCCCCGAAGGTCGAGTCGGCCGGCTACTTCTGTGCCGTCGAGCTCCTGCGCTCCCTCGAAGGTCGGGTGCAGCTCACCCTCACCGCCTACGGGCAGATGCTGTCGCTGGTGGCCGTCGCCCGGTCCGAGGGCCTGCTCGATCCCGAGCTTCTGCGCGACCGGGCAGAGGCCGTAGGCGGCACCCTGCGAACGACACGCACCGAGGACACCCTCCGAGTGGTCGTCGAGCTTCCGGTGCCCTCAGCGTCGGACGGCCTCCCAGGTCCTGCGGAGGAGCCCGGGCTCGAGGAGTGACTTCCTGATGTACGCCGAGGCTCCGCACTCCTGCGTCTCGCCGTCGCACTCGCTCTCGTCGTAGGTCGATACCAGGAAGACCACGGGCGCGGGCTCCAACCGGCGCAGCGCTCGCGTGGCCGCCGGACCGCTCATGCCGGGCAGGTGGACGTCCATCAGCACCAGGTCAGGCCTTCGCTCCTCGGCGAGGTCGACCGAGGCCTCGCCGGTCTCGGCCACGCCGACGAGCTCGAACCCGGCCGCGGCCTCGATCACCGCCGACGCGGCGAGGCGGAAGGGCTCCTGGTCGTCGACAACGAGCACCCGCACGGTCTCCACGGTGGCACCTCCGGACCCGAGTCTCGCCGAACCCGGGCCCGTGGGCCAGGGGGTCAGCACCCGCCGGGGCGGCGGTCAGCCGCACTGCGGCAGGTCAGGAGCTGACCCGCCGCGTGTTCCTTTCCTTGAAGGCGCGGTAGGCGGCCAGGAGGATGGTGGCGCCGACGATGGAACCGATGAGACCGCTGGCACGGATCTCGAGGCCGTCGCCGAAGAGGAGGCTTCCCAGCAGGCCGCCCACGAACGACCCCCCGATCCCGATCAGGAACAGCAGGCCCCAGTCGGGCTGTCCGCGGCCGACCAGGAGGTGGGCGACCCAGCCAGCGGCGAGTCCGAGGACGATGATGGCCAGGATGAGCATGGCGGCTTCCTCCTGCTCGACGGTGGTGCTGTCAGCCTACGGGAGGCACCCGGCCAGGGCGGATCACCCGAGGAGGATGACCCACACCGGTCGCCTGGACCGGGACCTTGGTCCCTGGCGCGCGACGAGCGGCAGGCGCACAGTGAAGGTGGCCTGCGAGACGGGCGAGGGAGCCGAAAGGCTGAGAGGTCAGACAAGTCGCAAGGCCGACTGACGACCCCCACAACCTGATCCGGACAATGCCGGCGAAGGGAAATCGCCTCGCAGGTCCATGGACGTCGAGGG
>DATHVS010000035.1:0-4227 GCA_035461195.1 Nocardioidaceae bacterium
CGGTCGTACTGGCTGCAGCTCAGGAAGCCCGCATCCTTGTACGCCGCCGTGCCCGGGACGAGCTTGGAGCCACCGTCCGCGCAGGGGCCAGGGTCGACGAGGAAGTTGTTGGTCGCCTTGCCGCGCGAGGACTTGTTCCGCTCCCAGCAGTTGCCGACCCCCTGGTCGTCCCACCAGTGGTCGAGGCCGTTGTGCGCCTCCGACCCGTCGGGCTCGAGCCCCATCTTGTTGTCGAAGGTGCGGTTGCCGTTGGAGGTGTCGTAGAGCTTGCTCGGGTCGTACTCGTCGCGCAGCGGCGAGGGCACCCAGAACTGCATGGTGCCGTAGCGCCAGTTGTCGAAGATGTGGTTGTTGTCGGTCGAGTTGAAGTTGCCACCGGCGATGAGGACGCCGGTGCCGACCGGGGTCGGGATGACCGGGCAGACGACGCCCTTCATGTAGCCCCGCTTCTCGATGGGCTTGGCGCAGACCCCGGTGTCGACGTAGCGCTCGTAGTAGTTCTCGTTGTTGCTGTAGATCAGGTTGTCGTTCCACCGGGCGTGGTCCTGGGGCAGGCCCGGGTGGTCGGGGAAGAGCGAGTCGGTCGCGATGCCCGTGGAGTTCTTGAAGAACCGGTTGTTGTGCGCCCAGACGGAGTTGCCGGCGGTGCCGGAGTAGCCGAGCGCGTTGTGGTGGCTCTTGTTGTGGCGGATCTCGATGGAGTAGCGGGTCGCCTCGAACTCGGGGTTGTCGCCGTTGATGTCGGACGCGGACCCGGGGTAGATGCCCGAGTCGCCGTTCCAGTAGGCGTCGACGCGCTGGATGAGGCCGTGGTCGCTGGCGAAGGCGAGGATTCCGTACTCGTCGTTGCCACGGGCGACCACCCGGTCGACCACGAATCCGTCGGTCTCGAGCACGTAGAGGGCGTTGAACTCCGCCTGCTGCACGGTGAAGTTGCGGAAGTACACCCCGCCGGCACGGTCGGCGCGGATCGCGTTGAGCTTGGCGAACTTGTTGTCGATGACCACGTCGGTGCGCTTGCGGCCGGTTCCGACGACCTGGGTCCCGCACAGCGGTCCGTCGCACTTGATCGACTTGTTGCGGGGCGTGGTGTCACCCATGATCGCGATCAGGTTGAGGTTGTGCGGGCAGCGCACCTGGTCGGCGTAGGACAGCGCGATCGGGCCGGTCTCGTCGGCGCCGGTGTCGGGGGAGGACAGGCTGCCGATGTAGGACGAGACCGGCAGCGGGTCGTCGGAGCCGTTCTTCAGGTTGCTGCAGTAGGCCGACTTCTTGGCGTTGGCCCACCGCCGCTCGGTGTAGTAGCCGGGCAGGACGTAGACCGACGTGCGTGGCTTCTTGATGCTGTTGATCGCAGTCTGGATGGACCCGAAGCGGCAGTCGCGCAGCAGCTGCTTGTTGCGGCGCTTCAACGGTCCGGCCGCCATCTTCGCGATGCGGGCGGCACTGCCGGGTCGGCACACCACCCGGTAGCGGGGGTTGTCGAGCCCGAGGAAGGCCGGGCGCTTGCCGGTGCCGTCGGGGAAGAAGGCCTCCCGTTCCTCGTGCGCACCGGCCGGTGCGGCCAGGCCGGCCCCGCCGATGAGGAGCCCTCCGACGAGGGCCACCAGGACCAGGAACACGTTCGTTCGCGACGTTCGCATCAAACACCTCCGATGCGGGGTGTAACGAGTTCTACCAGCGGAGGTTACGCCGCGTTCGTCATGGATCGCCTGGCTACGCTGGGCACCTCGGCGGAGAGGAGGGTCGATGCGGTGGTCGCACCGGGGCGCGTCCCTGCTCCTGCTGGGCGTGCTTGCGGCGTGTGGTGACGACCCGGGTGACACGGCCGAGCCGGCGCGGGCGCAGCCGAGCCTGGGGGCGCCGGCACCTTCGTCGGCCACGCCGCCCGCCGAGCCGATGGACCACGTCGAGGAGCCCGTGGCCGCGCGCCTCGCGCCCAGCCTCGAGGAGGAGGACCTCACCCTGGAGTACGTCGACTGCCCTCGCTGGGACGGCGTCCTGCCCGCCAACCTCGCGTGCAAGGGGTACGTCGACGGAGTCGTCGGCGAGGTCGACGTCGAGCTCGCCAAGGGCAGGAAGGGCCACGTGGAGTTCGACGCCTGGCTCGACCAAGGGGTGGTCGCCACGGCCCGTCTCGTCCGCCGGCTCGAGGACGAGGGGTACGCCGACGTCGACTGCGGCCGACGTCCGGCGTACCCGGCTGAGCCGGGCCTGCGCATCGTCTGCCGCGGGCACGCCGAGGGCGAGGTCGAGCACGTCGTAGCGACGGTGGTCGACCACGACGGCAGCGTGCGGATCGAGGACTACTGACGCGCCCGGGTCGTCTGGTCGGGCAGACTCTCCCCATGGCCCGGGTCATCGTCATCGGAGCAGGCGTGGTCGGACTCTCGTGCGCCCTGAGGCTCCAGCAGGCAGGCCACCAGGTCGACGTTGTCGCCCGGGACCTTCCGTTGGAGACGACCTCGGCGGTCGCGGCGGCGATGTGGTACCCGTACCGGGCCTTCCCCTACGAGCGCGTCACGGCGTGGTCGGCTGCCACCTACGTCGAGCTCCAGCGCCTCTCCGACGAGGCCGAGGCCGGTATCCGTATGGTCGAGGGGACCGAGCTGCACCGCCGGCGTACCTCCGACCCTTGGTGGCGCAGCGCCGTGCCCGCGCTCACCCGGGTCACGGCCATGCCGGCGCCGTACGTGGACGGCTGGACCTTCCGCACGCCTGTGGTCGAGATGCCCGCCTACCTCCGGTGGCTGGCCAAGAGCCTCGTGGGCAACGGCGGCACCCTCACGCGGATGGCGCTGACGGCCATGCCCGACCAGGCGGAGGTGGTGGTCAACGCCAGCGGCCTCGGGGCGCGCCTCATGGCGCGGGACACCAGCGTGGTGCCGGTCCGCGGGCAGGTGGCCCTCGTCGAGCAGTTCGGCCTCGACCGGTGGTGGCTCGACCCCGAGGGTCCGACCTACGTCGTGCCCCGGTCCCGCGACATCGTGGTGGGGGGCACCGACGAGGAGGGGGAGTGGAGCCGTACCCCGGACGCGGAGACCGCCTCGAGGATCCTCGAGCGGGCCACCGTGATGGTGCCCGACCTGGCCAGGGCGAAGGTGCTGCGCCACCGGGTCGGCCTGCGTCCCGCCCGGCCCCAGGTGCGCCTGGAGGAGGAGAAGGTCTCGGGCAACGGCCGTGTGGAGAGGGTCGTCCACTGCTACGGCCACGGTGGCGCCGGCATCACCCTGTCGTGGGGCTGCGCCGACGAGGTCGCGGACCTGGTCGGGCCGGCCTGACCGGGGTCAGAACAGGCGGGCGGTCGGGTCGTCCATCCCGCGCAGTGCGTCGTAGTCGACGACGGCGCAGGAGATCCCGCGGTCCTCGGCCAGCACCCGCGCCTGCGGCTTGATCTCCTGAGCGGCGAAGATGCCGCGGACCGGCCGCAGCTTCGGGTCCCGGTTGAGCAGCTCGAGGTAGCGGGTCAGCTGCTCCACGCCGTCGATCTCCCCGCGGCGCTTGATCTCCACCGCGACCGAGAGGCCCTCGGCGTCGCGGCACATGAGGTCGACCGGCCCGATCGCGGTGGGGTACTCCCGGCGTACCAGGGTCAATCCCTCGGCGAGGGTCGTCGGGTGCTCGGCGAGCAGCTCCTGGAGGTGCTTCTCGACGCCGTCCTTCTGCAGGCCCGGGTCGATCCCGAGGTCGTGGACGTGGTCGTGGATGATCTCGGCGAGGAGGATCCGCAGCGAGTCGTCGTCCTTCCCCGTGACGGTCCACTCCACGTGTCCGTCGTCGTTGGTCGCCTCGACGACCTTGCACGGCGGCGACATCCAGTTCAGCGGCTTGTAGGAGCCGCCGTCGGAGTGGATGAGCACCGACCCGTCGTTCTTGACCAGGATCAGCCGGGTGGCCATGGGCAGGTGAGCGGTCAGCCGGCCTGCGTAGTCGACCTGGCACTTCGCGATGACGAGACGCACGGCAGGGAGGTTACCTGCTGCCCGGCCACTCGTCCGAGGCCGCGGTCGGGCGCGCCCCCCGGACGGGCGTCCACGGTGAAGTACCTCACGGCACGGGTACCCAGTGGCGTGCCATGATTCGCCTCATGACTTCCGGACGTGACTTCCGCAGTATTGGCGTGATCGGTCTCGGCACCATGGGTGCCGGTATCGCCGAGATCTTCGCCCGCAACGGCTTCCAGGTCGTCGGCGTGGAGCTCAACGACGAGTCGCTCGAGCGCGGCCG
>DATHVS010000036.1:0-17662 GCA_035461195.1 Nocardioidaceae bacterium
GAGACAGCAACCCATGCCTGAGTACAAGCTTCCCGACCCCGGTGAGGGTCTGACCGAGGCCGAGATCGTCTCCTGGAAGGTCAAGGTCGGCGACACCGTCAAGATCAACGACGTCGTCGTCGAGGTGGAGACCGCCAAGTCGCTCGTCGAGCTGCCCTCGCCGTTCGCCGGCACCGTGACCGCGATCCTCGTCGAGGAGGGCGAGACGGTCGAGGTCGGCACCCCGATCATCGCGATCGGCGACGCCGCGGAGCCACCCGCGCCCGCCGAGCCGGCCGCCCCTGCGGAGCCTGCTGCGAAGTCCGGAGCCGAGCCCTCGGAGGGCGAGGAGGCTCCGATGAAGACGCTGGTCGGCTACGGCCCGCGCACCGCGGAGGCCAAGCGTCGCCCCCGCAAGGGCAGCGTCACCCCGAGCAGCGAGGCCGGCGCCGCCACGCAGATGCAGGTGCAGGGCGCGTTCTCGCCCGGCGGCGCCCAGTCGCAGGCGGTCGTCGAGGCCGACGAGCCGGCCGTACCCGCACACTCGGCCCGGTCCGGCTCGGAGCCCGCCTCCGGGTCGAGCCCCGAGGGCAACGTCCAGGTCCTGGCCAAGCCCCCGGTGCGCAAGCTCGCCAAGGACCTCGGGGTCGACCTGCGCCAGGTCACCCCCACCGGGCCCAACGGCACCGTCACCCGGGCCGACGTCGAGGGCTTCGGCAGCGCGGCCGAGCCCGCTCCGGAGGCGGAGCCCGCTCCTGCGGCGGCTCCCGCTCGTGCCGGTGAGCGCGAGTGGCGCGAGCCGATCAAGGGCGTCCGCAAGATGATGGGCCAGTCGATGGTGCAGTCTGCGTTCACCGCCCCGCACGTCACCGAGTGGGTCACCGTCGACGTCACCAAGACCATGAAGTACGTCGAGAAGCTGCGGTCCCACCGCGACTTCCGCGACGTGAAGGTCTCGCCGCTCCTGGTCCTGGCGCGTGCGTGCATCCTGGCCGCCCGGCGTACGCCGGAGGTCAACGCCACCTGGGACGACGCCGCCGGCGAGGTCGTGTTCAAGAACTACGTGAACCTCGGCATCGCTGCCGCCACGCCCCGGGGCCTGGTGGTCCCGAACGTCAAGGACGCCGACCAGATGTCGATGGTCGAGCTGGCGAAGGCGATCAACGCCCTCGCGGCGACCGCCCGTGAGGGTCGCACGCAGCCCTCGGCGATGAGCGGCGGGTCGTTCACGATCACCAACGTCGGTGTGTTCGGGGTCGATGCGGGGACGCCCATCATCAACCCGGGCGAGTCGGCGATCATGGCCTTCGGAGCGGTGCGCAAGCAGCCGTGGGTTCACAAGGACAGGATCAAGGTCCGCTCGGTGACCACCCTGGCGCTGTCGTTCGACCACCGGCTCGTCGACGGGGAGAAGGGTTCGCGCTTCCTCGCGGACGTCGCGGCCATCCTCGAGGACCCCGCGAACGCCCTGATGTTCTAGCCCGCCCCGCCGACCCGTCCCGTCTGCCGCGGCAGATGAGCCGGGTCGGCGGTGTCGTGCGCGGCAGACGAGCCGGGTCGGCGTCAGCGGCGGCGCAGGTTCTGCACCCTCGTCGCGACACCGGCCACCTTGCGCGCCACGGTCATGGCGATGGGTGGCACGTTCATGCCCTCGGGCTTCATGGGGTGCATGATCGCGTCGGTGCCCCCGTCGACGAACAGCGTGGTCCCCACGACCAGGCTCGCCTGCTCCGAGAGCAGGAACGCGATGGTCGCGGCGACCTCGTCGGGGCGGCCGGGGCGGCCGACCGCGCTCGGGTAGGCGTCGGCGAACACCCCGAGCGCGGGGTCCTTGCGGAGCTGCTCGGTCATGGCGGTCGCGATCAGCCCGGGGGCGACCGCGTTGACGCGGATCCCGGACCCCATCCAGTCGGCGCCGATGCCCTCGCGGCGGGCCCACCACGCCAGCGCTGCCTTCGTGGCCGGGTAGACGTTCACCGCCTGCTGCCCGGACGCGAGCTCTCGGGCCTTCTCCTCGTCGTGCTCGAGGCAGGCACCGGCCACGGCTGAGGCCCAGCCGGGCTGGCAGGTCACGGAGTTCGAGGAGAGCAGGACCACGGCGGGGTGCTTGCCGCGCCGGGCCGCCCGGAGCAGCAGCGGGCGCAGGCCGGTGAGGACCTCGACCGCGGCGAAGTAGTTCACCGAGACGACGAGCCGGGGGTCCACGCCGGTGAGGCCGGCCACGCCCGCACAGGGGACGTAACCGGTGATCCCGTCGGGCGCGAGCTCCTCGACCCGGCGTACTGCCTCGGCGCGACCCTCGGCGGTCGAGAGGTCGGCGGTGACGTCGCAGGGGGTGCGGTCGACCCCGATCACCTCGTGCCCCTGCTCGCGCAGCAGCGCGGCGGTGGCGGCACCGATGCCCGACCCGGCCCCGGTGACGACGTGGGTGCCCATCTCAGCTTCCGTCCTTCAGGCGGATCACGCCCGCCATGGCGGCGACGTACAGCGACCCGTCGGGGCCGAGGTAGATCGCGGCGTAGTGGTTGTTCCACTGTGCCCCGGTGCCGGTGAGGCGGCGCCAGGCGGTGCGGCCGGTGCGTACGTCGACGGCGGTGATGTACCACGGGTCGGCCACCTCGCCCTCGGGCTTGGTGTAGACGTAGAGAAGGCCGTTGGCCAGCGACGCCTTGGGCACCGACGTGGGCGCGATCTCCTTCGAGGTCCACCGCACCCGGCAGCCGTCGCGGCGGAAGTCGACCCGGGCGATCCCGGGGGTGGTGCTCGCGCCGGCCATGGTGGAGGCGGGGCCGGTGTAGCCGTAGTTGTTCTCGACCAGGACGGCTCGGCCGACGGCGACGATGCTGTTCTCGGTCGCGCTCGCACCCTTGCGAAGGACTGGCTGGACGCACACGCGCCGGTTGCGGCGGGGCTCGGCGGTCCGCTCGAAGGCGAGCACCCGCATGCGCGGGTCGGCGTTGTCGGTGATGACGACGAGGTCGTGGCCGACGAGCGTGGGGGTCGTGCCCGACCCTTGCGAGAGCTGCCCGGGCTTCTGGGTCGAGCCGCGGTCGTAGGTCTCGCGCCAGGTCACGCGTGGGCGGCCGCGACGTCCGCTGTCGAAGCGGTACAGCGCGTGGTCGCTGACGATGAACACCCCGCCGGTCTCGTCGGTGGCGAAGGAGTTGACGATCTTCTCGCCCCTGAGCCGGATGCTGCGGACCCGGCCGGTGCGCGGGTGGACGGTGCCGACCCCGCCCTCCTGGGTGACGAACCAGATCAGCCCGTCCTGGTCGGGCAGCAGCGCCACGAGGCAGTCCCCGTCCGTGACGTGCGCGGCGAGGTCGTACCGTCTCAGCAGCTCGAAGCCGGTGCCGAGGGGCGTCTTGGTCTGACCGACCACCCAGATCTGCTCGTCGGTCGTGGCGATGACGGCCCGGTCGCGGTGGTCGAGGTAGAAGTAGGCGCCCGCGCAGATGTCCTCGAGGGGAGTCTTCTCCGGGTCGAGCCTGCGAAGGGGCAGGGGGTGCGCGGCGAGCACGTCGAGCGTCTCGGGGTCGAGCAGCATCAGGCGCGAGCCCTCCAGGCCGCCGCACAGCGCCTCGATCCGACCGGCCCGGTCGAACGCCATCGTGGCGCACTCCTCGATGCCGTAGGTGGCACTGGTCAGCTGCAGCGTGCGGCCGAGCGGGCCGCGGCCGGCGTACGCGTCGGTGGCGTAGGCGTCGTTGTGCATGCTGTTGCGGTCGTTGGCCGCGAGGAAGGGGTGCTCGGGCACCGGGCGGCTGCGCACGGGCCGGGGCTTGGCGGCCTTGCCCTCGAACTGCGTGACGCCTGCGTCCGCGGGCCCCGGTGGGATGGGTACGGCGCCGGTGGCCGGGTTGGTCGACGCCGCCGCGAGGGCGAGCAGGGTGGCCGGGACGAGGAGCAGGCGGTGCCGGGTCGCGCGCGTCATGGAGCCTCCAACGAACGTGTAACCGAGCGGTTACGGCTGACGGCTGTAACCGACCGGTTACCTTGGGGCGATGCCTGCGAACGACCCACCGACCCCCGACGCACCCCGTGGGCGGGAGGCGGTCATGAAGGCGGTCCTCGACGCCACCGTGGAGCTGCTCGCCGAGGCGGGGCCCCGGACCCTGTCGGTGCGACAGGTTGCCGACCGGGCCGGCGTCAACCACGCCCTCGTCCATCGGCACTTCGGCACCAAGGACGAGATCGTGCGCAGGGCGCTCGAGGTGCAGTCGGCCGCCGTCGCCCAGGACATCCGCGCCCGTTCCCGTGACGGCGAGCTCGACGTCGTCCAGGTCCTCGAGGTGCTCGCGGACCACCCGGCGTACTGGACCACCCTCGCTCGTGTCGTCCTCGACGACCCCGAGCTGGCGGGGCGGGGCACGGCGCCGACCACCGAGCTGTTCGCGACGGCGGCACGCAGGGAGGGCGGGGACCCGGGTACGACGGCCCTCGCCGCCTGCCTCATGCTGGGCAGGCGGGTGTTCGGTGACTTCGTCGTGGAGGCCACGGGGACCGACCCGGGGGATCTGGACACAGACGTGTCACAACTCCTGCGAAGTCTCCTCGGGCCGTGACCCGCGCTCCCTACCATTGATCCGATGCGCTCCTCAGCTCGCCCGCCGCGCGCGAACGCCGCCCAGCGGGCCTACGACTTCGCCAAGTGGGCGATCCTCAACGCGGTGTACCCCGCGGGTGAGGTCCTCACGGTGAGCGCGCTCGCGGGCGAGATCGGCCTGAGCCGCACGCCGGTGAGGGAGGCGCTCCTGCGGCTCGAGGCCGAAGGGCTGGTCCAGGTCGTGCCGGGGCGTGGAGCTGTCGTGGAGTCCTTCAGCCCTGCGGAGGTCGAGGACGTCCTCGAGGCGAGGACCCTGATCGAGAACTACACCGCCGCGCGGTCCTTCGAGCAGCGCAAGAGCTTCCTCCCCGACCTGCTGAGGGTGCAGGAGGAGATGAAGCGTCGCCGACGGGAGCAGGACACCGCGGGGTTCACCGCCGCCGACCGGCGCTTCCACGAGATCATCGTCGACGGGGCCGAGAACGTCGTGCTCTCCGAGATCTACCGTTCGCTCCGGGAGCGGCAGACACTGTTCACCTCCACGATGGTGCGCGGCCGTGCCGACCGGATGGACGCCGCCATCGAGGAGCACCAGCGGATCATCGAGCGGCTCGAGGGCGACGACGAGGACGCCTTCATCGACGTGGTCAACGCGCACCTGCGGTGGGCCGTCGCGCTGGCGCGAACCTCGAGCTGATCGGCGGCCCGACATTCTTTACCGTCCCAGATGGTTGAACGCATCCGCAGATCGGTATGAGTACCGAAAGAGTCCTCGGGGACCCGGCCGAAGGGCGTGAAGCTCGGGGAGGGGCTTCTCGCCGACCAGGGAGCAGGGAGGCGGGCGGTCAGCGGATGGGCCGCCCCGCTTCTCCCACGGGAAGGTCACTGCGCACTCAGCCGGCCGATCCTCTGGTAGCGGGCTGTGCGCAGCTCGACCAGGGTGGACCGGTCGCGCTGCCACAGCTCGGCGAGCTCGTAGCGCAGCACCTCTCCGAGCCGGAGGCAGAACGCCTCGGGTTCGTCGGCGGCGTCGGGCCTCTCCACCACGATCCGGTCCACGATCCCGGCCCCGCGCATGTCGAGGGAGCGCACTCCCTGGGCGCGGGCCATGTCGGGGGCGTGGTCGAGGTCGCGGTGCACGATCGCGCTCGCACCCTCGGGGGGCAGCGGGGAGAGCCAGGCGTGCTGCGCCGCGACGACCCGGTCGGCCGGGAGCAGCGCGAGCGCGCCGCCGCCCGTGCCCTCGCCCAGAAGCAGGGTGAGGGTCGGTGCGTCGAGGGTGACCAGGTCGGCCAGCGAGCGGGCGATCTCGCCGGCGAGACCGCCCTCCTCGGCCTCCACCGACAGGGCGGCGCCAGGGGTGTCGATGACGGTCATCAGCGGAAGGCCGAGCTCGGCGGCCAAGCGCATGCCGCGACGGGCCTCGCGCAGCGCGCCGGGGCCGAGGGGGTGCACGTCGCTCTGGCCCCGCCGGTCCTGGCCGAGAAAGACGCACGGCGAGCCCCCGAACCGGGCGAGCGCGATCAGCAGGCCCGGATCCTTCTCGCCCTGGCCGGTGCCGTTGAGCGGGATGACGTCGGTGGCGGCGTAGCGCAGCAGTCGTCGCACGCCCGGGCGGTCGTCGCGACGCGACCGCGTGATCGACTCCCACGTGTCCACGTCCGGCACGTGCTCCTCGGGCGGGTTCGGGATCTCGGTGAGGTCGGTCCGCGGCGCGAGGAGGACGGTCAGCGCGCGGTCCAGGATGTCCGCGATCTCAGTGGGAGGTACGACGGCGTCGATGAGGCCGTGGGCGTAGAGGTTCTCCGAGGTCTGCACGCCCTCGGGGAACGGCTTGCCGTAAAGCGCCTCGTAGACCCGAGGGCCGAGGAAACCGACGAGGGCGCCGGGCTCGGCGACCGTCACGTGACCCAGCGAGCCCCACGACGCCATGACCCCACCGGTCGTGGGGTTGCGGAGGTAGACCAGGTACGGCAGGCCGACGGCCTTGTGGGCTGCGATGGCCGCCGAGATCTTCACCATCTGCAGGAAGGCGACCGTGCCCTCCTGCATCCGCGTCCCGCCCGAGACCGGTGCGGCGAGCAGCGGGAGGCCCTCCGCGGTGGCGCGCTCGATCGCGGTGACCAGCCGCTCCGCGGCGGCCACGCCGATGGAGCCGGCGAGGAAGCGGAACTCGCACGCCACGACGGCCACCCGGCGTCCGCGCATGAGCCCCTCACCGGTGATGACGGCCTCGTCGAGCCCGGTCCTCTCCTCGGCGGCGCGCAGCTCCGCGGCGTACTCCTCCGAGACCGGCCCGCGCACCGGAGGGGTGTCCCACGAGTCCCAGGACTCCTCGTCGAGCACCAGGTCGATCAGTTCGGTGGCAGAGAGTCGCTGGCTCATTCGGCTCATTCTGCCCGACGTGCTGACCTGGACACGGCTCGACCGCCGGTGGGCATGGTCCGGCCACCGGCGGTCGAGGTCTTGTGGGTCAGAGCAGGGAGCTCCAGCGGCTGGCGCAGGTCTTGAGGTCCACCTTGACCTGCTCGCCCCGGTCCACCACGACCGGAACCTGCTCGAGGACACGGCCGTTCTTCTCGCACGACAGTGTCCAGTTCTCGATCAGCCCGGGCACCTCCTCGGCAGCGACCGTGGTCGAGTCGAACAGTGTCGCCGTCACGGTGTAGGTCGGGGAGACCGAGGCGTAGTTGATGACGCGCAGGACGTAGGTGCCCGGCTCGGGCGCGGCGATCTGCACGCGCTCCTTCTCGTTCACGAACCTCCCCGAGGTGCCGACCTGTGTCAGCGAGCCGTCGGCCTTCTTGCGGTACACCTCGAGGTCCATGTCGTCGGGCATCGGCCAGTCCAGGTCCACTTGGAGCAGGTCGACGCCGGTCTCGGTCATGGTGAACTCGTGGTCCACCTCCTGTCCGACGGCGGTGGCGCCACCCTCGAAGGTCTCGGAGCGGATCGGCTCGCTCTCGGTGATCTCGACGAGCTTCTTCTGCACCACAGGGCGGGTCGACTGGTTGACGTGCCAGGTGTAGCGGCCCTTCGAGTCGACCCGCATCGTGGTCTCGAGGCGGTCGGTGAAGGAGCTCGACCAGGTCGGCGACGAGAACTCCTTGCTCAGCCGCAGCGTCGCGCCCTTGGGAGCCTTGCCGCTGATGACCGCGTGACCGGCGGTGTCCACGGCGTGCTCCAGGGCGACGAGGTAGGCCTCGCGGTTGCCCTTGCCGGCGTGCTCCCCGGCCCCGACGTACTCGTCGACGACGTGCGGGAAGGGTGGGTGGAACTCGTCGGGGCCGATCTCGAAGGTGTAGCCGTAGCCGCCGGTGGCGTTGTAGGACCAGTCCTCGGTCGTGCCGGTGGTGTCGTAGAGCTCCCAGCCGTGGATGTTGGCATAGCCGTTGGCGGCCGACATCTTCGCGCCGAGCGCCTTCAGGCCCTCCTCGTCAGGGGCGTCGCCCACGGGGAGGCCGTCGTGGCCGATCGTCTCGGGGTGCACGCCGTTGGGTCGCAGGACGAGGTTCGAGAACGTGTGGTTGGAGATCATCATCGTGACCTGGCGGCTGCTGACGAGCTCGCGGACGTTCTGCGTCTCCGGCTCGGAGAACGGCGCGGGGCCGCGGTAGGTCGGGTCGGCGAACGTCGCGCTCGCGCCCGGGCCGCCCCAAAAGCCGCCGTAGTTGCGGTTCAGGTCGATGCCGACGCCGAAGCCTCCGGGGCTGGTCGCGCCCGCCCGGCAGGTGCCGTCGATGGTGTCGACACCGTCGACGAGACGGCAGTTCTTGCGCTTGTAGGCGTTGCCGGGGGTGCCGAGGATGGACACGGTGCCGCCGCCGTCGAGCTCGCGCAGGTCGATCAGCGCGCCGTCGGTGCGGGACAGCTCGAAGCCGTCGGGGTTGACCACGGGCACGACGATCACCCGAGCCTGGTCCAGGAGGCCGGTGATGCGCTGGTCGCTGCCGTAGCTCTTCACCAGGTCGACGGCGAACTCCATGGCGAGCTCGCCCGAGGGCCACTCGCGTGCGTGGTGCAGACCCATCAGGAGGAAGACCGGACGGCCGTCCTCCGGCGCCTTCACGTCACGACCGATCTCGATGCCGTGGACGGGGCGCCCGTCGAGCGACTTGTGGGGGAGGGTGACCTTCTTGGCGATGTCGGGTCGCTCGGTCGCCAACGCGTCGATGTCGGCGTTGTAGTCGGCGAGCGTGCGGTACTCGTCGCGTCCCGACGGCAGCGGCGAGGTCACCGTCGCCGCTGCGTAGGCGGCGTTGACCTGGTTGTTCTCGGCCTCGCGGCGCACCAGGTCGGGGATGCGCACGTCGTAGGTCAGCCCGGCAGCATCGAGGGCCTCGACGTCGAGCGCGGTGTGGAGGACCACCTCGACGTAGTCGTGGCCGGCGTGCTCGGTGAGGTCGAGCCCCAGCGTCTGGAGCAGTGCCTTGTGGTCACGCGTCGGGGTGTCGACGGTGACCAGCTGCGGGGCGAAGGCGGTGTCGTCCGCGACCGCCGACGCGGTGATCGCGGCCGGCGCCAGGCCGAGGAGGGCGACGGAGGTGAGCGCGGCGACGAGTGTCGTCCGGCCACGGCGAGTCCGGTGGACCATGCATGCTCCCAGGAAGGTCAGTAGGGAATCCCCTTTTCCCCACTAACGACCTCCGTCTCACCAGGTCACGAGAATTTTGCCTTTCGCGACTAGACCAGGACGGCGATCTTCCGGCGCCTGCGCCGACCACCAGGCGACGAGGTCGGCGCGGCTCGAGCTGGTGTGGAGCCGGGCCTTCGGCCAGCGCCGCACCAGCCGGTCGAGGGTCTCGTCCACGAGCCGCCGGCGGAGCCGCTCCCACCTCAGGGCGACCGACCACACTGACCGTCCGCGCTTCGACGTACGTCGGCTCGCGAGCCTGCCGTTGGAGACGCCCACCCACTTCCCGGGTACGTCGACCCGCACGTCGTACCCGGCCTTGTCGGACGGGTGGCCGTTCACGGCGTACCACCTGAACGAGCCGAAGGGCTCCTGCATCGTCCACAGCCGACCATCGGCGGTGACGCGCATGGGGGTAGTCAGCCGCCGCTGCGGGCGCGTACCGCGGAAGCCATCTCCTCCAGGGTCTGGGGCGCGGTGTGCTCGGGCCGCCAGCCGAGGAGGGCCTTGGCGCGCGAGGTGTCCATCAGCACCGGCGTCCGCGCGACGTGGATCCACTCCGCCAGCGCGGGGACCCACGGCAGCTTCCCCACCACCTCCGAGGCCAGGGTGGCCGCTGCTGCTGGGACCGGCACCGGGAGCGCCCCGAGGGCGGTGGCGACGTCGCCGAACGTCACGGTCTCGTCCCCGGCGAGGTTGTAGGCACCGGGCTCGCCGCGGCCGAGCGTCGCCAGGGCGATCGCGCTCGCGACGTCGTCGTGGTGCACCAGCTGGACCGGGTTCCCCGGGTCGGGGACCACCATGCGCAGGCCGGGCACCTTGGCCAGGGCCTTGCGCGCCGTCGCGGGGAGCCGCGCGGAGACCTGGCGCCAGGGCATCGAGTCCGCGAGCGCCGTCGCCTGCGGTCCGGCCACGATGCAGGGGCGCAACGTGTAGACCTCGATGTCGCTGCCGAGCGTGGCGTCGCGGAGAAGGGTCTCGCACTCCGCCTTCTGCTGGGAGTAGTAGTGCTCCCTGGAGCCGTTGGTCGGCACGTCCTCGGTGAGGGGCTGGGGGTTCTCCGGGTGGTAGCCGTAGGCCGCGACCGAGGACGTGTAGACAAGGCGGGTCGGTCTCTGCGCCGCCACCGTGGCCTCGAAGACGTTGCGGGTGCCGTCGAGGTTGACCAGGTGACTCGCCGCGCGGGAGCCCATGATCAGGTACGCCAGGTGCACGACCACGTCGGCCTCGGCGACCAGGGCCTCCACCGCGGCACGGTCCAGGATGTCGCCCCGGCGGTACTCCGTCTTCACCCAGCCGTAGGACGAGGGGTCGAAGTCCCTGCGCGCCATGCCGATGACCCGCTCGACCTCCGGCTCGCGCTCCAGCGCGTCGACCGCGGCGACGCCGATCTCGCCGGTCGGGCCCGTGACCGCGACTGTGAGTCCCATCAGGTCTCCTCCTCGTAGAGCACCCCACGTGTCTCCTTGCTCCTGCCCAGGAACTGCGCGACCACACCCTCTTCGTTGCGGACGACCACGTCGTACACCCCGTCGCGGCCCGCGCGGCTGCGCTCCACCGCCTGGGCCGTGAGCACGTCGCCGAGCCTCGTCGGCGCGAGGTAGGTGATCTCGCAGGTGTGTGCGACCGTGCGGCGGTTGTAGCTGTTGCAGGCGAACGCGAACGCCGAGTCGGCCAAGGAGAACGTGAAGCCACCGTGCCCGATGCCGTGGCCGTTGACCATGTCCTCGCGCACCGTCATCTCGAGCGTCGCGGTACCCGGACCCACCTCGACGATCCGCATGCCGAGGGCCTGGCTCGCCGCGTCGCCCGCCCACATGGCCTCGGCGCTTCGGCGCGCGGTCTCCTCGGGACTGCTCACGAAAGCTGCTTCTCCATGAGCCCGACGAGGTGGCCCTCGTCGCCGAGCTGACCCACCTCGACGTACCCCCGGCGGTCGTGGAAGGCCAGCGACGCGTCGTTGCGGGGGACCAGGTTGACCTCGAGGGTGAGCCGGCCGTAGTGGCGCGCGACCTGCTCCAGCTCGTCGTACACGAACGTGCCGAGACCTCGCCGGCGGTGTGCGTCGGCGAGGACGATCCGGTCGAGGTAGTAGAAGTGCCCGTCGTAGCGCTCGCTGAACCAGCGGTAGTTCTCGGAGTCGTAGGCCGTCCCCGGGGCGAAGGTGACGACGAAGCCTCCGAACTCGCCGTCGACCTCCACCACGTCGAACCGGTCGGCCATGCCCTCGAGCTCGGCGAGCCGGGCCTCGTCCATCGGTGCGAGCTTGACCACGTTGGCCGCGTTGAGGGCGAGCACCTGCTCGTGGTCCGCGGGGCGGATGCGGCGGAGGTTCGGCACGAGGGACAGCCTGCCACGACTCAGCTGCTGTGCGGCGGCGCCGGCAGCTCGAGGCGCACCTGCGTGCCGCCGCCCCCACGAGCACGGATGCTCAGGCGTCCTCCCACCCTGGCGGCCCGCTCGCGCATCCCCAGGATGCCGGTCCGCTCGCCGTTGTGGCCCACGCCGATCCCGTCGTCGGTCACGGTGAGCACCACGAGCCCCGGCTCCCGGCTGAGCCGGAGGTCCACCCGCTGTGCCTCGGAGTGGCGGGCGATGTTGGTCAGCGCCTCCTCCGCCACCCGGTAGATGACCAGCTCCGCGTCGCCGTCGAGCCCCGGGAACGGTCCCTCCAGGTGGCTCCTGACCCGGATGCCGGGGTTGCGGACCGAGGTGTTGGACGCCAGCGTCGACAGAGCGCTGTGCAGGCCCTGGTCCTCGAGGATCTCCGGACGTAGGCGACGGCCGATCTTGCGGACCTCGACGAGGCTGAGCCGCGCGCGCTGCTGAACTGTCCGCAGCTCCGCGGCGAGCTCGGGCGGCGCGTGGTCGATGGCCTTCTTCAGGCCGACGAGGGCTGCTGCGAGGTTGTCCCCGACGTTGTCGTGGAGCTCGGTCGACATCTGCTGGCCGTCGTACTCCTTGCTGACGATGGACCGCGCGGTCTGGGTCCGCCGCTCGCTCTCCCACCGGCTCCGGAGCGTGCCGATCGTGGTCATGAGAGGGGTCAGGCTGCGACGCAGGTGGCGGGTGTTCACGGCGAGGATGAGCGTGAGGCCGACGGCCAGCACGACGAGCGCGGCCGGGCCGCGGTACTGCTCGGGGGCCATCGACATCGCCAGCACGCCGAGGGCGAAGACGAGGCCGTTGACCAGAACGAGACGCAGGTGTAGCGGCACGCTCTTGGGGGACCTCACGGGTACACCCTAGAAGTGTCGCCCCGGGAGCGGGGGACCTCCCACCCGCGAGTGTGATGTGACACACTGACGCTCGATTCGCACGCATCTGTCACAACGTCGTGATCCGAGGACCTCCGCATGAGCCACGAACTCTTCGAACGTCACCGCGACACCCTCGAGCGGGCCGTCGCCGCCACGAGGTCGCGCGAGTACTTCTCCGCCTTCGACGAGAGTCCGTCCCCGCGGGTGTACGGCGAGGAGGCAGCGCCCGCCGGCAAGTCGGCCTTCGAGGCCCTGCTCGGGTCGGCCTTCCCGGTCACGACCCCCGGCGCCGCCGGCACGGTCGCCACCGAGAAGTCGCCGTTCGGGTTCGACCTCCACGTGACCTACCCGCGGATGACCGAGTCCGGTGTCGGCGAGCTGCTGTCGGCCGCCCGCGCGGGGATGAAGGGGTGGCGCGACGCGGGTCCCGAGGCCCGGGTCGGGGTGTGCCTGGAGATCCTCCACCGGCTCCACGGCCGCATCTTCGAGCTCGCCAACGCCGTGCAGCACACCTCCGGCCAGGCGTTCGTGATGGCCTTCCAGGCCGGTGGCGCACACGCCCTCGACCGGGCCCTCGAGTCGATCGCCTACGCCCACGAGGAGATGACCCGGGTTCCCGCGACGGCCGTGTGGGAGAAGCCCGGCAAGGGCGAGCCCCTGCGCATGGAGAAGACCTTCACCGTCGTGCCCCGGGGCGTTGCCCTCGTCATCGGCTGCAACACCTTCCCGACCTGGAACTCCTGGCCCGGCCTCTTCGCCTCCCTCGTCTGCGGCAACCCCGTCGTCGTCAAGCCCCACCCCGGCGCCGTCCTGCCGCTCGCGATCACCGTCCAGGTCGCTCGAGAGGTCCTCGCCGAGACCGGTTTCGACCCGAACCTCGTCACCCTCGCCGCCGAGGACCCCGCCGACCGGCTCGCCGCCGTGCTGGCGGTGCGCCCAGAGGTGAGGCTCATCGACTTCACCGGCTCCAACGCCTTCGGCGACTGGCTCGAGGAGAACGCCCGCCAGGCCGAGGTCTTCACCGAGAAGGCCGGCGTCAACACCGTCGTCGTCGACGCGACGGACAGCTTCCGTGGCCTGTGCATGAACCTCGCGTTCTCGTTCTCCCTCTACACCGGCCAGATGTGCACCGCGCCCCAGAACATCTACCTGCCGGCCTCGGGCATCGAGACCGACGAGGGGCACAAGAGCGTCGCGGACGTGGCAGCCGGGATCGAGGCCGCCCTCGGCAAGCTCCTCGGCGACGATGCCCGCGCCGTGGAGCTCCTCGGCGGCGTGGTCAACGAGGGAGTGCTCTCGCGGCTGTCCTCGGTCGGTGAGCGCGGCGAGGTGCTGATCCCGTCGCGGGAGGTCCGCCACCCCGCGTTCGAGGGTGCGGTGGTGCGTACGCCGACCATGGTCGGCCTGACCTCCAAGGACGCCGACGTCTACGAGACCGAGTGCTTCGGCCCCGTGTCCTACCTCATCGGCACCGCCGGCACCGACGAGTCGATCGACCTCTTCCGGCGTACCGTCACCGAGCACGGCGCTATGACCGCCTCCGTATACAGCACCTCGCCCGAGGTGATCGCGTCGATGCGCGAGGCCGCGCTGGACGCCGGGGTGGCGCTCTCGGAGAACCTCACCGGCCAGGTCTTCGTGAACCAGTCGGCAGCGTTCTCCGACTTCCACGGCACCGGCGCGAACCCGGCTGCGAACGCCGCCTTCACCGACACCGCCTACGTCGCCTCCCGGTTCCGGATCGTCCAGTCCCGCCGCCACATCTGACGCCGACCCGGCTGGTCTGCCGCGCCGGGACTCGCCGACCCGGCTGGTCTGCCGCGCGGAAGGGGCGAGTTCTCGAGATGCCTGTGGACAACGCCCGACGGTCGGCGCCTGCCTGCGGCATGCTCCACCGATGACCTGGGCACCGACGACCCTTCCCGTCCTCCTCGACGACAGCTTCCCGCTCCCGACGGCTCACCCGTTCACGACCAAGCAGGCCGAGGAAGTCGGCATCACGCGACACGTCATCGCCCGGCTGTCACGCGAGGGCTTGGTGAGAAGAGTGCTCAAGGGCGTATACGCCGCGACCCAGGTCCCCGACGGGCTCCTGCTTCGAGCGCAGGCACTTGCCCTCGTCGTACCCGACGACGCAGCCGTGACCGACTGGACGCCCTGCTGGCTGCACACCGGCGTGCTCCCGCCCGGGGACCACCTGCGGGTGCCGCCGATCTCGATCTTCCGCGTGCCCGGAAAGACCCGGCTGCGGAACAAGCTGTGCAAGAGCGGGGAACGGGCGTTCCTCACCGAGGACCTGATGGTGCTCGAAGGAGTCACGGTCACGACACCCCTCCGGACGGCCGCGGACCTCGGAAGGCTTGCGCCGCGTGACTGGGCCCTGGCGGGAATGGACGCGCTCTGTCGGCAGGGCGGCTTCAGCAAGGAGCTGCTGCTCGCGAACGTCGAGAGGTTCAAACGGCAACGCGGTGTGGTCCAGCTGCGTGAGCTGGCACCGCTCGCGGACCCCCGCTCGGAGTCCCCGGGCGAGTCGGTCCTCCGTCTGCGCTGGCTCGACCTGCCGAACCTGCCCCCTCCCGAGCCGCAGGTCTCAATCCGGTCCGCGGACGGCAGAGCGGTCTACCGCATCGACCTCGGTGTCGAGGAGCTTCGCTTCGGCGCGGAGTACGACGGCGAGGAGCACCACTCGAGCGACGAGGATCGGCTCCACGACCTACGGCGTAGGCGCGACCTCGACGAGCGCTTCGGATGGCTGGTGCGTCCGGCCACGAGAGTCAACGTCTTCGGCAAGGACAGAGATGTCGAACAGCTCCTTCACGAGGGTATCCGCGAAGCTCGCCGGCGACTCGGACGGTTCGGTTCCCCCGCGTGAGCCGGGACCAGAGCGGCGGATGGGACGGGTCGGCGTCATGCGGCGCGGCGGATGGGACGGGTCGGCGTCAGGGGAAGGAGACGTGGGTGGCTTCCTCGGAGACCTGCCAGAGGCTCCTCGCAAGCGCCTCGTCGCGCGCGGTGCGTGAGGCCTTCACGAGCGTGGGTCGGCCACGCATCTGGACGAACCCGTCGGGCCCGACGTAGCTGCCGCCGGGAAGTCCCGGAATGGTCGCGGCCATGAGCGAGGGCTGCGCGCCCATCTCCGAGGGCTGGCCGAGCAGGCGGCTGGCGCCGACCACGATCGCGCCGTCGGGCTTGGTGCCGTCGAGGTTGAGGCCGCTGAAGAGCGCGGTCGCGGCGTACCCGGGGTGGGCCGCCATCGACGAGACGTTGGTGCCTGCAGCACGGGCGCGCCGGTCGAGCTCGAAGGCAAAGAGCAGGTTCGCCAGCTTCGACTCGGCGTAGGCGCCCCACTTGCGGTAGCGGCGCTTGTCGTTGCGCGGGTCCTCGAGGGGAACCGTGCGCGCGATCCGGTGAGCCTGCGACGACACGGTCACGACCCGGGCCGCGTCGGCCTTGGCGAGCTGAGGGAACAGCAGCCCGGTGAGGGCGAAGTGGCCGAGGTGGTTGGTGCCGAACTGGAGCTCGAAGCCGTCGACGGTGCGGCGGAACGGGGTCGCCATGACGCCCGCGTTGTTGATGAGGATGTCGATGGGCCCGAGCTGGGTGGCTTCCTCCGCCGCCCGGCGTACTGAGCTGAGGTCCGCCAGGTCGACGAGCAGGGGTACGAGCTCGGCGTTCGGCAAGCTCTGGTGGAGGTCGTCGATGGTGGCTCGGAGCTTGGTCTCCGACCGTGCGGCCATCACGACACGGGCGCCTCTGCGCGCGAGCTCGAGGACGGTGTTCTCACCGAGCCCGCTGGTGACGCCGGTGACGAGCGCCTGCTTGCCGGTGAGGTCGGGGATGTCGTCGGGCGTCCAATGGGGTGCGGTCACGGCGTCACCGCCATCGCCTCGAGGATCCGCCTGCCGAGCTCTTCGTCGCCGGCGACCTCCACCGGCAGCTCAGAGGCCGGTCGTCGACCACCCCCGAGGAGGGCGAAGGTCTCGACGTCCATGCGGACCGCGACGGTGGGCCGGTCGGGGTCGGTGGTGGTGGGCACGGCGCGCCCTGAGGCATCGACCTCGGCTGCGAGGTGGACCGGGCTGACGCCCCGGACGTCGAGCACGACCGTGGTGCCGGCCGGAGGTGCGACGACCTTGCCGAGGACGTAGGGGAAGGCTCGTGCGAAGCCGGCGATGGTGTGCGACGCGGCGGGGGTGTTCATCCCACCGGGACGGCCGACCGCGCGTCGGATGTCCTGCTCATGCATCCACACGTCGATGACGCGGTTGTTGAGCAGCGTCTCCCAGTCCCAGCCGATCTTGCCGGGCGTGCGCGGCGGGTCGCCCTTGCCGTCGGTGGGCGGGTCGGCGAGCAGCTGCTCGTGGCGGGTACGCGCGCACTCCTCGAGCTCGTCGACGACCTCCGCGGGCGACATGTCCGCACGTGCCACCAGGCCGAGCTCGGTGAACCGGGAGGTCGGGGCAGTCAGGTGAGGAAGATCGGGAAGCTCCACCCGCTTCTGCTTCACGCCGGCGAGGTCTGACTCGATGTGCGCCAGATGGCAGGCAACCCCCTTGACGTCCCAGCCGGGCAGGTCGGTGGGCTTGGTCCAGTCGGCGTCGTCGAGGCTGCGAAGGAGCGTGACCACGTCGTCGACGGCGCTCCGCCAGGCGGCGACGTACCCGCTGAGTCGTTCCTGGTCCGAAGTCATGGGCGGAAGCGTAGGCCAAGGCGCTTTCGGCCAGCGGGTCGCCTCGGGCTCTGTTCGGTTCAGGGACACAGCAGGCCTGGCGGACTCTCGTCACACCAGACCGAAGTCTCGAGGTGCAGGCCGCCGGCCGGGAAGTCTACGCATCTTGAGAGGCGCGTCATGCTTGCCCCTCGACCGGAGCTTGCTAGGCCGTCCGGCGATGCTGTCCCGCTGGACGTGGAGTCGTCGGGGTCGCGTGGGGTGAAAATCAAGTCAAACTTCCAGACATATCGGCACTGTCAAGAATCACTCCGTCCGATCGGCGTGCGAATAGAAGGGAGCTTCCTGCCGGAGTTAGAAGCACTGCTTCGCAATCGATGGGAAGCGACCATAGAGATTCTTTGCTGTTCCAAACCCGACAAGTGTGAAGTGCTGAAGGATGAGCCGCTTGTTAGACAACACACGAGCCCTGGTCGAGGACGAATCGCGGGAGTCGCTTGATAAACGCAAAACTCGATCATGCGCCTCCGTGCAAATGGACGTTGGCACCCGCCTCACCCAAAGTTCCTGTCCTC
>DATHVS010000037.1:0-64607 GCA_035461195.1 Nocardioidaceae bacterium
TGGCGGCGACCGACACTTCCGCCCCACAGCCGGCCACTGTGGACAACCCGGGTGAGCCGACAAGCCCCCAGGTCACAGGCCCGCGTCGCACGTACGCCGGGCCGGGGACCCGAGCGCGACCCGGCCCGACGGGCGGGAGACGCCGACCCCAAGCGCGACCCGACACGACGGACGGCAGACGCGGCCCGGCACAGGCAGCGTCGGTGAAGCGCATGCATCGCCACCATCGGAGCACCATGGAGCAATGGACGACATCGCCGCGACCCTGCACGCCAAACGAGCCGAACTCCTCCAGCAGATGGGCCTGCTCGAGGAGAAGCCGGCCGACCACGGCTCGATCTCCTTCGGCAAGCGGGTCGGCGAGGGCACGTCCATGGCCGTGGACCGGCTCTCCCAGGTGGCCGTCCACGACCGCCTCCAGACCGCCCTCGCCGACGTCGACAGGGCGCTCGCGAAGCTGGACGAGGGTTCCTACGGCCGATGCGACGTGTGCGGTGAACCGATCGCCGTGGAGCGGCTCGAGGCCCTCCCCTGGGCCGTCCGCTGCGTCAAGGACGCCTCACGGGGCTGAAGCCAGGGCGTGCACGCTCACGGCGTACTCCGAGCTCGGCTCGAACGGCGCGCCCTCCCAGGTGGAGAACCGCTCCCGCGGGGAGAGCCCCGCGGCACCGCAGGCCTCGTCGTACGCCGAGAGCGGCGTGACCGGGCAGCCCGCCGGCAGGTGAGCGGGGTCGAGCCCGAACCCGGCCACCAGCAGGCCACCGGGCTTCAGCAGGGTGGTCAAAGACGAGACGGCGCTGCCGACCGTCCCGGCCGCGAGGAGGGGTACGACGTTCCCGGCCATCACCACGAGGTCGAACCCGGCGGCACCGTCGAGGTCCCCGGACCCGAGTCCGTCGAGGTCCGCCCGGTGCCACGCCAGGTGCGGGGCAGTACGACGCGCGACGGCCAGCATCGACTCGTCGACGTCGACCCCGACGACGGAGAACCCGAGCTCGTCGAGCCGCACCGCGACCCGGCCGGTCCCGCAGCCCGCATCGAGTACTCGAGCCCCGGGCGACAGCCGCGACGCACAGAAGGTCGCCTCCCCGTGCGGGTCCCCGCCCTCACGAGCGCGGGCGGCCAGGCGCTCGGCGTACTCCTCACCCGTGGCCCCGCCGATCTGGGACCACCGGGTCTGACCCGACTCCTCGGACACGGCGACCTCAGTAGTAGTGGGGGAAGGCCGACCAGTCGGGCTCGCGCTTCTCGAGGAAGGCGTCACGACCCTCGACGGCCTCGTCGGTCATGTAGGCCAGGCGGGTCGTCTCGCCGGCGAAGATCTGCTGGCCGACGAGCCCGTCGTCGATGAGGTTGAAGGAGTACTTCAGCATCCGCTGAGCGGTCGGCGACTTGCCGTTGATCTTGCGGCCCCACTCCAGCGCCACCTTCTCGAGGTCGGCGTGCGGGACGACCTTGTTGACCATGCCCATGCGGAGGGCCTCCTCGGCGGTGTACTCGTCGCCGAGGAAGAAGATCTCGCGGGCGAACTTCTGCCCGACCTGGCGGGCGAGGTACGCCGACCCGTAGCCGCCGTCGAAGGACCCGACGTCGGCGTCGGTCTGCTTGAACCGCGCGTGCTCGGCGCTCGCCAAGGTCAGGTCCGAGACGACGTGGAGCGAGTGGCCCCCGCCCGCGGCCCAGCCCGGCACCACGCAGATGACGACCTTCGGCATGAACCGGATCAACCGCTGGCACTCCAGGATGTGCAGCCGCGCGAGCTTCGCCTTGTCGACCGTCTCGGCGGTCTCGCCCTCGGCGTACTGGTAGCCGGCCCGCCCCCGGATGCGCTGGTCGCCCCCGGAGCAGAACGCCCACCCGCCGTCCTTGGGCGAGGGCCCGTTCCCGGTGAGCAGGACACAGCCGACGTCGCTGGAGGTGCGCGCGTGCTCCAGCACTCGCAGCAGCTCGTCGACGGTGTGGGGCCGGAAGGCGTTGCGAACTTCCGGCCGGTCGAACGCGATCCGCACAGTGCCGTGCTCGACCGCCCGGTGGTAGGTCAGGTCGGTCAGGTCCTCGAAGCCGGGCACCGGCTTCCAGGCGGACGGGTCGAAGATCTCGGAGACAGCGTCGGGGGCCGGGGCGTCAGACATGGCGGCAGGCTACCCCTGCCCCGGTCAGCCCCTGCCGTGCGGCTCGTGCCAGCCGGACAGGTCGGGCCCTACCGGCACGATGCCGTTCGGGTTGATGCGCTCGTGGGTGAGGTAGTAGTGCCGCTTGATGTGGTCGAAGTCGACCGTGTCGCCGAAGCCAGGGGTCTGGAACAGGTCCCGCGCGTAGGCCCACAGCACCGGCATCTCCGTGAGCTTGTGACGGTTGCACTTGAAGTGGCCGTGGTACGCCGCGTCGAACCGGACCAGCGTCGTGAAGAGGCGTACGTCGGCCTCGGTGATCTGCTCGCCGACGAGGTAGCGCTGCCCCGCGAGACGTTCCGAGAGCTGGTCGAGACGCTCGAAGAGTGCGGCGTACGCCTCCTCGTAGGCCCCCTGCGATGCAGCGAAGCCGCAGCGGTAGACGCCATTGTTGACGTCGCGGTAGACGACGTCGTTGACCTCGTCGATCTCCGCGCGCAGTGCCTCGGGATAGAGGTCGGGCGCCCCGTCACCGTGGAAGGCGCGCCACTCGGTGGAGAGGTCCAGCGTCATCTGCCCGAAGTCGTTGGTCACCACGAGGCCGGTCTCCACGTCGACGAGGGCCGGCACCGTCACACGCCCCCCGAAGTCGGGGTCGGTGCGCTCGTAGACCTCCGAGAGGTACTCGATGCCGAGGACCGGGTCCCGCCCCTCCGGGTCCAGCGTGAACCGCCACCCGCGCTCGTCGCGGATCGGGTCCGCGGTCCCGACCGATATCACCTCATCGAGCCCGAGCAGTCCGAGGACGATGCGCGCCCGGTGCGACCAGGGACAGGCCCGGCACCAGATCAGGCGGTAGCGCCCCGCCTCGGGTGTGGGGCGTCCGGTGAACCGGTTCGGCTGCCGCCTGAACGCCCCCGACTCGTCGGTCTCCTTCCCGAACTGCGCCATCAGCCGCCCTTGGCGATCGAGACCGCCAGCGCTGCGAGGTGGCCGAGCCGGGCGAGCTCGGAGTCGAGGATCGGCGGCCCACCGCGCCGGCCGAACAGGATCAGCTCGTCCTTGTCCTCGAGGGGCGCCGCGGCGACCAGCGTCGACGACCATCGATCCCAGTCCCGGGGCACCTCCAGCCGGGAGGGGCGGCTCAGCGGAAACCAGTCGACCTCCCCGCCGAGGATGTCCGGTGCCGCTGAGGTGCTGTGCCTGATCGTGATACCGGAGTCGGCACGCTGGAGGCGCAGGCCCCAGTCGGCGCGGAAGGTGATGGGGAGGAGGTCGACGAGCTCGTCGATCGCCGTGTGCGGGGTGGCTGTGAGCGCCTCCACCGCCTCGAGGTCGAGGAAGACGTTGCCGCCCGCCCCGTAGCGGGAGATCCACAGCACGCTCACACCGTCGAGGCTGGTGCACGCGGAGACGATGGAGTCGGGCATCACGCCGGGCGCAGTCTCGAGCAGCACGTCGTCGACCGCCGTGCGGGTGGAGAGGTTCTTCTGGACGATCTCGATCGCCTCGATGTCACCGCCGGCCTCGCCGATGGCGGCTGCGACCCGCCCCAGGGACCCCGGGACGTCGGGCAGCTCGACTCGGAGCAGGTACGGCATCGGGCTGCTCAGCCCCTTTCCAGTTCGGCGACATCGCCGGCGCTCACGACACCGGGGGTCACAACCACGGCGTCCACCCCGAAGTTCACATCCTTCCGCACCCGACGATAACGCGCGAGGGTGTTCAGAACCGGGTCCCGCTCCCCACTTCCGTCAGGATCGAGGTCGACCACCGCGCACCGCGGCACGCGTCCTCGCACGAGCACGACCGCCCCGCCCAACCGGAGCTCGCGTCCTACCCAGGAGTCCTCCACGTGAGGCTGGTCGTCCACGTCGAGCAGGAACGTGGACCTGAACCGCGCGCTCGCCACGTCGTGCCCGATCCGCTCGGAGAGCAGCCGCATGGACGCAGTCGTCAGGACGGTCACCGCACCGCCGTACACCACCTCGCCGGGGTGGACCGAGCGTGCCAGCACCACCTCGCGCCCGAGGTGCTCGAAGAAGGCCCGCGACCACGGCCCTGCGACGACCTCGAGCGCGGCTGTCCGGCCCCAGTAGTCGGCCTTCACGACCTCCCCCGTCGGCGTCGGTGTGCCCTCGACGGTGCCGGCCGGGAGGTCGACGGACAGGACGCCGCCGTCCCAGCGCGCCGCCGCCCGGACGAGGGAGGGGTTCTCCACGGTCCGCAGGACGCGTCGACGAACAGGGTCGAGCAGGCAGAAGACGCGGTCGCCCACGGGCCCCTCCGGGGAAAGCTCGACCCGCTCCCGCGCGGTGTGGCGTGCACCCTTGAGCGCGGTGAGCCCGATCCTCTCGATCCGCATGCTGCCAGCGTGACACGGCGAGGTCAGGCGTCGTCTCATCGTCCGCTGGGCGAACCGGGACGACGAACCACCCGGATGTTGAAGACGGGGGTGCCGAGCCGCCCCGTCAGCCGCACCCACAGCGGCAGCCACATCTCCATCCCGCGGGCAGCGGCGAGATCCTCGAACTCGATGACGTCGCGCCAGCCGAGCTGCTCGAGCAGTGCCACGACTCTCTCGCGTGCTCCAGGGTCCTCCCCTGCCACGAACATCGTGGTCTCGTCGTCCCCCACCCGGGAGGGATCCACCATCACCGCGCAGTTGACGGTGTTGAGCGACTTCACCACCCGGGTCCGGGGGAAGGCGCGCTGGATCTGCTCGGCGAGGGAGTCGGTGTCCTTGACCGTGAGGGTCGGCGGGAAGCCCGCGGAGAAGTCCAGCGGGTTCGCGACGTCGAGCAGCACCGAGTCCGCGAGGGCCGCCTCACCCACGGCCTCGAGCGCCTCGAGGGAGCCCCGTCCGCTGGTCGCGTTGACCACGAGGTCTGCACCCTCGGCCACGCCGGCGAAAGGGGCCAGCGGGAGGTCGAGGTCCCAGTCGTCCCGCGCCCGGGTGGCATCGGGGTCACGCGTCCCGACGACCACGTCGTGGCCGAGACGGCTCAACGCCGGGGCCAGGGTCCGGCCCACCATCCCCGTGCCGAGCACCGCGATCCTCATGTCAGGGACGCTACGGTGCCGGGCGCCCCAGCCGGAATGACTCGATCACCTCATAACGGGGCCGCTTGCGCGGCCCCTCACCCAGGTGCGACTCGATCAGGGAGATCTCCTCCGCGTGCCAGGTGGGCCCCCGGTACGCGTCGAGCACCCGGATCCACTTGGTCACGTCGAGCGGGCGCCCGATACGGGCCAGGGTCAGGTGAGGGTGGAACCGGCCGCCCTCAGCCTCCGCCCCGCACTTGTTCGCCGCGGCGCGGGCCCCCGTCGCCAGCCGCCGAAGCTCCTCGGCGTCGCTCACCGCGAGGCCTGCCCAGAGCACCTTGGCCCGTCCCGCGTTCGGGAAGGCGCCACCGCCGGCGAGGGTCACCGAGAAAGGGGTACGACGGGCAGCCGCACGTTTCAGGCGGGCGAACAGGTCGTCGAGGGTCCGGTCGGGGACCTCGGGCATGAACGCGAGCGTGACGTGCCACTGCTCCGGGGCGGTCCAGCGGAAGCCCCGCTCCGCCTCCTGTCGCGGCCCGAGGAACTCACCGAGGTCCTCGAGCGCTCCCTCGGGCGGGGTCAACGCCACGAACATCCGCATGTCGCCACCGTAGACCCGCGTGGATCACCGCCGGGCTGGGTAACGCCGGGACATGACCGACAACGAAGAGATCCGCAACGAGGCCCAGCAGGCCGTTTACGAGCGCGTCCTCTCCTGGCAGGAGGGGGCCCCCGTCGGGACCGTCAAGGAGGAGCTGCGCAAGGCAGCTGCCGAGGTCGACGTCGAGGTCGACGACGCCTGGCTGGACGAGAAGGCCCGACAGATCAGTGACGCCGACCCCGCCTCGCGCTGAGCTCGAGGCGCACGGCGGCCGCAGTCCGGCGGCCCGACACGAGCGCGCCCTGGATGGACGCCGTGTCCCGGTGGTCGCCGGCGACGAAGAGTCCCTCGCCGAGCTCCACCGGCTGACGGAGTGACACCCCGGGCCGCTGGTGCGGCAGTGCGTGCGGGATCTCGTGAGCCACCACGAGGTCCCAGCCGGCGGTGGAGGTGCGGTACATCCGCGACAGGTGCTCGCGCACCTCTGACTCGGACGGCACGGCGCCCTGCGCGAGGGTCGTCGCCTGCACCAGGTGGCGCCCCTCCGGGGCGTAGGCGGGGGCGACGTTCGACATCACCGCGGTGTTGACGACCGGACCGCTGCGGGACGGGTCCAGCACGAGCAGGTCGAGATCGGAGGGGGCCTCGTCGACGGCGTACCAGTACGTGACGAGCCCCTTCATCCCGGCCGTGTCGACCCCGGTCAGCCCCGTGGCGACCGCCGGGTCCGTCGCCACGACGACCGCGCTGGCGTCGTACCGGCGACCGTCGGTGACCACCTGCCAGCCGTCGCGCCGAGTCTCCACGGAGGCCACCTCGGCGCCGAGGACGACCTCGCCCTCGAGGTCGGCGGCGATCTGCTCGGGGAGGGCCGACATCCCGAGCGCAGGGACGCCGGGGGTGCCGAGGGCGAACGAGCGGATCAGCAGCCGCGCGAACGTCGCGGACGTCTCGCCACGGTCCTCGGCGAGCACTCCGGTGAAGAACGGCTCGAAGACCTCGGCGCGGATCTTCCCGCGGACCCCGGCGCTGTCGAGGGAGGTCGCCAACGGTTCGTCCTGCTGCTCGAGGAGCTTGCGGACGCTGCCGAGCGACGGCTTGGCCCACGCTCCGAAGCGGGCGATCTCACCCGGCCGCACGTAGCCGCTGCGCATCACCTGCGGGAGGTACCCGGGGCTGCGCCGTGGGTCCGCCACGATGGCGAACCCGCGGGGCCCCGCGAGGGCCGCACCGGCGGCGAAGGTCCGCAGGTCCAGCGCGTCCACGTCGACGAGCTGCTGGAGTGCCGGGTACGCCGGGTTGATGAGCTGGAAACCACGGTCGCAGCGGAACCCGTCGACGTGGTCCGTGCGGACCCGGCCCCCGATGGCGTCGGACTTCTCCAGGACCACGACGTGGAGGCCACCGCGCTCGAGCTCGCGAGCACACGTCAGCCCGGCGAGGCCCGCACCGACGACGACGACATCCGACGACATGCGGTCACTATCGCACCGGGCGCAAGCCTCAGTCGGCCAGTCCCTCCAGCTTGATCACCACACCGGCGTGGTCCGAGGGCCACAGGCCGGTCGCCTTGTCGCGATCACCCTTCTTGTCCCCGGTGACCTCGCCGTGCCGGACGCGGATCGTCTCCCCCGCGGCGGTGCGCGCGAAGATCATGTCGATCCGGTGGTCGAAGCCCCAGGCCCTGGTGTCGTTCACCAGCTCGCTCAGGCCCGCGGTCCACCCGCGCTGGGCCGGCCACCTCACCAGCCACATGTCCTCGAAGCCCTGGCCCACGATGAACTCGTACGGCGCCTTGTGCGCGACGGCGTCGAAGGACTTCACCGAGTCGTCGAGCGGGTCGGAGTTGCAGTCGCAGGCGATGACCGTGGTCCTGGGGGTGGCACCTGCCTCGGTCACCATCTGCACCGCCTGGGCGAGGGCGATGTCGGAGCTGAACGCCTCCAGGTGCGTGTTGACGAAGCGCAGGTCCACGCCTGCGGCGTTCTCGACGTCGACGAAGTTGTAGCCGCGGTCGAAGTTCATGGGGACGCCCGCGATCTCGACCGCGAGGTTGACGTCGTAGATCTTGTTCCCCCCGCCGACCGCCGCCAGGCCGGCGTCGGCGCGCATGAGGATCACGTCGCGCATCGTCATCCGGACGTTGCGCGACGTCGGGTCACCGGGGTACGCCGCGAAGGCCGGCGCCTCGACGTCGGCCCGCATCCCGACGTTCACGGCCTCGTAGGAGACCCCCTCCTCCTCGAGGTCGTCGAGAAGCATCTCGAGGAAGTCGTAGTCGACGTTGGTGGCCGACGGAGCGGCGATGCCCGCAAGGTCGAGGGGCCCGCTGCGCCACAGCGCGACCTCCTGGAGCCCCACCAGGTCCGGCGCGGTGTCCGCGATCTCGTCGGCGAGGAGCCGGCTGCGCACCGCGAAGTTCGTGCGGTCGACGATCTCGCGCGTCTCGTGGGTCGCCCGGCCCAGGGCCACGAGAATCGCGGCCTGGTCGCCGCCGGCCTCCGCAGCCTCGGTGGCGGCCCGCACGGGTCGGTTGATGTCGGCGCCGAGGTAGATGTTGCGGGTCATCACGGTCACCGAGCCCGCGTCGTCCGGTTTCGCCGCCTGGGCCGACGTGGCGGCCAAGGGGGCGAAGGCTGTGCCGAGCAGCAGGGCGGCGAGGACCGCCCTCACACCTCGTGATCTGGGGGCATACGTCATTACATTCCCTCCCTCAGGGGCTCACCCCGAGCCTCTCCCCCGCGGGCCGTCTGGACCAGAGCCCCTTCGGACCATGACGAGTGGGTAGAACGAGTTCCACTACGATCCGCGGGATCCGGCTTTCACGCCACAGCCTCAGGAGGCATGATCGTGGCGTGCACAGCAACCTCTCGGCCTCAGGCATCCTTGGCTCCGCGGGACGTGTCCCCCACGTCGACACCGAGCCGCTGCTCAGCAGCGACCTGACCCTGGCCGGGCGGCGCCTGCCGTTGACGGCCACGGCGAGGATCTACGTCTGCGGCATCACGCCCTACCTCGTCACCCACCTAGGGCACGCCTCGACGTTCGTCTGGGCCGACGTGGTCCAGTCGGTGGTCCGGCTCGCCGGAGTGGAGGTGGACACCTGCCGCAACGTCACCGACGTCGACGACGTGCTCACCGCCGCAGCCCTCGAGCACGGCCGGCCCTACGACGAGTTCGCGCTGACCCAGGAGTTCCTCTTCGACCGCGACATGCGCGCCCTGGGCAACAAGGCGCCCGACCACACGCCCCACGCACGCCTCCACGTCGCCCACGTGACCCAGCTCGCCGCCGCCCTCCTCACGACGGGCCACGCCTACGAACGCGACGGCTTCGTGTACTTCCGCGGCGACGGCGTGGCCACCCGCAGCGGCCTCAGCGAGAAGGAGGCGCTCGAGCGGTCCCGCGCCTTCGGCGACCAGCCCGACGACACCCACCGCGACTCCCCGTTCGACGTACCCGTCTGGCGACCCTCCCCCGAGGACGAGCCGGCGTGGCCGAGCCCGTGGGGCTGGGGCCGGCCCGGCTGGCACTCGGAGTGCGCTGCGATGGCCTGGGCGACGTTCGGGACCAGCGTCGACGTGATCGTCGGCGGCGAGGACCTCACCTACCCTCACCACGCCTACCAGTGCGCGATGGTTGAGGCGGCCAGCGGCGTCGCTCCCTTCGCCCGCCGGCAGGTCCACATCGGCGCCGTCCACCAGGACGGCCGCAAGATGGCGAAGTCCACGGGCAACATGACCCTCGTCCGGGACCTCCTGGCCGCCCACCGCCCGGCGGCGGTGCGTCTGATGATCGTCAACCGCGTCTGGCACCGGTCCTGGGAGTACGCCGAACGCGAGGTCGACCGGGCGGAGAAGGCCCTCGACGAGCTCTACGGGGCCGCCGGCCGCACCCACGACAGCACCGAGGCCGACGAGCAGGTCGTGACGGCACTCCTCGAGGACCTCGACGTCCCCCGGGCCGTCGACGTCGCCACCCGGGAGGGCGGCAGCGCCGCCCGCCTCCTCCTGGAGATCCTCAAGCTGCGCTGAGGGCGCATTGTGACGCAGGTCCAGTGTGTGGACCACCCCTGATGGGTATAGAACCATGGACCGGCCGCACCCGGCGGCCTCTTGCCCGGGGAAAGGTTCCAAGACGTGGACTGGCTTCTCGACACGCGACACGACGACGCGACGAAGGCTGCCGTGCAGGCGGTGGGCGAGCACCTGCTGCGGCACGCCACGGACGAGTCGCGGGTCCCCGCTGCCGTCGCGGCGGTCGACAGCGCCCTCCGCTCCGCCGAGGGAGACTTGCTCTGGCTGCATCTCGACTGGAGCCGCGTTCACCCGACCCTGCACCAGCGCCCCGTCGGTCCTGACGCCGCCCCGTCCCCCGATGACGGATTCGGGGCGATCCACGCCTCCGAACGCACCACCTTGACCACGGCCGCCACGGGCGAGCCGACCTCAATCGACCTCACGGTCCCCAGGGAGGTCGTCATGAACTTCGACCCCGATGTAGCCGTCCTCGTAGATCTCGACCCCATCGGCGACGGAGCGTCGGCCGCCACAGTCGCCCTCGCCGCCGCTGCGGAGTCGCACCCGGTGGCCTCGCCCGACCAGGTGGCCGCGGCGGCCGGCGCGATGCTCGCGGACGCCACCCTCCGCGAGGAAGCCCATCTGAAGGATGCGGACGCGGCGATCGGCCACTTCGGACGCGTGCACGAGGCGCTCGGCGGCTCCTACCAGCGCGTCCACCTCGACGACCACGGTTTCGAGCTGCTCGTCGACAGGAGCCCTTTCGGCGCCGCCGTCTGCCAGATCCCCTCGCTCGCCCGCCTCACCGAGGCCATCGTCGGCCGGCTGGCGGCGCGCGTGCACGGCAAGGCCACGGTCGTCCACGACGAGAGCATCGCCCTCGGCGACCCCGCTGACCGGCTCCAGGTCCTCTTCGGCGACGTCGAGGACGAGGTCTGCGGCAGCACCTACCAGTGGCCGCCGGCGGGCACCCGCGAGTCGTCGGAGCCCTCCCCGCGCCTGGAGATGACGGTCTCCCTGCCGCGGCAGAGCCACAGCGTGCCGGTCATCCGGCGGCTGGCCGCCCAGATCCTGAGGGCCTTCGGCGTCTCGGGCGACAGCATCCACGACGTAGAGCTCGCGATATCCGAGGCGTGCGCCAACGTCATCCAGCACGCCATCGACAGCGAGGGCTACGAGGTGAGCATCGAGCTCGCCGCCGACCGGTGCGCGATCACGGTGCTCGACCGCGGCGATGGGTTCGACGCGACCCAGGTCCGGGACCAGGCGGACATCGACGCGGAGAGCGGGCGCGGGCTCAGCCTGATGCGCGCGCTCGTCGACAACCTCAACTTCGTCAGCGAACCCAAGGTCGGTGCGGTCGTGCACATGGTCAAGCAGCTCCACTACGACGACAGCCACCCGTTCAGGAGGTGAGTGCCCCGCTGAGGGCGCCTCGCCCGGCGAGGTCCTCGGCGAGGAACTCCCGGAGCAGGTCCACGGCCTGGACGATCTTCTGGCTGCGGAGCGAGTAGAAGACGTTGCTGCCCGAACGGCGCGCGGAGACGATCCCACGCTCGCGGAGGACGGCGAGGTGCTGGCTGGCGTTGGACTGGGTGAAGCCGAGGGCGTCGCAGATGTCGCCGACGCTGAGCTCCCGGTCGCGCAGCTCGTTGATGATCAGCAGTCGTTTCGGGTCGGCGATCGCCTTGCACACCCGGGCGTGGAGCTCCTGCAGCTGTGCAGCCACGTCCTGATCCATGCGTCCTCCCCTCGCCTCAGCAAGGCAACAGTGTAGTTCCGGACCGGCGGGATGCGACCCACCGGCTGTTTCAGGTCTCGACCACCACCACGAAGACGAGGGCTGAGGCCGAGAGCAGCACGAGGCCGCCGGTGAGGAGCCTGGTCAGACCGTGCGCCAGAGGTGAGCGTCCTTCCTCGACCCGGCGCACTGCCGTCACGTAGCGCCGCTCACCCATCACGAGCAGCGCCAGGGCCAGGCCGAGCCCGCCCAGCCCGGGCGCGGCAACCACCAGGTCGCTGTCGGCGAGGTGGACGAGCAGGGCCGAGAACGCCGCGAGCGCGAGTGCGGTGCGCTGCCAGGCCATCGCGGTGCGCTCCGCGGCCAGCCCCACGTCGAGGGACGGCTCGGAACGCCGGCGATGACCCAGCACCCTGGTCAGCACGCTCACGGGGCGACTTACCCCTGCACCAGGTCGTAGGCGACGAGGCCGAGGGCGGCGAAGGCGGCCAGCGCGAGCGCGGCCGCGACCAGCCTCGGCACCGGGGAGTGCGGGAGCCGCTCCCCGAGCCGCATGGCCCGCTCGTTGCGCTCCCAGTGCGCGTAGGCCACCGTTGCCACGACGCCGCCGAGCCCGACCAGCACGAAGCCCAGCAGGTGCCTCACCACCGAGAGCCCCGGCACGAACTGCACCACCGCGACGCCCGCGGCCATCAGTGCCAGGGCGGTGCGGACCCAGGCCAGGAAGGTACGTTCGTTGGCCAGGGTGAAGCGGTAGTCCGGGGTCTCACCCACCTCGTGCAGCGGGGTCCGCCCCGACCTGCGGGCTGTCGCCATCTGCTCAGACCATCGACGTCGACGCGGCGCACTGGTTCTTGCCCACGTCGAGCACGTCGATCTCGTCCTCCGGCGGGGTGAGCTGGCCGGCGTTCACCTGACGGATCGTGTCGTAGAAGTCGGGGGCCGCAGGCAGCGAGGTGACGATCTCCTCGACGAACTTCTCCATCGCCTTCTCGTTGAGCAGGGTGGCAGTGAAGACGTCCTCGAGCGTGGTGACGACCAGCCCCTCGTCGTTGACCTCCTCGGGGATCGTCCAGTGCGCCGGGGCGATGATCGTCTGGGGGTCGAGGGGGCGAAGGCGCTCGTGGCAGCTGTGGAAGAGGTCCCGAGCCAGCTCCTCGGCCTGGCCGGTGAGGTCGGGGCGGCCCAGGCCGCGGACGAACACGGTGTCGCCGACGAGGAGCACCTTCTCGGCGACCAGCAGCGCGATGGTGCCGGGCGTGTGGCCGGGCAGGTGCATGCTCATCACCCGAACCTCGGCGGAGCCGAGGTCGAGGACGTCGCCGTCCTTGAGGGGGACGTTCGGGAACGGCACGACCCCGCCGGCGTCCTCCGGGGGCAGGTGGTAGTCGACGCCGAGCTCCCGCGCCAGGGCGGGTCCGCCGCTGATGTGGTCGGCGTGGACGTGGGTGTCGACGACGTGGGTCACGGTCATGCCGTGCTCCTTGGCCGTGTCGAGGTAGGGCTGCGGGTCGCGGGTGGGGTCGACGATGACGCAGCTCTGGCCGGGGACGCCGACGAGGTAGGACAGGCACGCCTTGGCCGGGCGCTGGAACTGCCACACACGTACCTCGCCCGGGAGGCCGGTGATCTCGAAGGGCACGAGCAGGCGGTTCCACGCATCGGTCCCTCCTTCGAGGGACCGGGTGTGCTTGCCGAGCTCGGCGAACTCCTCGGCGACGAGGGCCGACCCGTTGCCCTGGCCGCAGATCACGACGGCCCCCTCCTTGGCCCGCTCGGCCTCGTCCTCGAGCTCCTCCATCACTCGGTAGACCGGCACGTTACGCGTCGGCACGGGTCGGCGGCCCTCGACCGGGGCGGCCTCGAACTCGTCGACGTTGCGCACGTCGAGGATCTCGCTGACCCGGCCTTCGGCGATCTCCTGGAACAGCTCGAGCGGGGTGATGGTCATCTCGGCCACGGGTGGTCTCCCTGGGGAAAATTGGGTCTTGTTATATGCGCAAGCACGAATGTAGTGTCCGGACTCACACTTGGCAACGCCTTCTTCTCGAGGAAAGGGAACGCGCAGCGATGGCTGACAGCACGTCCGAGGACGTACCCGAGAGCATGACGATCGTCGCCTGGAGCGGTGACCTGGACAAGATGTGGCCGACCCTGATCCTGGGCTCGACCGGTGCCGCCTACGGCATGCAGACCACCATCTTCTTCACCTTCTGGGGGCTCTACCCCCTCGTCCGCGACGACGTCCGGATCACCGGCGACAACGCGATGACCAAGGCCCTGGCCGGGATGAACCGGCCCGGCATGAGCCACATGAAGCTCTCGAAGCTCAACATGGCCGGGGCCGGGGCGTGGATGATGAGGAAGCTGGCCAAGGACCACAAGGTGGCCAGCCCGAAGGAGCTGGTCGAGATGTGTACCGAGCTCGGGGTCAACCTCTGGCCCTGCGAGATGACCATGGACCTCATGGGCCTTCGCCAGGACCAGCTCATCGAAGGGGTCGGTGAGCCGGTCGGCGCCGCGACGGCGCTCTCGGAGATGAGCAAGTCGCAGATCAACCTCTTCATCTGACCCGCCACGACGGCCACGGCCGTCGTACCTCTCACCCACGAAACCGGCGAAGGAGCCACCCCGTCATGGAGTACACCATCGACCTCGTCATCGACGCCAAGGGCCAGAAGTGCCCCATGCCCGTGCTGCTGACCTCCCGCGGCATCAAGAAGATCGAGTCCGGGCAGGTCATGGTCGTCGAGGCGACCGACAGCGGTTCGAAGAGCGACATCCCCTCCTGGGCCAAGGACACGGGCAACGAGCTGATCGAGCAGAGCTCCGAGGACGGCGTCTACCGCTACGTCATCCGGAAGAAGTAGTCCCGGTGCAGTACGGATTCGCGATCGACCAACGCACCTGCATCGGCTGTCACGCCTGCACGGTCGCTTGCAAGACCGAGAACGACGTGCCCCTGGGGCAGTTCCGCACCTGGGTGAAGTACGTCGACAGCGGCGAGTTCCCCGACACGACCCGCTCCTTCGGCGTGATGCGGTGCAACCACTGCACCGACGCACCGTGCGTCAAGATCTGCCCGACCCAGGCGCTGTTCAAGCGTGAGGACGGCATCGTCGACTTCGACAGCGACCGGTGCATCGGCTGCAAGAGCTGCATGCAGGCCTGCCCGTACGACGCGATCTACATCGACGCGCAGTCCAACACCGCCGCCAAGTGCAACCTGTGCGCGCACCGGGTCGACAACGACCTGGAGCCGGCCTGCGTGGTGGTCTGCCCGACCCACTCCATCTGGGTGGGCGACCTCGACGACGCGACGAGCGGTATCGCGAAGCTGGTGCGCACCGAGGAGACCCAGGTCCGCACCCCCGAGCAGAACACCGGCCCCAACGTCTTCTACCTCGGCGCCGACCAGGCGGTGCTCGACCCGCTGGCGGCGCCGGTGGACGACACCTACATCTGGGCCAAGCCGGACCCACACCGGCTCGAGACCGCCGGCGACCTGCCCGGCAGCCCGCGGACGAAGGCCCGCACCACGCTGAACACCGCGCACCCTCGGCCGTGGGGCTGGAAGGTCGTCACCTACCTGTGGACCAAGGGCATCGGCGCCGGTGCCCTGGCGGTCGCAGCTCTGGCGGTCATCCTCGGCATCGACCTCGGGGTCCTGGGTGACTACGTCGCCCCGGCCCTGGCGATCTTCGGGGCGGCGACGACCGGGGCGCTGCTGGTGCTGGACCTGAAGCGCCCCGAGCGGTTCCTGTACCTGTTCCTGAAGTCGAACTTCTCTTCGTGGCTGGTGCTCGGGGGATACGTCCTGACGCTGTTCACAGGCGGGTCGATCCTCTGGATCCTGGCTGCGGCACTGGACATCGGCTGGGCGATGACGACGTTGGCGTGGCTGGCGGTCCCCTTCTCGGCGCTCATGGCCGGTTACACCGCGTTCCTGTTCGGCCAGGCCGAGGGCCGCGACCTGTGGCAGTCGCCGGTGCTCTTCTGGCACCTGCAGGCGCAGGCCGTGATGGTCGGTGCGGGCATCCTGGCGGTCGCTGGTCTGTTCCTGGACCTCTCGGACGCCGCGTGGACGCTGGTCATCGCCTCGTTCGTGATCGCCACGATGGCGCACCTGGTGATCCTCCTCATCGAGTACGCCGGCAAGCACAGCAGCCGGCAGGCCGCGACCGCGGCGCACGTGATCACGAGTGGCCGCTACGCCAAGACGTTCTGGATGGGCAGCGTGGTCCCGACCGTGCTGGCCGCCGCCGTCGGGGTGGTGGCGTGGCTGATGGGTGTCGACAGCACCTCGATGGTGCTGGTGGCGATCGCCGGCCTCGTCGTCCAGCCGGCGCTGCTGGCCTACGAGAGCGTCTTCGTCCGCGCGGGCCAGGACATGCCGCTGTCATGACCCTCCCGACGGCGACACCGCGATGGCCAGGCCGCACACCCCTCAGATCTTCTGGAAGGACTTGTCATGACGGCTGAGACCGAGCGCGAGACGGCGCAGGTCCCGATGCCCGGGGCCCGCTCGCACGAGCGGCTGCGCAACTACCCGCCGCCGGAGGACTGGGACGCCCACGTGGAGTACGACTCCCGGTCCCACCCGAAGAAGGTGGCCCGCACCTACTCCCTGATCCCGACGATCTGCTTCAACTGCGAGTCCTCGTGCGGCCTCCTGGCGTACGTCGACCAGGACGACCTCTCGGTCAAGAAGTTCGAGGGCAACCCGGCGCACCCGGGCTCGCGCGGCCGCAACTGTGCGAAGGGGCCCGCGACGATCAACCAGGTCCACGACCCCGAGCGGATCCTGTACCCGCGGAAGCGGGTCGGCGAGCGTGGCTCCGGCCAGTTCGAGCGGGTCTCGTGGGAGGAGGCGCTCACCGACATCGGGGGGCGCATCCGCCGGGCGATCGTCGAGGGCCGCAAGGACGAGGTGATGTACCACGTCGGCCGGCCCGGTGAGGACGGCTTTGTGGAGCGGGTGCTCCAGGCCTGGGGGGTCGACGGCCACAACAGCCACACCAACGTGTGCTCCTCGGGCGGTCGCACCGGCTACACCCACTGGATGGGCTACGACCGGCCCTCGCCGGACTACGCCAACGCCAAGGCGATCCTGCTGCTGTCGTCCCACCTGGAGACCGGGCACTACTTCAACCCGCACGCGCAGCGGATCATGGAGGCCAAGGCCAACGGCGCGAAGCTGGTCGCCATGGACCTGCGGCTGTCCAACACCGCGTCGCACGCGGACCTGTGGATCGCGCCGTGGCCGGGCAGCGAGGCGGCGATCTTCTTGTCGGTGGCCTCCTACCTGCTGCGCACCCGCAAGATCGCCAAGGACTACCTCCGTCGCTGGGTGAACTGGGACGTCTACATGGAGCGTCTCCACCCCACCGACCCGCGCAACGACTTCGAGCTGTTTCTCGAGCGGCTGACCGAGGACTACGCGCAGTACACCTTCGAGTACGCCGCAGCCGAGGCGCACGTCCCGGTCGAGCAGGTCGAGGAGCTGGCCCGCATCGTCGCCGACGCCGGCACCCGGCTGGCCACGCACACGTGGCGCTCGGCCGCGGCGGGCAACCTCGGCGGCTGGCAGATCACGCGCAGCCTGTTCTTCCTCAACGTGCTCACCGGCAGCGTCGGGACCGTCGGCGGCACCCACCCCAACGGCTGGGACAAGTTCATCGCGCACTTCCCGGAGATGCCCGAGGCCAACGAGGAGTGGAGCGAGTTCCTGTGGCCACAGGAGTACCCGCTGACCACCAACGAGATGTCGATCCTGCTGCCGCACCTGCTCAAGGACGGTCGTGGCAGCGGGCACCTCGAGGTGTACTTCAGTCGCGTCTACAACCCGCTGTGGGTCAACCCCGACGGGTTCACCTGGATCGACGTGCTGAAGGACGAGTCCAAGATCGGTCTGCACGTGGCGCTCACGCCGACCTGGAGCGAGTCGGCCACCTTCGCCGACTACGTCCTGCCGATGGGCCACGCCTCGGAGCGCCACGACACGATGTCGTTCGAGACCCACGCCTCGAAGTGGATCGCCTTCCGCCAGCCGGTGGGCCGGGTGGCCATGGAGAAGCGCGGCATGCCCTACCAGGACACCCGGGACGGCAACCCCGGCGAGGTCTGGGAGGAGAACGAGTTCTGGTTCGACCTGTCCTGGAAGATCGACCCGGACGGCTCCCTCGGGATCCGGAGGTACTTCGAGTCCAAGGAGCGTCCGGGCGAAAAGATGACCCAGGACGAGTACTACGACATCCTCTTCGCCAACAGCGTCCCGGGCCTCCCCGAGGCGGCCGAGGCGCAGGGCATGACGCCACTGCAGTACATGCGCAAGTACGGCGTGTTCGAGGTCGCCAAGGAGGTCTACCGGCTCGACGAGCGCCCCCTGACCGAGGCCGAGCTCGCGGGGGCCGAGCCCGACGAGAGAGGCGTGCTCCGCAAACCGGTGACCCTGGAGTCCCAGCCGCCGCTGGTCGGTGAGGCCGGCGCCGTGGGCCTCGTCCAGGAAGACGGCTCGAAGGTGCAGGGCTGGCTCTCCCCGTCGCGCAAGCTCGAGCTGTACTCCACGACGCTGGCCGACTGGGGCTGGCCTGAGTACGCCACGCCGGGCTACATCGAGTCCCACGTCTCCGCGAAGCGGATCGACCGCAGCAGCTCGGAGTTCGTGCTCATGCCGAACTTCCGCCTGCCCACGCTCATCCACACCCGCTCGGGCAACGCGAAGTTCCTCAACGAGATCGCCAACACCCACCCGCTGTGGATGAACAAGGACGACGCCGCGCAGATGGGCGTCAAGACCGGGGACCTGGTCCGGCTGACCACCGAGATCGGCCACTTCGTCGCCCGCGTCTGGGCGACCGAGGCGATCCGTCCCGGCGTCACCGGCCTGTCGCACCACATGGGCCGCTGGATGCAGGAGGACCACCCCGGCAGCCGCTGGGTGATGGGCAAGGTCAAGCTCGACCGGTCCGACGACGGTATCTGGAAGCTCCGCTACACCGACGGCGTCAGGCCCTTCAAGAGCGAGGACCCCGACTCCGAGCGGATCTACTGGGACGACCCGGGGGTGCACCAGAACCTCGCCTTCCCGGTCCAGCCGGACCCGGTGTCGGGCATGCACTGCTGGCACCAGAAGGTGCGCATCGAAAGGGCTCGCGAGGGCGACAGGTACGGCGACGTCGAGGTCGACGTGAACAGGTCGCGTGAGGTCTACAAACGGTGGCTGGCGATGACCCGCCCCGGCCCCGGCCCCGACGGGCTGCGCCGGCCGGAGTTCATGATGCGGCACGTGACCCCGAAGCGGTCGGCGTACCGCGTCGCCACGGCCGGTGCCGGAGGGAACGCCTGATGAGCCTGCTCTCTCGCCGCCGACCCGCCGTCGAGGTCGACCTCGCCGCGGTGCGGACCGCGCTCGGCACGGTCGAGGATCCCGAACTGCACCTGCCTCTGGACGAGGCGGGCATGCTCGGGGACCTCGACGTTGACCGGTCGGGCACCGTCAGGGTGAGCGTCAAGCTCACCACGCCCGCCTGCCCGATGAAGGACACCCTCGCCCGCGAGGTCACCGAGGCCGTGAGCAAGGTTGCCGGCGTCGAGCGGGTCGAGGTCTCCTTCGGCGCGATGAGCGAGAACGAGAAGATGCGTCTCGCCCAGCGCCTGCGCGGTGACAACCCCGACGGTGGCGGCCACCCGTTCGGGGTCGACTCGCAGACCCAGGTCTACGCGATCGCCAGCGGCAAGGGCGGCGTCGGGAAGTCCACCGTCACCGCGAACCTCGCGGTCGCGCTCGCGAACCAGGGCAAGCGGGTGGGCGTCCTCGACGCCGACGTGTGGGGCTACTCGATCCCCCACCTGTTCGGCGTACGCCGGGCGCCGATCGCGATCAAGGGGATGATGCTCCCGGTCGAGGCCCACGGCGTCTCGCTCATGTCGGTCGGCTTCTTCGTCAAGGACGAGGAGCCGGTCGTCTGGCGCGGCCCGATGCTCCACAAGGCGCTCGAGCAGTTCCTCGGCGACGTCCACTGGGGCGAGCTCGACGTGCTGCTCATCGACCTCCCGCCCGGGACCGGCGACATCACCATGTCGCTGCTCGAGCTCGTGCCGGACGCGGCCCTCATCGCGGTGACCACGCCGCAGCCCGCTGCCCAGACGGTGGCGGAGCGGGTGGGCAGGATGGCTCGCAACGCCCGCATGCCCGTGGCCGGCGTCATCGAGAACATGTCGGCGCTCGTGTGCGGGTCGTGCCACGAGAGCACCGCACTGTTCGGGTCGGGTGGCGGGGAACGGCTCGCCACGGCGATCGACGCGCCTCTGCTCGGGCAGGTGCCGCTCGACCTCGAGCTGCGCGAGGGCGGTGACGCCGGGGTCCCGGCGATGGTCTCGGCGCCCGGCTCGCACTCGGCACAGGAGCTACGGCGTGTCGCAGCCGCCCTGCCCGTCGTACGCCGGAGCCTGGTCGGCCGCTCCCTACCGCTCTCGGTCGTCTGAGCCACGGCGGCATGCACACCTGGCAGGTGCGGGACTTCGTACCCGAGGACCTCGAGGATCTCGTCCGCCTCGACGACGCCTCGACCACCACGAGACAGCCGCCGTTGTTCGGGCTGCCCGACGTGGTCGCCGCGCTCACGGCCCGCCAGCCTGCCGTGGTGGCGGTGGCCCACGGGCGGATCATCGGCTCCGCGGTGAGCCGGGTCGAGGGCGATCGCGCCTGGCTGCTCCGGCTGGCGCTCGCACCCGACTGGCGCGGGAGGGGGCTCGGCAGCGCGCTCCTCGGCGCGCTCGAGCACCGGCTGGTCGCGTCGGGGGTACGCCGGCTGAGTGCGATCCTGCCCGAGGCGGAGACCGGCACCCAGGCCTTCGTCAACAGCGGTTTCACCAGAAGGACGGGCCTGACGTACTTCGAGAAGACCGAGATGGTCACACCGCACACCGCGAACCTTCTCTCCTCGCTGGGCGGCAGCGTCCCGGCCGCAGGGCTGTGGGACCAGGTCGCGGGGATGGCCACCGAGAAGGAGCTGGTCGAGAGGCGGCTGGTGCTGCCGCTCGCGCGGCCGGTGGAGGCCCACGAGCACGGCGTCGAGCCACCCCGCGCCGTCGTCCTCTTCGGCCCACCCGGCACCGGCAAGACCACCTTCGCCAAGGCGGTGGCGAGCCGGTTGTCGTGGCCGTTCGTGGAGCTGTTCCCCAGCCGTCTCGCTGCTGAGGACGGCGGTCTCGCGGCGGGCATCGGCGCGGCTTTCGCCCGGATCGCCGAGCTCGACAACGTGGTGGTGTTCATCGACGAGGTCGAGGAGATCGCCGCGGCACGCGAGGCCGGAGGCCCTTCGGTCGCGGTGGTCAACGAGCTGCTGAAGGCCCTCGTCGGCTTCCGGGAACGCGACGGGCGGCTGCTCGTCTGCGCCACCAACTCCGTGCGCGCCCTCGACAGCGCCTTCCTCCGCCACGGCCGGTTCGACTACGTGCTGCCCATCGGCCCACCGGACGAGACGGCCCGCGCCGCGATGTGGACCAGCCACCTCGCCCGCACCGAGGACGACGTCGACACGACCGCCCTGGTGGGGGCGAGCACGAACTTCACGCCGGCCGACATCGCTCACGCGGCGCGTACGGTGGCCCAGAAGACCTTCGAGTGCACCGTGGACACCGGCCGCCGCTGTCGCGCGACCACCGCGGACTACGTGAGCACGCTCCAGGCAATGCGGCCCACGCTCACCGAGGAGATGGTGACGGCGTTCGACGAGGACATCACGGAGTTCGCGCGCACGTGAGCCGACGAGGAGGACGATGACCCCGGTCAGCCGCCGCACCGTGCTCGGGCTGGGTGCGCTGGGGGTCGCGACTGCCGCTGTCGGAACGGCAGGGGTGCTCACCTTGACCCGCCCGTGGCGCTCGACCCGTGACACCGTGGCCGGCGGGTCCCTGCGCGAGCCTGCGGTGCTCCGCAGCGAGGACGGCTCGCTCGAGGTGACCCTGACCGCGCGTTCCGGTGTCCACGAGGTCGCGGGCGTCCGGGCGCGCACCCTCGGCTTCAACGGCGGGCTGCCCGGCCCGACCCTCGTCGTACGCCCCGGCGACCGGCTCCGGATCCGTCTGGTCAACGAGCTCGACGAGCCCACCAACCTCCACGTCCACGGTCTCCACGTCTCACCGAGGGACAACGGTGACAACGTCTTCGTCGAGGTGGCTCCCGGCGGGTCGTTCGACTACGAGCACCGGTTGCCCGAGGACCATCCTCCGGGTCTGTACTGGTACCACCCGCACCACCACGGCATGGTCGCCGACCAGATCTACGGCGGCCTCTTCGGCGCGATCCTCGTGGAGGACCCCGAGCCGGTCGCGGTCGCCGCTGACCGGCTGCTCGTCGTCTCCGACATCACCCTCGACCCCGACGGCGGCGTCCTCCGGCCCTCCCCCATGGAGCAGATGATGGGCCGTGAGGGCGCGCTGGTGCTCGTCAACGGCCAGGCCAGGCCCCACGTCGAGGCCCGCAGCGGGGAGCGTCAGCGGTGGCGGGTGCTGAACGCCTGCACCTCGAGGTTCCTGTCTCTTCGGCTCGACGGGCACGAGCTGCACCTGCTCGGCATGGACGGCGGCCGCCACGCCGAACCCGTGCGCACCGAGCAGGTGCTCCTCGCCCCGGGCAACCGGGCGGACCTGCTCGTCACCGTCGGCCGCGGCGACGGAGTCCTGCGCGCAGTCCCCTACGACCGCGGCGGCATGGGCATGGGGATGGGCGGAATGATGCGGGACACGCAGGAAGGGCCGGTGCGGCTGCTCGACCTCCGGGTCACCGGCGCGGCGGAACCGCCGCCCGGACTGCCCGTGTTCGCGGCTCCCCGGGACCTGCGCGACGAGGCCGTGGACGCCGACCGCGACCTCGTCCTGGCCATGGGAATGGGGATGGGGATGGGCCGGATGAGCTTCACCATCGACGGCCGGGAGTTTGCGGCCGACCGGGTCGACCAGGCGGTGACGGCCGGTTCGGTCGAGGAGTGGACGATCCACAACGACAGCCCGATGGACCACCCCTTCCACCTGCACGTCTGGCCGATGCAGGTCCTCGAGGAGAACGGCCGCCGGCCTGACCGACCCACCTGGCTCGACGTGGTGAACGTCCCCGCCCGGGGCAGCGTGCGGATGCGGGTCGCCTTCGACGGGTTCGACGGCCGCACGGTCTACCACTGCCACATCCTCGACCACGAGGACCGCGGGATGATGGGTGTGGTCGAGGCGACCTAGAATCGGCGGCGATGCTGACGACCAAGCGACTCCTGCTGGGCATTGTGATGCTCGGCGTCGTCGGCATGCACGGACTCGCCGCGACCGGGGGTACGCCGGCCGCGCACCACGTCTGGGCGACGACGACGGCCGCCGCCTCTGCTCGCGCCGCCGACCACGTGCACACCTCGACGACTCCCGCCGACGACGAGGGCGCAACCGCTCTCGCGCTGTGCATGGCACTGCTGCTGGCCCTCGCCGGCGCGGTCCGGGCGGGACGACGTACGACATGGGTCGCGCAGCTCGACCGGGGGTCCCCTCCACTGCCGCTCCCCTTCCCACCGGTGCTGCGCGACAGGTCTCCGGTGCCACGGTTCACGGTGATGCGCTGCTGAGGGGTGGTCCTTGCGCCACCGACCAGCACGTTTCGAACCGATGAAGGAGAACACATGCGCCTCTCGCGCACCCTCGCCGCGGTCGCGGCCGCACTCACCCTGACCCTCGCCGGCTGTGCCTCGTCCGAGTCGTCGGCGGACCCCAGCGGGTTCAACGACGCCGACGTGGACTTCGCCACCGACATGATCCAGCACCACGCCCAGGCCCTGGTGATGGTCGACATGACGATGGGCCGCGACCTCGACCCCGAGATGGTCGAGCTGACCGAGGAGATCCGCGCCGCGCAGGCGCCGGAGATCGAGCAGATGGCCGACTGGCTCGAGGACTGGGACCAGCCGGTCCCGCAGACCAGCAGGGACCACGCCAACGCCCACGCCGACGACCACGGCGGGGACGACGGCGCGCAGATGGACGCCGACATGCCCGGCATGATGAGCGCCGAGGAGATGGACGCCCTCGAGGACGCCTCCGGCGAGGAGTTCCGGACCATGTGGCTGGAGATGATGATCGAGCACCACCAGGGTGCGGTCGAGATGGCCGAGACCGTGGTCGAGGAGGGTCAGAACGGCGAGGTTCGCGCCCTTGCGGAGGACGTCATCCGCACCCAGAGCGACGAGATCTCCACGATGCAGGACCTGTTGGAGGGCTGAGCCGTGAGCGACCTGACGCGCACTGTCGGGGCCGCCGCGGCCGTCGCCCTCCTGCTCGTGTCGGCCGGCTGCTCGTCGGCCGACACGGACGGCCGCGACAAGGCAGCCGACCCCGCCTCACACGACGACGCCTTCGGGCACGTCCACGACCTCGGCGTGAACCCCGCCGACGGGCGTCTCTACGTGGCCTCGCACATGGGCGTCTTCCGCCAGTCCGACGACGGTTTCGAGCGGATCGCCGACCGTTGGCAGGACACGATGGCGTTCACCGTGGCCGGCCCCGACCACTTCCTCGCCAGCGGCCACCCGGACATGCGCGAGGACAAGCCGACCCACCTCGGCCTGATCGAGTCCACCGACGCCGCCGAGTCGTGGACCGCCCTCTCGTTGGAGGGAGAGGCAGACTTCCACGCCCTCGAGCTCGCCGGCGACCGGCTGTACGGCTTCGACGCCCTGACCGGGACGCTGATGGTCACCGAGGACCGGCGCACCTGGGAGGATCTGCTCTCCCTCCCCGTCCTCGACGTCGCTGCCGACCCCGAGGACCCCGAGGCGCTGGTGATCGTCGACCAGCGCGGCGAGCTGATGCGGTGGCGGACCGGAGGGGCTCCGGCGGCCCTCGAGGCCGCTCCCCGCATCGCGTTCCTCGACTGGTCCGAACCTGGACGCATCGTGGGCCTCGGCGGCGAGGCGGACGTCTGGGTCAGCGAGGACGGCGGAGAGACCTGGCGTGAGGCCGGTGTGGTGCCCGGTGGCCCGCAGGCGCTGACCACCGACGGCGACAACTGGTACGCCGCGACCGACCAGGGCCTGTTCACCTCCACCGACCGGGGGGAGTCCTGGGAGTCGGTGCCGCTGGGCTGATCGGCGCCACCCACTCCTTGATCCATACCCCCCGCGGGTATATGGTAAGGATACCCCCTAGGGGTTTAGGAGGAGGACGGTATGGCACACGTGCAGCCCGGGTACATCGCTGAGAAGCAGGCCCACCTGAACCGGCTCAAGCGCATCGAGGGACAGGTCCGCGGCATCCAGCGGATGGTCGACGAGGACACCTACTGCATCGACATCCTCACGCAGGTGTCGGCGGTGACGAAGGCCCTCGAGACAGTCGCTCTCTCCCTGCTCGACGAGCACCTGCGCCACTGCGTCAGCGACGCGGTGCGTGAGGGCGGCGACGTGGCCGACGAGAAGCTCACCGAGGCCTCCGCGGCGATCGCCCGCCTCGTCCGTTCCTGACCACGACACGAGAAGGAGTCACTATGACCACCCAGACCTACTCCGTCACGGGCATGACCTGCGGTCACTGCGCCGGCGCCGTGACCGACGAGATCAAGGCGCTCGACGGCGTCAGCGAGGTCCAGGTCGACCTCGTCGCCGGCGGCACGTCCACCGTCACCGTGACCAGCGCGGCTCCGCTCGACGAGGCCGCCGTCGCCGAGGCCCTCGCCGAGGCCGGCGACTACGAGCTCGCCGGCTGACGCGACCCACCAGGGGAGGAGGCAGGACCCATGACCACCAACCGGACCGACACCGAGGCAGCCGCCAAGGACCTCGAGCTCGAGATCAGCGGCATGACCTGCTCCTCGTGCGCCAACCGCATCGAGAAGAAGCTCAACAAGCTCGAGGGCGTGACCGCCACGGTCAACTACGCCACCGAGAAGGCGAAGGTCACCTTCAGCGGCGACGTCAGGCCCGAGGACCTGGTGGCGACCGTCGAGGCGACCGGCTACGGCGCCACCGTGCCCGCTCCCCGCACAGCTGCTGCGGAGCACGGCGAAGGCGGGTCGGACGAAGGTGGCGACGGCGTCCACGACGAGGAGACCGCCCGCTGGCGGCAGCGCTTCGTCGTCTCCGCCGTCCTGACGATCCCGGTCGTCCTCATGTCGATGGTGCCGGCGCTGCAGTTCGACAACTGGCAGTGGCTCTCACTCACCCTCACCGCCCCCGTCGTGGTGTGGGGCGCACTCCCCTTCCACCGGGCCGCCTGGACCAACGCGCGCCACGGCGCCGCGACCATGGACACCTTGATCTCGGTAGGCGTCAACGCAGCGTTCCTGTGGTCGCTGTGGGCGCTGTTCTTCACCCAAGCCGGCATGCCCGGCATGAAGATGGAGTTCACGCTGCTCCCCGCGGCGGCTGACGAAGGCGCGCACATCTACCTCGAGGTCGCCGCTGCGGTGACGATGTTCATCGTCCTCGGACGTTACCTCGAGGCCCGCGCCAAGAAGTCCTCGAGTGCCGCGCTCCGGGCGCTGCTCGACATGGGCGCCAAGGACGTCGCCGTCCTGCGGGACGGGGCGGAGGTCCGCATCCCGGTCGGACAGCTCGCCGTCGGCGACACCTTCGTCGTCCGGCCCGGGGAGAAGATCGCCACCGACGGCGTCGTCGAGGCCGGCACCTCCGCGGTGGACGCCTCGATGCTCACCGGCGAGCCGGTGCCCGTCGAGGTCGGCCCCGGGGACGCCGTGGTCGGTGCCACCGTGAACGCCGGCGGACGGATCGTCGTGCGCGCCACCCGCGTCGGCGCCGACACCCAGCTCGCCCAGATGGCCCGCCTCGTCGAGGAGGCCCAGACCGGCAAGGCCGAGGTGCAGCGCCTCGCGGACCGGGTCTCCGGCGTCTTCGTGCCGATCGTGATCCTGCTGTCCATCGCGACGCTGACGGTGTGGCTGCTCACCGGCAACCCCGCGACCGCCGCCTTCACCGCCGCCGTGGCCGTGCTGATCATCGCCTGCCCCTGCGCCCTGGGGCTGGCCACGCCGACCGCGCTGATGGTCGGCACCGGTCGGGGCGCGCAGCTCGGCATCCTGCTCAAGGGCCCCCAGATCCTCGAGTCCACCCGGGTCGTCGACACGATCGTGCTCGACAAGACCGGCACCGTCACCACCGGGAAGATGGCTGTCGCCGACGTGCACCCCGCCGACGGCGAGAGCCTCGAGGAGGTGCTGCGCCTCGCCGGCGCGGTCGAGCACGCCTCCGAGCACCCGATCGCGCAGGCCGTGGCCGACCACGCCCGCGACGAGGCAGGCACCCTCCCCGAGGTCGAGGGTTTCACCAACCACGGCGGACAGGGCGTGTCCGGGGTCGTCGACGGTCACGCCGTGGTCGTGGGTCGCGTGTCCTGGCTGAGCGACGAGTGGGCGATGCGGGCCCCCGAGCCGCTCCTGGCGACCGCCGGGCAGGCAGCGGACGAGGGGCGAACCCCCGTGTGGGTCGGCTGGGACGGCCGGATCCGGGCCGTGGTCGTCGTCTCCGACACGGTCAAGGACACCTCGGCCGAGGCGATCTCCCAGCTTCGCGGGCTCGGCCTCCGCCCAGTCCTGCTCACCGGTGACAACGAGCGTGCGGCCCGAGCCGTCGCCGCCGGGGTCGGCATCGGCGAGGAGGACGTCATCGCCGAGGTCCTGCCCGCGGACAAGGTGGACGTGGTCAAGCGCCTCCAGTCCGAGGGCGCGGTCGTGGCCATGGTCGGCGACGGGGTCAACGACGCCGCCGCGCTGGCCCAGGCCGACCTGGGACTGGCGATGGGCACCGGCACCGACGTCGCGATCGAGGCGAGCGACCTGACGCTGGTCCGCGGCGACCTGCTGGCGGCTCCGGACGCGATCCGGCTGGCCCGGGCGACGCTGCGCACGATCAAGGGCAACCTGTTCTGGGCCTTCGCCTACAACGTCGCGGCCATCCCGCTCGCGGCGCTCGGCTTCCTCAACCCGCTGATCGCCGCCGCGGCCATGGCGTTCAGCTCGGTCTTCGTGGTCACCAACAGCCTCCGGCTGCGGCGGTTCTCGACCACCTGATCCTAGAACCTGTTCTAGAATCGGGCCATGTCGCCCTCCGTCCACACCGTCCTCGGCACTCCGGTGGCCATGCCCGTCGAGGTCCGCACCGCACAGGCGGCCACCGCGATGTTCTCCGTGCCCGCCGGCCGCGCCCAGGCGATGATCGACCACTCCGGGCTCCAGGTGCTGCCGCACCGTCCCGGACGGTCCGTGGTCGGCATCGTGGCGGTCCGGTACGTCGACGGCGACCTCGGCCCGTACGACGAGCTCGGGGTCTGCGTCCTCGTCCGACGGCACGATGCCCCTGCTCGGCGTACGACGCTCGGCGACCTGCGCTCCCTCCTCCGCGGGCGCGCCGGCGTGCTGATCCACCGCCTGCCTGTCGACGGGGAGTTCACGATGGCGGCCGGCCGGGAGATCTGGGGCTTCCCGAAGACCCTCGCGGAGTTCGACACCGACCTCACAGGACCCGACAGGCGGGTCATGGTCCGCCAGGAGGGGCACCTCGTCGTCGACCTGCGGGTCCGGCCCGGCCTGCCCCTGCCCGCCCCCGGCAGCAACCTCGCCCTCACGGCGTACTCCTGCCTCGACGGCGTCACCCGCCACACCTCGTGGGAGATGGATCCGCGCGACGTCCGCTCTCGCCCCGGCGGCGCGGACCTGCGCCTCGGCGACCACCCGATGGCCCGCGAGCTCGCCGGTCTCGGGCTCCCCCGGCGGGCGCTGTTCAGCACCGTCATCGGGAACCTCGCCATGAGCTTCGGCGACGCCGAGCCCGTCTGACCGCCCCGGCCATAGGGCCCCAGTGGGAGGGGACGGAGGACCCTGGGGACCAAACGGACGAGCCTGGATCATCGAGACCAGGCATGGCCGGGACGACCCCTGGCCGCACCGAGAGGGGACGCACCATGGCCACAGCGGTACGCGTACGTGAGACGACCCGGCGCGAGGTCGAGCAGGCCGCGGGGCCGGCCCGCGGCTGGTTCACGATGATGCTCGTCGGTGGGCTCGCGGGCGTGGTCTCCGGGGTCTGGCAGCTCGTGGAGCGGATCGCCTACGCCGGCGGTGACACGTCAGGCTCGATCTGCGACATCAACGCGGTCCTCTCCTGCAACAGCGTCTACACCCAGTGGCAGTCCTCGGCGCTCGGCATCCCCAACGCGATGATCAGCGTGCCTGTCTTCGCGATCCTCGCCTCCGCCGGCCTCGCCGGCCTGCTCGGGTCCCGGCTCTCGCGCCCCTACCTCGCCACCCTGCTCGGCGTCACCGTCGGCATGGCGGGCTTCTTGACCTGGTACATGCAGCAGTCGGCGTTCGCCATGGGTGCGCTGTGCCTGTTCTGCACCGTCTGCGCCGCCGCCCTCGTCGTGACCGGCATCGGCCTCACCCGCGTCGTCGACGCCGAGCAGGCCCTGGGCACCGGCCGGGCCGGCCACCAGCTGAGGCTGCTCGTCGAGGCTCGGGCAGACATCATCATCTGGGTCGGTCTCGCCGCGCTCATCACGGTGCTGCTCGTGCTCGGCCTGGCGCTCTGACCCTCAGGCAGCACCCTCGAACCTGGCCTGCAAGCCTTCGAGGGTGCTGTCGACGAGCCCCTTGATCACCTTGTTGCGGATGAAGCCCGGCAGCGGCAGGTTGTGGTGGATCGTCAGGGAGTACGTCACCGACGTCCGGCCACGGCCCGCCTTCGCGAGGGTGTAGTCCCCCTCCTGCCCCGTCTGGAGCCGCCCCTTGACCATCCGCCACGACATCCCGTCGTCGCGGTGCTCGTAGGACAGGGTGTACTCGTCGGTGCCCACGGTGGCCGACGCCTTGAAGCGCGCGGTGGCGGGCAGACCGTCGTCGTACTCCTCGAGGACCTCCGCCTCGAGGATCTCGGGGATCCACTCGGCCTGGCTCTCCACGTCGCGGAGGGTGGCGAGCACGTCCGCCAGGGGCGCGCCGACCTCGACCGTCCGCCGAGCGTTGTCAGTGGGCATGGGCATCACTCCCGACCGGTCGCTGGTAGGCGTTCTGGTAGTCGAGCACTCCGGTGACGGCGCGCGAGAGCGCCGACTCGAGGTCCTCGAGCAGGGCCTGGGCCCCTACGGTGCTGCCGGCGTCGCCGAGCATCTCGAGCTCGTGCGCGAGGTGGCCGACCACGGGTAGGCCGAGGTTGAGGGCGCTGCCCTTGAGCCGGTGCGCGGCCGCGGTGAGCGCCGCGGGGTCCCGGGCCGCGGTGGCCGACCCGATCGCGTGGGCTGACTCGGTTGCCCGGGCGACGAAGTTCGCGATCGCCTTGTCGAGGTAGCCGGTGCCGCCGGGGTCGAGGTCGCGGAGCATGTCGAGCCGGTCGAGATCGAGGACCCCATCGCGCACTCCCGACTCGGGCAGGACCCCGGGCCGGTCTCCTGAGCCGCCGCCCAGTCGGCGCCGCAGCATCGCCCCGAGGGCCTCGGGGTTCACGGGCTTGGTGAGGAAGTCGTCCATGCCGGCGGCGAGACACTTCTCCCGCTCGCCCTCGACCGCGGCGGCGGTCATCGCGAGGATCGGGATGCGCTGACCCTCCGGCTCGAGGTCGCGGATCGCCCGGGCCGCCGCGTAGCCGTCCATGCGCGGCATCTGCACGTCCATCAGCACTCCGGCGTACCCGCCCCGCTTCCACGCCTCAACCGCTTCCACCCCGTCGTCGGCGGTGTCCGCCGCGTAGCCGAGCGTCTCGAGGATGCCGAGCGCGACGAGCTGGTTGACGGGGTTGTCCTCCACCACGAGCAGTCGCGGCCGGTCCGAGCCCCCCGTCGACTCGCCCCGGGCGGCCGCGTCGGAGGGGGTACGTCGACGGACGTGCTCCTCGCCGTCGAAGGCCCGCAGCAGCGCGTCGACCACGTCGCCGGCGAGGACCGGCTTGGTCAGGCACTCCACGATGCCTGCCGCGAGGAGCTCCTCCCCGCCCGGCTCTGCGGAGGAGGTGAGCATGATCAGCGGGGTCCGTGCGAGGTCCTGGTCCGCCCGGACCATCGCAGCGAGCTGCATGCCGTCGTACTCCGGCATGGCCATGTCGAGCAGCACCGCGTCGAACCGCTCCCCGGAGCAGGCCGCTTTGCGCATGGTCTCCAGCGCACGAAGCGCCCCGGGCGCGGTGGCGGATCGCACGTCCCAGCGACTGAGGTGCTCGCTGAGGATGAGCCGGTTGTTCGCGTTGTCGTCCACGACGAGCACCCGTCGCCCGGCGAGCACGTCGCGCTGCCGGATCTCGTCGCTGCCGGTGGGCCGGGTCCCCGCGGACCGGAAGCACGCGGTGAACCAGAACGCCGCCCCCTGGCCGAGGGTGCTCTCCACGCCGATCTCGCCGTCCAGGGCGGCCACGATCTCGCTCGAGATGGCCAGCCCGAGGCCGGTGCCGCCGTACTGGCGGGTCGTCGAGGCGTCGGCCTGGGAGAACGGTTCGAAGATGTGGTCGGCCTTGTCGGGGTCGACGCCCACACCGGTGTCGACGACCTCGACCCGCAGCACGGTCGTTCCGGACGGCCCCGGCTCGGCGGTGGCCCGCACGAACACCTCCCCCTCCTCGGTGAACTTCACCGCGTTCGAGCCGAGGTTGGTCATCACCTGTGCGAGGCGGGTGGGGTCGCCGTTGAGGAGCTCCGGCACGTCGGGGTGGCAGGAGACGAGCAGCTCGAGACCCTTGCTGCGGGCGCTCTCGGCGAGGACGCTGGCCACCTGGTCGAAGACCGCGCGCACCTCGAAGTCGACGTTCTCGAGCTCGAGCTTGCCGGCCTCGATCTTGGAGAAGTCGAGGATGTCGTTGATCACCCCGAGCAGCGACCGGCTGGCGATCTGGGCCCCTGCGGCGAGCCGCTGCTGGTGCGGGTCGAGGTCGGTGCGCAGCAGCAGGTCGTTGAGGCCGATGACCCCGTTGAGCGGAGTGCGGATCTCGTGGCTCATCGTGGCCAGGAAGTCCGACTTCTGGCGTGAGGCCTCCATGGCCGCGTCGCGGGCCGCCGCGAGCTCCTTCGCGGCCCGCTCCCTCTCGGCGACCCGGCCGATCTGCACGGCCACCTGGTCGATCATCGCCCGGATCATCGTGTGCCGCTCGAAGGGCGCGCTCGAGGTGATCACGATGACGACCGTGACCTCGTCGCCCAGCATGACCGGGAAGGCGATCGACGGCCGCCCCGGGTGGGTCTCCTCGTCCCAGACCTGGGTGCGCTCCCGCAGCGCCCGGGCAGCCAGGGCGCTCTCGAAGGCGACCAGCTCGGGCTGCTGCGCGTCGAGGTCGCGCTCCTCGCGGTCCAGGTGGAGCTGGACCAGGCCGTCGGGGTGCTCGCTGCTCGGCAGGAACCCACGGCCGCGCACCCAGTCGTCGTGGTGCAGCAGGAGCGGCTGGGCGACCGCAAGCAGGTCGATGAGGGTCTCGGACTCGTTGGCCGCGGTCGCCATCACCTGCATGAGGGTGTTCTGGGCGACGAGGTCACGCAGGACCAGCTCGGACTCCTTGGCGTCGGTGACGTCCTGGTGGGTGCCGCGCGCACGGACCGGGACCCCCTCGTCGTCACGGAAGACCTCGCCCCGCCCCCGCATCCACGTGGGCTCCCCGTTGCGCGTCACACGGACCACGAAGTCGAACTCGTCGGCCCCCTCGAGCGCGGCGGCGACGGCCTCGTCGACGATGTGACGGTCGTCGGGATGGACCGTCGCCAGGAACGCCGGGTACGTGTGGCCGAGCTCCTCCTGCGGCAGGTCGTGGAGCGCGTGCAACCCGTCGGAGACGGTGATGACGTCGTCGACGATGTCCCACTCGTAGCTGCCGATGTTGGCGATGCGTTGCGCCTCTGCGAGCATCAGCCGGCTGTGGCTGAGCTCGTCGAAGAGCCGGCGGCGCTCGGAGTAGTCGGTGACCCGGTGGAGGAAGCCCGAGACGTTGCCGTCCGCGTCGTACAGCGTGCTCTCACGGACCAGCACCCACAGCTGCTCGCCGCTCTTGCGGACCCACAGGCACTCGACCTCGTGCGGGTGCACCTGCCCGCGGGCCAGGTCGCGCAGGTGGTCGGTGAACTGGCGCCGGCCGTCCTCGTCGAGGGCGTCGAAGACGGTGAGGTCCGCCAGCTCGGCCGGTGCGCGCCCGAGGAGCTCGGCGATGCGCCGGTTCGCGTAGAGGGTGCACCCTTCGGCGTCGATCACCCAGATGCCGTCGAGGGACGTCTCGACGATGTCGCGGTACAACGTCCCCAAGTCCATCCAGGCCTCCTGCGGCAAAGGCTACGGGCGGCTCTGCGCCTTCTGCACAGGTTTCACCCGATTCCCGGCATCGGGACCGCGTTGCCGGAGACCGCGATCCCCGTCTCCGTGCCGGCCGGCACGTCCACGAGGAGCGTGCTCGGACGGCCCATCTCGTGACCCTGGTGCACCGTGACCCGCACCGGCGGCTCGACGAGGCCGAGTGCACGCAGGTAGCCACCCAGCGCGGCGGCGGCCGCCCCGGTGGCCGGGTCCTCCACGACCCCACCGGGAGGGAACGCGTTGCGGGAGCGGAAGGTCGTCCCCGACTCACGCCACACCACGTTGACCGTGGTCCAGCCACGCTCCGCGGTGAGCTCGTCGAGGCTCGCGAAGTCGTAGGACATGGCCTCCATCGCCGACCGGTCGCTCACCGCGATGACCGGGTGCTGGGCGCCCGCGTAGGTGACGTGGGGAGGCAGGTCCCCGTCGAGGACGGTATGGGGCCAGCCGAGGATCCGCAGCAGCCGGTCGACGTCGGCGGAGTCGAGCGGGTCGACGCGCGGGCGGACGCTGGTCAACGTCGCGGTCAGCTGTCCGTCGGCGCCTCGCCTGGTCTCCACCGGAACCTCCCCTGCTGCCGTCTGGAGGACCCGCTCCCCCTCCCCGTGCCGCTCGGCGTGAGCGACCGCGGCAGCGATGGTCGCGTGACCGCAGAAGGGCACCTCGGCCCGGGGGCTGAAGTAGCGCATGTCCAACCCTCCGTCGGGACGAGGAGCCAAGAACGCGGTCTCCGAGTAGCCGACCTCGGTCGCGATCAGCTGCATCTCCTCGGGCGTCAGGCTCGAGCTGTCCAGCACGACACCGGCCGGGTTGCCGCCGTCCGGGTCCGTGCTGAAGGCGGTGTAGCGCAGGATCTCCATGCCTCCCATCCTGCGCCGGGAAACCGGCAACGGTCGAGCGAGCTGCTCACGGCGCCGGGAGGGGGTTCGGCTGCCCCACCCCGCGGACAATGGCCTGCGCCCAGCGGTCGACCTCGTCCCAGTCGCGGAAGTCCCCCTCGGGCAGCGACCTCCGAGCTCGCGGCAGGCCTCGGAGCAGCCTCTCCCGGAAGGTCAGCTGCCCCACCTCGAGCGCCCCGCGGAAGACAACGTGTCCGCGCGGCGCTGCTGCCTGCTCCAGCTCGGGTAGCTCGGCAGGGGCGACAGCCGCCTCCGAGCCGAGGGGACCGCTGCTGAACAGCCACACGGGCCGCGCCGCGAGTGCCTCCCGGTTGCCGCGGACGAAGCCAGTCGCCTCCGCCAGCCAGCGCCTGCGGTAGAGGGCGCTGCCCACGACCACCGCGTCGTACGCAGCGAGGTCGCCCACCTCCCCGACGGGCAGCACGTCGACGGCGTGGCCGGCGCGCTCGAGCACCCGGGCCACGACGGTGGCGATCACCTGGGTGGCCCCGTGCCGGCTCGCGTGGGCGACGAGGATGCGCATCTGCACCACCTCTCGCCCCAAGCGTGCTCGGTCGAGCCGTCGCGGCCCAGGGGCAAAGGCCCCGAACCGGTCAACACGTGCGCCGATCGTGGCCGGTGTGCGCGAGCCGCGATCGCGGTCCGCACCCCCCGGTGGCCCGCACGGTCGTGACCCCGAGCGGTGACCTCACCTCACCCGACGAGGAAGCGCCGGACCTCGTCGGCCACCCGGGCGTCCTGCCCCAGGAGGACGTGCCCGCCGGACTCGCAGACGAGGACCTCCGCGGCGGGGAGCCGCCGAGCCGAGTAGCGCACGACGTCGGCGGTCAAGTAGGGGTCGTCCTCGGCGGAGACGAGCAGCACCGGCATTCGCAGCTCCTCGATGGGCAGGTCCGGGGCGATCGGCGTGGTCGTGCCCCCGTCATGGGCCAGACCGACGTGACGCAGCTTCGCCGGGAAGAACCAGCCGACGAACTTCGCGCGGTCCTCGGTAGTGACCTGGCGGTCGAGAGCACGGGGAACTCCAGCAACCCAGACGATGAGCCCCGGCGCGAGACGTCCGACAGCCCAGACCAGGAGGTCCGAACCGAGCAGATGGTCCATGACGAAGTCGGGTGGGCCGGCGTCGGGTGGGCCGGGCGAGGGCGGGAGGTAGAGCGCCGGGGTGATCAGCACGAGCGCCCGAACTCGCTCGGGGTGACGCAGGGCCAAGCGGGTCGCTGGTTGGGCCCCGGCCGAGACGGCGACGGTCGCGACCTCGAGAGCCTCAAGCAGAGCCGCGAGGGCATCGGCCTGGTCGTCCAGAGACGCGTCGGTCGGCATGGCGTGCCGAGGTACCCGAACCTCGACGGGGCGATGACGTGGAAGTCGTCCCCCAGGACGCCGCTCCTACCCGCAGCCCCATGTCGAAGCCACCGGCGGCGCCGTGGACCACGAGGACCGGCGGTCCGTGGCCCGCCTCCGCGACCTCGACAAGGCCGGACCTGGTGTGCACCAATGCGACGAGTCAGCGTGGGGTGAGCTCGGTCGCCGTCACCGTGAGCCGGTGCCACTCGAGGACGGCGTCCTCCACGCACCCGACGAAACGGTTCTGGGCGTCCTCGTCGAGGAGTGGCGACACCCTGAGCGTGGTTGCCTCCCCTGGCCCCGTCTGCACACCGCGGAACCGGACATGGGTGCCGGAGTTCAGGGTGCAGTAGCGGCCCACCGTCTCGACGACAGCGATGTCGGTCGTGGTCGGGCCGCGATTGTCGACCACCACGGTCATCGTGGTCACTCCCGACCCGATCGGCTCCGACCAGTAGTGGCTGAGGAGGTAGAGACCCCCCACGGCCAGACCGGCCACCGCTGCACCCGCGACCACCAGGGCGAGCAGGGTCGTCCCCGGCCGACGGCCCAGGACCTCGCGGGCGGTCGGCCGGGCCGCGTCGAGGGTGGCGCCGGCAGATCCGCGGTGCCGAAGTGCGGCGACCTGCTCGACTCCCCCGGCGACCGCCGAGATCACGATCCCCGCCGCGAGGAAGACCGGGATGAACACGCTCTGGTCCGGAGACTCCCACGCCACCAGTGCCAGGAGCACCGCCCCGAGTGCATGGGTGGCGGTCGGCGTGGCGAGCCAGGGGAAGTCGGGTCGCGGCTCAAGGTCAGGGGTCGGGGTGTCGGTGAGGGAAGGGACAGCTGGGGCGGTTGGCGGGACCTTGAGTGCGAGGAGGACCTCCTCGACCCTTCGCTCGAGCCGCCGCAGCCGTCCCAGCACCAGGAACGTCCCTCCGACGACCAGCGCGGAGACGAGGGCCAGCCCCGCGATGCCGGACCTGCTCCACTCCCAGTTCGCCAGGTAGTAGATGAAGTGGACGCCCGCGACCACGACGACCGCGGCGAGGGTGATCCACAGCACCGCGCGGGCCACCAGTCTGGTCACGGCTCCTCCTCTCCGGCGAGGCGTACCTCCCCGGTCCCTCCGTCGACGACCATCCGCGACCCCGCCGGGAATCGGTTGAGCGCATCGTGGACGGCGACCACGGTGGGCACGCCGTACTCCCGGGCGAGGATTGCCAGGTGCGACAGGCTCGCCCCGGTCTCCGCCACCAGCCCGGCCAGCCCCGGGAGCCACCCGGCCAGACCCGGCTCGAGGGTGCGTACGACGAGCACGTCACCCGGCGAGGGAGGCCGCCGCACCGAGCCGTGACGGACCGTCCCCATTCCACGACCTCCGCCGGCCGGCGTACCGAACCCCGGGGTGACCCGGGGACGGCCGACCGGCACCGGCTCGCCGTCCGCTCCGAGTCGGAACTGCGCGGGGAGCGGTGCGCTGAACGCGAGCCGGACCTCTCGGACGCGACGCTCGTCGATCACCGCCGGTGGCTCGGTGGCGACGAGCAGCGGTCTCAGCTCGTCGAGGTGGAGCAGTCCGACCTGGGTGTGGTGCTCGAGCAGTCCCCGTGCCTTGAGCCGACGGCCGAGGTCGTTGGCGGCACGCACCGTCAGCTCCTGGACCCACCGGGCACGCAACCGGACCTGCTCCCGCTCGCCGAGGGCAGTCGGCGGCTTGACCCCGGTCACCTGGGGCGCTGGCGGAAGCTCGATCCCCTCGCGCATGGACGGAGGGACCAGCGCCAGCAGCACGGGATGGTGCCGGACCAGCTCTTCTCGGGACAGGTGCGGGTCCGCCGAGCCCAGAACCCTCAGTGCGAGCGCCCCTGCAGTGGTCTCGGCAGGTGGAAGGAGCGTTCCGGCGAGAGCCTCGTCGTGGTGCAGCCGGCGAAGCAGCTCGACCGCCTCCTCCAGCGTGGCGACCAGCCCCAGCTCGTCCGACCCTCGCAGGTCGACCCCGGACAGCCAGCGGTCGGTCTCGGCCACCAACGCTGCCACCCGGCCGGGCAGCTCGGCCCGGAGCGAGCCGGTGCGCCAGGCCACCCTCAGCTGCCGGACCGCCGGGCGCGGGTCGAGCGGGCCGAGCGGTCTGCGCGTGCGCACGTAGCCGAAGAGCTCGAGGTCGGCGGCCACCCGACCGTGGACGGTGATGAGCACCGGTGAGCCGGCGACCCTGGCCTTTGGCACCGCCCCCGTCCCGTGCATCGCGTCCACGACGCCCTCGCGGAGCGGCCGGACCCACAGGTCCACCTCGAGCTCGCCGAGCGGGTCGGGGAAGGTCTCACCGAGCGGCCCGGGCCCGAGGACCGGGCCTGTCGTGGGGGCGGCCTGGGCGGTGGCCGTCACCGGTCGGCTCTGGAGCAGCCACAGGTCCCCGCCCTCGTCGATCGCCCACTCCATGTCCTGGGGCACCCCGAAGACGCGCTCGGTGCGCCGCGCCAGCGCCGCCAGGGAGAGGACGTCACCGGGGCCGAGCAGGCGGCGGGCGTGGTCGTGGAGCCCGAGGCGGTACACCGACCTGTGGTCGAGACTGATGAGCCGGCCGCGGCGGCTCACGACGTAGTGCTGTGCGGTGACCTGCCCACTCACGAGCTTGTCCGGGCCGCCGCTCACGGCCTCGACGACGATGTTGGCCCGCTCCCCCGTGACCGGGTCGACCCCGAACATCACCCCGGAACGGTTCGGCTCGATGTGCCTCTGGACGAGAACACCCATGGGGCTCGGGGTCGGGCCAGTGCCTACCTCGTCGGCAGAAGCCCACACGGCGGTCACGGCGGCGAGGAAGCCGGCGCGGTCCCGCACGTCGAGGACGGTGCGGAAGCGTCCGGCCATCGAGCTGGCCGCCACGTCCTCGACGGTGGAGGAGGAACGGACGATGACCGGGTGCCGGCCCCGCTCGGTGAAGTCGGCCCAGGCGTCCTCGAGGGCACCGGTGGTCGAGGAGGTCAGGGTCCGACCTGCGCGGAGGTAATCCTCGTGGGCTCGGGTCGTCACCACGAAGCCCGGGATCACGGGCAGACCGTCCCGGCAGGCTGACGCGATGCTTGCCGCCTTGGAGCCGCTCACCCCTGGGTCGAGGGCGCTGTCCTCGGCGAGCGCGCAGACGTGGTGCACCTGCATCGCCTCTGACGTCACGGCCATAGAACTGACCTCTCGCAGCCTTTGCTGCCGTCCAGTCTTCTGCGTGGGGGCAGCGTTTCCCAGGGCCGTAGGTCACGGGCTCGGCTGGTCCGCCCACGCCCCTCCCAGGGACCATCGGCCCCTTCCCGGGCCCCTCCCGACGCAGGAGAGTGGAAGGGAGGAGCAGCCCCATGACCGACCTCGAGCCCTCGCCGCGCCGCGGCTACGTGTTCGCGCTCGGTGTGCTCACCGTCTGGACGTCGGTCGTCTCCGCCTTGGCGGCCTGGGCGAACCCGCCGGCCGACGAGTGGCTCTACTACCAGGTACGGGCACTGGAGCTTCCTGCGTTGCTCGACCAACTCGACATCGTCCGGTCTCTGCCCGTCATCGCGCTGCTGGCGCTGCCTGGCCTCCTCGGGTGGCGCTGCCGGGCCCACGTGGCGGGCTACCTCCTGGCACTGATCGGCGCGGTCGGTGTCGGATTCCTCCTGCAGGCGGTGGTCTCCCGGCCACGTCCGTTCGACTCCTACCTGACCGGCTCCGACAGCTACCCGAGCGTGGCGGTGGCGGCGCTCGCCGTCCTGGCGCTGATGGTCCCCGTCAGCCTGCACCTGCTCACCCGCAGCCGCGCACTCGCCGCGACTGCCGGTGTCGTGCTCTGGTTGCTCGTGATCGGCACGTCGTTGCAAGAGGTCTCGGCAGCGCTGCGCTGGCCACTGGACGTGCTGGGAGCCGCATCCCTCGGCGCTCTCGCTGCGGTGGCGGCCCTGGCCGTCGTACGACATCCGTCGAGTCTCCACGCCCGCTGCGACGACTGCGGCTGGCACGGGGAGGGCTCGGCTGGGCCGCCCCCGGAGCCGGCGCTCGAAGGCCGGCAGCACCCGCTCTACCGGGCTGCGCTGGTCTGGAGCCTCCTCCTGGCGGCTGTCTTCGGCTACCTCGCCGTCACCCGCGGCATCCCCCGCATCCCCGAGTCCGGGGTGATGGGCTACGGCCTGGAGATACCGCTCAACATCGCCCTGGTCGCGCTGATCGTGGTCGGGGTGCTGGTCGCTGCACGCTGGCACGTGACCGGGGCGATCCTGGTCGCCTTCTTCGCGACCCTGCTCGGCTACGCCTCCTCGGTGCAGTACGCACCGTGGGTGGCGCTGGTCGTCGCCATAGCAGGGTTCGTGCCCGCGCTCCTGCTGTGGCTGCAGTGGCACCGGGTGGCCACCCTGCGCTCTGCCCTGGCCGTCGCCGTCACGACCGCGGTCGTGCTCAGCGGGCTCGTCTACTTCGCGGGCACCAACTACAGCACCAACTGGGGACCGACCCACGCGACCTCGACCACCCCCGCGGCACCTGGCGACGTGATCGACTGGATGTGGTCCGGCGCGGTCACCGACACCGGTGTCACCGTGAGGGCGAGGACCGAGGACGACGCCGACCGGGTCCGGCTGGTCGTCGGGGGGACCACCGAGCTGGCCGACCCGGTGTACTCCGAGCCGCAGCGCTCCGAGGAGTCCTCCGGGCACGTGGTCTCGCTGACCGTCGACGGGCTGACACCCGATCGGGACTACTACTACGCCCTCGAGCTCGACGGCGAGGTCTACCGCGGGCGGGTCGGTCACTTCGCGACCTTCCCGCGGGGCCCGGCGTCGTTCACCTTCGCGTTCGCCTCCTGCTCGCGAACCGGCTCAAACGGCGTGGTGTACGACGTGATCCGCCACCAGCGGCCGTTGTTCTTCCTCAACCACGGCGACTGGTACTACGGCGACGTGGACCGCAACGACACGACCATGGTCCGCCGCCAGTACGACGCGAACCTGTCCTCCCCGGCCCAGGCCGCCCTCTACGCATCCACCTCGTTCGCCTACGTGTGGGACGACCACGACTTCGGCGGGAACGACGCCGACAGCACCGCCGCGGCCAAGCCGGCGACGATGGAGATCTACCGCTCGTTCGTCCCCCACTACCCGCTGCGGGGAGGTCCGGAGTCGGCGATCTTCCAGACGTTCACGGTCGGCGACGTGCGGTTCATCCTCACCGACCCGCGGTCCGCCCGGGACGCTCCGGATGAACCACCACGGTCGATGCTCGGCGAGGAGCAGCTCGGCTGGCTCCTGGACGAGATCGAGCAGGCCGACCGCTACGGTCTCGTCGTGTGGGCCAACGGGGCGCCCTGGGTTGGCGAGCCCGACCCGACCTCCGACAGGTGGCCCGCCTTCGCCGAGGAGCGCCGCACGATCGGGAATGCCATCGCCGACAACGGCGTCGACAACCTGCTCATGATCAGCGGCGACGCGCACATGCTCGCCTACGACGACGGGACGAACACCGACTACTCGGACTCCGGGAACGCAGGCTTCCCGCTGTTCCACGCCGCGTCGCTGGACCGGAAGGGCAGCGTCAAGGGCGGCCCCTACACCGGACCGGTGATCCCCGGCGGCGGCCAGTTCGGCCTGGTCACCGTCCGTGACGACGGGACCCGGGTCCGGGTCACGATGGAGGGCATGACCTGGCAGGAGGAGGTCCTGTTCACGCGCACCTTCACCGTCGTTCGCACGCAATGATCGCGGCGGGTCACCGGGCGCCGGCGAGGTCGAGCCACGCACCTAGCTGGGCCGGGTCGGCCTCCCCGCAGCGGAACCCGACGTGGCCGTCGGGCCGCACCGCGACCAGTCCCCGGCCGGGGGTGCCCAGCCGGTGCACCGTCACGTGTGGCCCGAGGAGGGCCGCGTCGAGGTCCCGGGCGTCACGCTCCAGCAGGACGTGCACCCCCGGCCGGGCAGTCAGGTCGTGCAGCCGGGCCGTCCCCCCGGCGTACGCCACCGACTGGTCCGGCAGCCGGTCACCAGGTCGCGTCCGGCTGTCACCCCGCGGGGTCCCCTCCACCGAGAGCGGGCTGTGCCGGTAGCGCACCCAGCGCTGCGACAGCACCCGCACCACCTCGGCCATGAGACGTGGTTGTCCCAGCAGCAATGGGAAAGCGGGCGCCGCCAGCGGGACCAGGCGCCCGCGCAGGAAAGCCGGGAGCGGGTTCGTCGAGGCCTCGGCGAAGAACACCAGGTGGGTGAGGGCGAGGACCTGGCGGGCGACCGGCCGGCGCTCCTGGCCGTACGACGCGAGCAGGCGGGCGTTCGTGCCGTCGGCCGACGCGAAGGCCAGCTTCCAGCCGAGGTTCACCGCGTCCAGGATGCCGGTGTTCATGCCCTGCGCGGCGGCCGGCGAGTGCGCGTGCGCTGCGTCGCCGGCGAGGAACAGCGGTCCCCGGCGGAAGGCGTCGGCGAGCCGGTGCTGGAGCCGCACCTGCGCCGACCAGCGCATCTCGGTGACCGCAGCGTCGAGCCCGGCCGCGTCCAGCAGCTCCTGTACGTCGGAGGCCGGGACCTCGTGGCCGGGCTGCCCGAACGCGCTGTGCTCGTCGTGGCTCGGCCGGGTGGCCAGCACCCGCCACGAGGCCCCCTCCCCGAGGGCGAACACGAACACCAGGCCCTCCCTGCCGGCCACGACGTGGAGCACGTCCGGCTCGAGGTCTCCCTCGAGCTCCACATCGGCGAGGACCACCTCCTCGCGGTAGGCACCTCCGTGCCACCCGATCCGGGCCAGGCCACGGACAGTGCTTGCCGGGCCGTCGCACCCGGCGACGAACCTGCAGGTCACCTCCTCAGGACCGCTCTGGGAACGGAGGGCCGCCCGCACCGGCTCGCCTTCGGGACCCGGGGCGAGGCCCACCAGCTCGGTGCCGCGCTCGACCTGGACACCGCGTTTCACGAGCGCCTGCGCGAGCACCTCCTCGGCGTCCATCTGGCGCAGCAGGGTCAGGTGGGGGAAGGCGGTGTCGGGCAGGGCCACGTCGGCGAGCTGCGCGGCGACCACCTTGCCACCCAGGTGCAGCCGGGCCTTCGGGGAGACGTCGCCGCGGTCGACGAGCTCCTCGGTCACCCCAAGAGGGCGCAGGCTCTCCAGGGCGCGCGGGTGCATGATCATCGCCCGCGACGGCCGGAACGCCTCGGGTCGACGCTCGACGACCCGCACCGAGGCCCCGTGGTCGTGGGCCTGGAGGGCGGCCGCGAGCCCCGTCGGTCCGGCACCGACGACGAGCACGTCCGGGCGTGAGCTCAGGCCACCGCGACGACGCGCCACCATGACTCCCTCTCGTGCCGGAGGTGGCCGTCGAGCCGTGTGGGCTCGGCCAGGACGTCGTCGCGGCGCAGGCCGGGCAGGACCCGGAAGTCGATCGACCCCCTCTCGCTGACGAGCTCGAGCACACGCCACAGGGCACGGGCGTAGTCCTCCGCCCTGCCTGGGCCGTCCCATTCGTAGAGACCCCGGTAGGTACCGTGCGCGTCGTGCGCGAGCCAGAGCTTGGACACGAAGCCGGGGAAGCCCACGAACAGCGGGGTGTTGAGCAGGCTCTCGCGCTCGAAGGCCGCATGTCCGCGGCCGTGGACACCTCTCAGCCTGAAGGCCACGAGCAGCACGCAGGGGTCGGCGGCAGGGGGACGGTCCACGACCGTCTCACGAAAGACGCGGCCCTCGTTGCCGTCCGCGAACCGGATGACCCGGCCGACGTGGTCGGCTCGACGGTGGATGCGCCCCTGGGTGAGCAACCCCATCGAGGAGGCGACGCAACGTGCCACGCCTCGCCAGGCGGTGGCGTGCGGAAGCGGTCTCGGATGGCTCACAGCGCCTCCCCCAGCATCGAAGTCCGACTCCAGCATGCGGGGGCACCGGCCCGGTGGACCAGTCAGCCACCAAAAATGACCCGGTCGGGCCGGTTCCGCAGTCCTAGAATCGGGCGGATCCTGTGGGCGAGGGAGGACATGCAGGTCGACGTACGCCTCCTCGGCGGCTTCGAGGTCGCCGTCGACGGCGAGCAGGTCCCGGCAGACGCCTGGCGGCGACGTGCCGCCGCGTCGCTGGTGAAGCTGCTTGCGCTTCAGCCGGGCCGGCGGATGCTGCGCGAGCAGGTCATGGACGCTCTGTGGCCCGATCTCCTCGTCGACGAGGCGGCGCCCCGGCTCCACAAGGCGGCGCACTACGCCCGCGCCGCCCTCGGCGTACGTGACGCCCTCGTCCTGAGCGGCGACCTGGTCTGCCTGCTGCCGGGGGCAGACGTTCGGCTCGACATCGACGCGTTCGACCGGGCGGCGGCCGCTGCTGCCGGGCAGTCCGACCCCACCGTCGCGGAGCAGGCTCTCGGGCACTACCGCGGTGACCTGCTGCCTTCAGACCTGTACGAACCCTGGACGGACGAGGCCCGAGAGACCCGGCGCCTGCGCCACCACGAGCTGCTACGTCAGGCAGGCCGCTGGGAGGAGCTCCTCGAGGCCGACCCGGTCGACGAGGAGGCCCACCTGCGCGTCATGCGCGAGCGGCTCGAGCGGCGGGACCGCCGAGCCGTCCTCCGCCAGTTCGAGCGTCTGGAGAAGGCGCTGGACGCGGAGCTGGGGGTGTCCCCGGGCGAGGCTGCGCACGCACTCCGTGAGGAGGCACTCGCGCTGCCGGTCGAGGACGCGACCGGAAGACCGGCGGGCCGTCGGGCGACGCCGGTCCCGTTGCCGCCCACCCGGACCATCGGTCGAGAGCTCGACATCGCCCAGGTGCTCGACCGGCTCGAGCGGTCGAGGATCGTGACCCTGCTGGGACCCGGTGGCGTCGGCAAGACCAGGCTCGCTGTCGAGGCTGCGCTCAGACACAGCGAGACGCAGTCGGTCGAGGCCTGCTTCGTGGACCTCACCCAGGTCGACCGGCCAGAGCTGGTTCCCGAGCTCGTGGTCCGCGAGCTCGGCGTGCACAACGGCTCGCAGGCCGACACCCGCAACCTCCTGCGCGAGGCGCTACGCGGACGATCGCTGCTGCTGGTGCTCGACAACTACGAGCATGTCGTCGAGGCCGGCGGCCTCGTCGGCGAGATCGTCTCGTGGTCCGACGGGGTTCGCGTCCTCTGCACCAGCCGCGCGCGCCTGAACGTGGCAGGGGAGCACGTGCTCGACGTCGCCCCGCTGCCGGTCGACGACTACGGCGACGACGTCCTGGTCCCCTCCCGCGGTCCCGGCGACGCCGTGGAGCTCTTCGCCCAGGTCGCCTCCGCGGTGGACCCGGTCTTCGACCTGGCCCACAACCTGGACGACCTGGTGGCGATCTGCCGGACGCTGGACGGGCTGCCGCTCGCCATCGAGCTCGCTGCGGGCCACGTGCGCACCCTGCCCCCTCCGCTGCTGCGGACCCGGCTCGCGACGCGGCTGGGGTCGTCCTCGGGAGCACGCCGCGACGCACCCGCGCGTCAACAGACCATCCCCGCGACCATCGACTGGAGCCTCCAGCTGCTCGGACCCGAGGAGCGGCGGCTGTTCGCACGCCTCGGTGTCTTCGCCGCCGCGGTGCCGCTCCAGGCCGTGGAGCGCGTCTGCAGCGACGCGACGTGCGAGGTCCTCGACGCCCTCGGCAGGCTCGTGGACCAGAGCCTGGTCCGCCGTCTCCCCGGCCCCCGCGAGGGTGAGTGGCGCTTCGGCCTGCTCGAGCTGATGCGCGAACGGGCCCGCGACCTCCTCGTCGGCGACGAGCGAACCTGGGTCGAGGAGCAGCACGCCCGGTACGTCGCCGAGGTGACCGACGAGCTCGACGAGCACCGGTGGACCCTGGCCGCCGACCGGTGGATCGACCTCACCATGGAGTTCCTCCCGGAGATCCGACTCGCCCGGGCCTGGGCCGAGAAGCACGACGAGGTCGAGCTCGCCGCCCGCCTCGCCGCCGACCTCGGCACCTTCTGGCACCGCGAGGGCCACTACGCCGAGGGGCGCAGGTGGGTCACGGAGTCGCTCGCGCACGCCGCCGAGCTCGACGACGAGCTCGTCGCCCGGCTCCACCTCGCCGCCGGGTTCGTCGAGTGGCCCCGCGACCAGCGCGTGGCGCGGCGACACTGGAAGGACGCAGTCCAGCGCTTCCGCAGGCAGGGCAACCGCCGTTACCTGGCCTACTCGCTCGGCCTGACCTCGGGCACCTACATCGGAGAGCGGGATCGCTACGACGTCGCGATGCGGCTGTGCGACGAGTCGATCGGGCTCGCCCGTGAGGTCGGGGAGCGCCCGTTGATCGCGCAGTCGCTGAACATCAAGGGCGAGCTCGCCCGCGTCCAGGGCGACGACGACACGGCGTACGTGGCGTACGCCGAGGGGCGCGACCTCGCCGTCGCGGCCCACGACCGCGCCCACCTGAGCGCCTTCCTGGCGAACCTCAGCTACCTCGCGGACCACCGCGGGGAGTACGACGAGGCGCGCCGCCTCGGCTGTGAGTCGCTGCGGATGTCGTGGGCACGGGGGCGTCGGATGATGTCGGCCTGGTCGATCTCCGAGCTCGCCGGCCCCGAGCTCGGCCTGGGGAGGCCCGAGCGGGGCGCCGTCCTGGTCGGAGCGGCCGACCACGCACTGGAGATGCTCGGTGTCACCCGGCACCCCGGTGACCGGCCGGAGCACGAGCGGGTCGTCGCGGGACTCCGCGCCGCCCTGGGCGAGGCGGTGTTCACGCGCCTGCGCGCGGAGGGCGCGCAGCTGTCCCTGCCCGAGGCAGTGGCCCTCGCCCTCTCCGACGGTCGCGGGACCGAGGTCCGCCCGCAGCGGAGCGGCGGCCGTCGCGCGCGGGTTCCCTCAGGCGTCTAGACGGTTTCCCCCACGCTTCCCAGGGTGTAAGGCCGATGGAAGGCCGTGGGAAGGCGGCGGGGCCAGTGTGGCGTCATCGGCACTGATCCCCGGAGGACACCATGAACCACATGCTCGCCAGCGACCTCCACGTCCAGGCGATACGGCAGGACCTCGAGCGCGAGCTCCGCGACCCCCACCGCGCCGCCCTGCGGGAGTGGAGGCGCCACCGCGCCGGGGAGCAACGGGCCGCCCGTCGACGTACCCTCGAGCGGGTCGGCGCACGGGTCCGGGGTGCCCTGGCGAACCTGCGTCCACGCCCGACGTGACGTAGGTCGCACGTCGCGCGACGACTGTCTCGAGGCGTCGCGGTGGGCACCTATCCTTGTCCGCGCATGTCCGGATATTCCACGCAGACAAGACATCACGGAGGTTCCCACCTGATGGCACTCATCAACACGGAAGTGAAGCCGTTCCAGGCCACCGCTTTCCACAACGGCTCGTTCGTGGAGGTGGGCGACGAGAACCTGCGCGGCGCGTGGTCGGTGGTGTTCTTCTACCCGGCCGACTTCACGTTCGTGTGCCCGACCGAGCTCGGCGACCTCGCCGACGTCTACGAGGACTTCAAGATGATGGGCGTCGAGGTGTACTCGGTCTCGACCGACACGCACTTCACCCACAAGGCGTGGCACGAGGCGTCGGACACCATCGCGAAGGTGCAGTACCCGATGATCGGGGACCCGACCGGCACCATCACCAACAACTTCGAGGTGATGCGCGAGGGTCAGGGCCTTGCCGAGCGGGCGACGTTCGTGATCGACCCCGACGGGATCATCCAGCTCGTGGAGATCACCTCAGAGGGCGTCGGTCGCAACGCCGTCGAGCTGCTCCGCAAGGTGAAGGCCGCGCAGTACGTCCGGGAGCACCCGAACGAGGTCTGCCCCGCGAAGTGGGAGGAGGGCGACGACACCCTCACCCCCGGCCTCGACCTCGTGGGCAAGATCTGAGGTCGTAGGACCTCACCCGACACGGCGCGGGACGGGCTCGGGCCCGTCCCGCGCCGGCGTCGCGACCCCGGCCCGTCCCGCTCTCCGCCCCGCCCCAGGAGGTCCCCCGTGCCCGTGCTCGACCCTGCCGTCTCGAAGCAGCTCGCCACGCACCTGAAGCTCGTCCAGCGCCCGGTCGAGCTGGTCGCGTCCCTCGACGAGGGCGAGAAGTCTGCGCAGCTCGCCCAGCTCCTCGACGAGGTCGCCGCACTGTCCGACCAGGTCACCGTGCGCCACGACGGCCACGACGAACGACGGCCGTCCTTCGCGATCGTCCGCACCGGCACCGACGTCTCCGTCGGCTTCGCCGGCCTGCCCCTCGGCCACGAGCTGACCTCGTTCGTGCTGGCCCTGCTCCAGGTTGGCGGGCACCCCCCGGCCGTCCCCGACGAGGTGGTCGCGCAGATCCAGGCCCTCGACGGTGAGCTCCGCTTCGAGACCTTTCTCTCCCTGTCCTGCCAGAACTGCCCCGACGTGGTCCAGGCGCTCAACCTGATGAGCGTGGTGAACCCCAGGATCAGCCACACCGCGATCGACGGCGCGCTGTTCCAGGACGAGGTCGAGGCCCGCGGTGTCATGGCGGTGCCGACGGTCCTCCTCGACGGCGAGTCCTTCGACCAGGGCCGGATGACGCTCGAGCAGATCCTCGCCAAGCTCGACACCAGCGCGTCCGAGGAGGCCGCGGAGGAGCTCGGCGACAAGGACCCGTTCGACGTGCTCGTGGTGGGGGCCGGGCCGGCAGGAGTGGCCGCCGCGATCTACGCGGCCCGCAAGGGAATCCGCACCGGCATGGTCGGCGAGCGTCTCGGCGGCCAGGTGCTCGACACGATGGCGATCGAGAACCTCGTCTCCGTCCCCTACACCGAGGGACCCAAGCTCGCCGCGCAGCTCGAGCAGCACGTCAGCGAGTACGACGTCGACGTCATGGACCTCCAGCGCGCCACCCGGCTCGTCCCGGCCGGTGCGCACGACCTCCACGCCGTGCAGCTGGACAACGGCGCGGTCCTCCGCGGCCGCTCCGTGGTCCTCGCGACCGGCGCCCGCTGGCGACAGATCGGCGTCCCCGGCGAGGACGAGTACCGCAACAAGGGGGTCACCTACTGTCCGCACTGCGACGGCCCGCTGTTCAGGGGCAAGCGGGTCGCGGTCGTCGGCGGCGGCAACTCCGGTGTGGAGGCCGCCATCGACCTCGCCGGCGTCGTCGAGCACGTGACGCTGGTCGAGTACGACGACCGCCTCCGCGCCGACGACGTGCTCCAGCGCAAGCTGAACAGCCTGCCCAACGTCGACGTCGTGGTCAGCGCGAACACCACCGAGGTGCTCGGCGACGGCGTGCGCGTCACAGGGCTGAGGTACGACGACCGCGCCACCGGTGAGCAGCACGAGGTCGCGCTCGCAGGTGTCTTCGTCCAGATCGGCCTGCTGCCCAACACGGAGTGGCTCGAGGGCGCCATCGACCTGACCGACCGCAAAGAGGTCGTGGTCGACGACCGTGGCGCCACCTCGGTCCCCGGTGTCTACGCCGCCGGCGACTGCACGACCGTGCCCCACAAGCAGATCGTGACCGCGATGGGCATGGGCTCGACCGCCGCGCTGTCGGCGTTCGACCACCTGATCCGTCAGGTGTGACCGAGCGTGGCGCAGTGGTCGGGGACGTACGTCGCGTGCTCCCTCGGAGGTCGCTCGTAGCCCTTCGGCTTCGGCCGCCGCGGCAGCTCCAGGACCGGACGCTGTACGTCGACGTACGGGATCGTCGAGAGCAGGTGGGCCATCATGTTCAGGCGCGCCCGCTTCTTCACGTCGCTCTCCACGACGTACCAGGGGGCTTCCGGGATGTCGGTGTGCACCATCATCTCGTCCTTGGCGCGGGAGTAGTCCTCCCACCGGGTGATCGACTCCAGGTCCATGGTGGAGAGCTTCCACTGGCGCATCGGGTCCTCCAGCCGTGACTTGAAGCGCCGCTGCTGCTCCTGGTCGCTCACGGAGAACCAGTACTTCCGCAGCCTGATCCCGTCCTCGACGACGAGCCGTTCGAAGATCGGGCACTGGTGCAGGAACCGGCGGTACTCCGCCGGCGTGCAGAACCCCATCACCTTCTCGACACCGGCCCGGTTGTACCAGGAGCGGTCGAAGATCACGATCTCCCCGGCACGCGGCAGCTGCTCGATGTAACGCTGGAAGTACCACTGCCCACGCTCACGCTCGGTGGGGGCAGGCAGGGCCACGATGCGGGCGACCCGCGGGCTGAGGTACTGGGTGATCCGCTTGATGGTCCCGCCCTTGCCTGCGGCGTCCCGGCCCTCGAACACCACCACGATCCGCTCCCCCTCGGCGCGGACCCATTCCTGCACCTTGACCAGCTCAGCCTGCAGGCGGAAGAGCTCGGCCTCGTAGATCGCCTTCGGTACCTTCTGGTCGGCACGATCTGCGTGCTTGTCGCGGGGTTTGGCCATGCCTCAGCCTAGCCACGCCCCCGCGCGATTGCCGGTTCTCACAGGATCACCCCGCCGGTCGAGCGGGCCCATGCACGACGCCTGTCCGAGGCAAGTGCCACGGCTCTCTTCCTCCTTTCACTCCCGGGGAAGGTCGGTGGAAGATGTTCGGAAGGCCGGCCAGGGACCGTCTCTCCTACAGAGAACTTCCTGGACGGAGGACGTGATGACCGACCTGCTCACCACCCGGGCCGAACGCAAGGCCAGGGGCGGCGTACTCAGCGCCCAGCTGGTGGCCTCGCTCGGCCTCGCCACCGGGGCCGCCGCCGGTGGGCTGCTCGCCGAGCACGTCGTGGGCGGACCCTCGGCTGCCGGCGCGCCCCTGGGTGCACTGGTCCTGGGCGCCGGAGCAGCCGCGCTGCCGCTCAGCCGGATCATGGCCGCCCGCGGCCGCGTGCTGGGCCTGCGGATCGGCTACCTCGTCGCGGCGGTGGGCGCAGCCGTCGTGCTCCTTGCGGCGGTCAGCCTGTCGCTGCCCCTGCTGGTCGCGGGCAACTTCCTCGTCGGGGCCGGCAACAGCTCGGTGATGCTGAGCCGCTACGTTCTCGCCGACATGGCAGGACCTCATGGCCGGGCACGGGCGATGGGTACGTCGATGCTGGCTGTCGCCGCCGGAGCGGTCCTCGGTCCCGCGCTGCTCGGTCCCAGCGCAGCACTGTCCTCCGTGCTGGGGCTGCCCGACGCCGCCGGGCTGTACGTCCTCGCACTGCTGGCGTTCCTGGCGGCACCTGGGCTCCTGACGGCGTTCCCGGACGGGGTCTCTCAGGCCGGGGTCCGGCACGTCAGGGAGACGCTGTCCGAGAACGTGCGTGACCGTCGCCGGCTCGTCAGCTCATCCGCCGTTTACGGAGCTCTCGTCCTCGGCGCCGCGAACCTCACCATGGCGTCGATGATGGTCGTCGTACCCGTGCACCTGCACCACTCGGGCAGCGGGCTGCACGGTGTCGGGATGGTGGTCAGCATCCACGTGGCGGCGATGTTCGTCGCCTCGCCGCTGATCGGGCGACTGGTCGACCGGTTCGGCAGCAGACCCGTCGCCGTCACCGGCGGCGTGGTCCTGGTCCTGGTCGGGCTTCTGCCATCACTGGTGTCGGTCCACTCGCTCGCGACGGCATCGGGACTGCTGATCCTTCTCGGCCTCGGCTGGAGCACCCAGGTGATCGCCGGGAGCGCCATGCTCACCAACGGCCTCCCCCTCGGGAGCCGCGCGACCGGCGAGGCCGCCGGCGAGATCGCGATGAGCGCCGGCGCCGCACTGGGCTGCCTCGTGCTGGCCGGCCCACTTTCGGCTCTCGGCGGGCTCGCCCTGCTCGCGGCGGCCGCAGTGCCCCTGAACCTCGCACTGGTGCTCGCGCTGTCGCTGCGGCGCCTTCACGGGGTCCGCGCGGTGCCGGTGGGCGCGGTGTAGCGGTCGCCTCTCTACTGCGAGCGGCGCTCTGCCCGCGCCCGCGCGCGGATGATCCGCGGGCGGCTGACCAGGTATGCGATGAGCACCATGCCCACCGTCTGGATGATTCGGTTCACGTCGAGCGCGGGCCGCCACTCGACCTGTCCGTCCTTGATGACGTAGGCCCCGGCCGGGCGCGCGCTCGCACCGAAGCCACCACCCTCGCCTTCCTGCCCTTTCTCGTCGTGGCCTGTTCCCCCGCCTGCGCCGCCACCCACGACGGCAGCAGGGATGACGGTCAGGCCGTCCTTCTCGTACGGCTCGGCGTACACCCGCTTGACCGTGATCGAGTCCCGGGCAGCCTCGAGGACCTCTGCAACCTTCATGATTCCCTCCCTCGGCGCCGAGCTCGTGCCGACGCCAGACCTCTCATGCTTCGCGGATCACCGGCCGGGAGACAGGGCTGAAGGTCCCTCGGGGGACGACCTGTCCGGATCGGGACCTCTTCCTCTCCAGACCGAGCCCGCCCCCGACCTATGGTGCGACCATGAGGACCTCGAGAACACTCCTGGCGCTCACTGCGGCGGTCGGTGTCCTGGCGGTTGTCGCCGCGGGGGCCGGCGTCTTCCTCGGCGGCGGGGTGGGGCCGTTCGCCTTCACCAACGTCCACGGCGACCCCGTCGAGATGTACGGCGTGGGGATCTACGACCACGACTCACTCATGCGGGGATCGGGCCAGCGAGGCGTCGACGCGGTGACGCTCTTCCTTGTCGTCCCCCTCATGGCTGCGTCCGCCTGGCTCCATCGGCGCGGGTCCCTGCGCGGCACGCTCGTCCTCGCCGGCACGCTGCTCTGGTTCACCTACGCGGGTATCAGCTACGTCGCCGCGGTGGCCTACAACGAGCTCTTCCTCGTGTACGTCGCCCTGTTCGGCACGAGCTTCTACGCGGTGCTGCTCGCGTTCGCGGCCGTCGACCGTGACGACCTCGCACACCGGATCGGTCCTGGTGCTCCTCGACGCGCTCCCGCCGCCTTCCTCTTCGCCATCGGCACCTTCACCCTGGGCATCTGGCTCATGACCCCCCTCGACGGACTGCTCCGGGGCCAGCCGCCGTCGGACCTCGACAGCTACACCAGCATGTTCACCAACGGGTTCGACATCGCCGTCATCGTGCCCGCCACCATCGTCGTCGGCGCCCTCATGCTGCGCCGAGACCCCCTTGGCTACGCCCTCGGCGTTCCACTCGTCTTGTTCGCCGGGCTGCTCGCCCCGATGGTCGCGGCGATGACCGTGTACCAGGTGAGGGCAGGGGTGGACTTCACCACGGGAGAGGTCGTCGGGCCGATCAGCGGCTTCATGGTGCTCGCCGCGGTCGCGGTTTGGCTCGTCGTCGTACTGCTGCGACACGTCGGCGAGACCACGTCGGGACCGACGCCTCTGAGGCCGCGCACTCTCGTCCGGTAGACAGGAAGCTCGATGCCCCGACGAGGAGGAACTGGCATGGCAGGACGCACGTGGTCAGAGCTCACCGACAAGCAGCGAGCCCTCCTGCTGGTCGCGGCGTCGGTCCAGGTCTCGCTGGCCGTCTCCGCCTGGGCGGACCTCGCCGACCGGCCCGCCTCGGAGATCAACGGCAGCAAGGCGCGCTGGGCCGCGATCATCGCCGTCAACTTCGTCGGGCCGCTGTCCTACTTCCGCTGGGGTCGCCGGCGGTAGCCGTCGCCGAGCGCACTAGCCACTTCAGCCCATTGACGGGCAGCGGAGCCGGTCGCTGAATGGAGGGGCGTCACGACGGACGCATCGATGTCACGAAGGAGACGCCCGATGCAGAGGTCGAAGACCCAGCGGCTCTCGATGGCATGTGCGCGCCACCCGTGGAGGGCGCTGGGTGCTTGGTTCGTCGTGCTGTGCCTTGCTCTGGCGTCCAACGCGATGTTCCTGGGCTCCGCACTCACCACGGAGGGTGAGCTCCTGACCGAGCCGGAGTCCGTCAAGGGACTGAACCTGCTCGAAGACCGGTTCCCCGGCTGGGACGACACCAGTGAGCTGGTCGTGGTCCGGGCCGAGAGCGGCGATGTCCGGTCCGTCGACTTCCAGGCCGTCGTGGCAGGGCTGCGCGACGACATCGCCGCGGCCGAGGGCGTGCGGCGGGTCGGGGATCCCTTCGACAGCCGGGCCGAGGGACTGGTGTCTCAGGACGGCGCCGCCGTCCTCCTGCCCGTGGCGATCGACGACGCCGGAGGTGCCGATCCGATCGTCGGGATCGTCGATGTCATCGACGCCGTCGAGGCTGTTGACGAGCAGGGCGAGGTCGCTGCCGCCGTCACGGGCGACTGGACGATCGGCCACGACTTCCTCGTCCTCTCTCAGCACGACCTGGAGAAGGGCGAGCTGCAGTTCGGGTTGCCCGCTGCCCTGGTCGTGCTGCTGCTCGTCTTCGGTGCTGTGGTGGCCGCCCTGGTCCCGCTCACGGTGGCGCTGGTCTCGATCGTCGTCGCCCTCGGCATCTCCGCACTGGTCGGTCAGACCGTCGACCTGTCGTTCTTCCTGCTGAACATGGTGGTCGCCATGGGGCTCGCCCTGGGGATCGACTACAGCCTGTTCATCACCTCCCGCTACCGGGAGGAGCGGCATGCCGGGCTGGCCAGGCCGGACGCTATCGCGGTCTGCGGCGCCACCGCCGGCAAGGCCGTCCTGTTCTCGGGTTTGGCCTTCGTCGTCGCCCTCCTCGGTCTGCTCCTCGTGCCGGACCATGTCCTTCGCAGCCTCGCCTTCGGTGCGGTCGTGGTGGGCCTGGTGACGGTGGCCGCAGCGCTCACCCTCCTGCCGGCACTGCTGGCTGTCCTGGGTGACCGCATCGAACGCGGACGCATCCCCTTCGTCCCCCAGCAGCACGGCGGTGAGAGCCGATTCTGGCGGCGCGTCGTCACCCTGGTCACCCGTCGTCCGGGAGTCACGGTCGCCGCCACCAGCCTGGTGCTCGTCGCCGCAGCCGTCCCTGTGCTCGACCTACAGACCGGCTCTGCAGGGGTAACCTCGCTTCCCGCCGACACCGTCGGACGGCAGGGTTTCGTCGCGTTGGAGGCCAGTTTCCCCGCCGGCGTACGGACCAGCCCGGTCAACATCGTCGTGGAGGGCGACACGTCTGCGCCGGAGGTGCGCCTGGCGCTGGGACGACTTGAGAGCCGGGTCGCCGACGACGACGCGTTCGGGCCGTCCACGGTCACAGCAGCACCCACCGGGGACCTCGGCCTGGTCGAGATCGCCCTCCTCGGCGACCCCGCCGAGGCCCCGGCCAGGGCAGCCATCGAACGGCTACGAGACGAATACGTGCCCGCGGCCTTCGAAGATGTCGACGCCGAGGTCTACGTGACCGGACAGACAGCGTTCGAGCTCGATTACGCGGCCCTCATCGACCGGTGGCTACCCATCGTCATCGCCTTCGTGCTGACCTTGAGCTTCTTCCTGCTCCTGCTCGTCTTCCGTTCGGTCGTGCTGCCGTTGAAGGCCGTGCTGCTGAACCTGCTCTCGGTCGGTGCCGCCTACGGGTTGATGGTCCTGGTGTTCCAAAAAGGCGTTGGCGCTGATCTCCTAGGGCTCCAGCAGATCGACCGGGTCGAACCGTGGGTGCCGGTGTTCCTGTTCTCGGTGCTGTTCGCCCTGTCCATGGACTACCACGTCTTCCTGCTGACCCGGATCCGTGAGCGTTACCTCGCGACCGGGGACACGATCGACGCGGTCACCCACGGCGTCGGCGCCACCGGCCGCATCATCACCGGTGCGGCGCTGATCATCGTGGTGGTCTTCATCGGCTTCGCGACCGGAGACATCGTGGGCTTCCAGCAGATGGGGTTTGGCGTAGGGGTCGCGCTGCTGCTCGACGCGACCGTGATCCGCACCATCCTCGTACCCTCGAGCATGGCGCTGCTCGGCGACTGGAACTGGTATCTCCCGAGGTGGCTCGAGTGGTTGCCCGAACTGCACGTGGAAGGTGGCGCCGAGGGCGAGGCAGAGCGGCTTGTCGGCGTGGCCGGCGAGGAGCGCGCCGAGGTCCGCGCCGCGCCGTGAGGACGCCCCCTCGGAAACACGAAAGCCCAGGACAAAGGTCGTCTGCCCGGGCTTTCGAGTGGTCTGGGACTCGAGGTTGGTCTGGGACTACAGGTTCACCACGACGTCCGCGTCCTCGCGTAGCTCCTGCAGCAGGCTCTGGGCCACCTCGGACTTCTTCTCCGACTCGACCTGCTCCTCGAGCTGCGGGCGTACCTCGGCAAAGGGCGGCATCTCCTGCCCGGCCTGCTCACCGGCCTGCTCCTGCTGAGCGACCAGCTCGTCGTACATCGCGCGAACTTCCTGCTTCGACGCGCTGACGTCACCTGCCTCGGACTCGATGAGGCGCTCGATCAGGACCTGGGTCCGGACCTGGGAGTCGATCTCCTCCCGGTCCATGCCCTGCTCCTCCAGTGCCGCCACGAAGGCGTCGACCGACTCGAGACCGTTCTGTGCCGCAAGCTGCTTCAGCCTCTGGTCGACTTCCTGGTCCGAGGCGGAGATGTCTCGCTCGGCGGCCTCCTGGACGAAGAGCTCGGTGCTGACCAGGGAGTCCGCGACCTGCTTCTTCAGCTGGTCCTGGTCGACCTCCTGCCCGGACGTCTGCGACTGCATGGCCGCCTGCTGGAACTGAGCCTCATAGGCCTGCACGAACTCCTCCCTGGGAATCTCCTCTCCGTTCACCTCGGCGACGACCTCGGGGATGCCTTCGAGGTCGGCCTGCGGCGCTGACGGGTCGGCCTGCTTCTCCTCCTGCTGTTGCTGAGCCCCGTTCGAGGTGTCGCCGCCGTCCTCGTCCGTTCCGCCGCACGCGGAGGCACCGACCAGGACCAGGGCCAGGAAGAATCCCAGCAGCCAATTCTTGCGCAAAACGAACTCACCTTTCGAGAATAAAAATTGCTCTCCACGTTACCAGGGCGATACAAAATCAATTCTTCCCAGGTAATTAAATACGAGAATTCAGGTGGCCCATTTCACAGGACCCGCTCCAACTCCCGGGCCCCATGCGTTCGTGCTCAAGTAGTCTCCCTCCCGTAGCAGACGCGACGCCCGGCGCACCTCCGGCCGCTCACAGCAGCGGTCCCCGAGGGCCCGGCGAGAGAGGCAGGGCGGGATGACGGACATCGAAGCGGTACTCGACGGAGCAGGTCTGCACGGTGAGGCGGTGCGCGAGTACGTCAAGCACTGGGCGGAGCTGACCGGTGCCGCACGTGTCGAGGTCGTCAGTGCGAGCGACGACGCCCGGTTGATCCAGGAGTCACTCGCCGCCGGCGAGCTGCTCCCTGCGGGCGAGGGGCTCTACTACTCCCGGAGCTATCACAAGGACACCGCCCGCTCCGAGGAGCGGACCATCGTCGCCACGGGCAAGGAGAGCGATGCCGGCGTCTACAACAACTGGCACCCGTCCTCGGAGATGAAGCCGAAGCTCGAGGGGCTGATGCGGGGCGCCTCGGCCGGCAAGACCATGTACGTCATCCCCTACCTCATGGCTCCGCCCGGATCACCGCTCGAGAAGTACGCCGCGGGCGTGCAGCTCACCGACCACCGTCCGGTCGTGCTGCACATGATCCGGATGGCCCGCGTCGGCCTCGACAAGGTCGGGCACCTGATCGAGCACGGCGACTTCGTCCGCGCGGTCCACGTCACCGGCGACCTCGAGAACCTCGGGCAGGGCACGCCCGATGACAAGCGCTACTTCGTCACCGTCGCCGACGAGCGGACGATTCTCCATTTCGGCTCCTCCTACGGCGGCAACGCCCTGCTCGGAAAGATCGCGCACGGTCTCCGCCAGGCGTCATTCGACGGCTGGGCCAGCGGGGAGTTCCTCGCCGAGCAGTTCATGCTCCTCGGCATCGTCGACAAGGAGACCGGCCGCAGGTACCACATCTGCGGTGGCTTCCCCTCGGCCTCGGGCAAGACCAACCTGGCGATGACCCTGTCCCCGGACGCGCTCGGCGACCGCTATCACGTCGAGTTCTACGGCGACGACATCGCCTGGCTCTGGGTGGCCGAGGACGGCAGGCTGTACGGCATGAACCCCGAGAACGGGGTTTTCGGCGTCGCCAAGGACACCAACGAGAAGACCAACCCCACAGCGCTCGACGCAGTTGCCCCCGGCACGAAGGCGATCTTCACCAACGTCGCCTACAACGAGGAGACCCAGGAGGTCTGGTGGGAGGGCCGCACGAAGGAGCCGCCCGCAGACCTCGACGGCTGGCTGGACTGGAAGGGCCGCCGCATCGCCGACCGCACTCCTGAGGAGGCAGGTCAGCCTTGGGCGCACCCCAACAGCCGGTTCACCACGACGCTCGCCAACGTGCCCAACGTGGCCGAGGACTTCGAGGACCCGAAGGGCGTGAAGATCGACGCGGTCATCTTCGGCGGCCGCACCAGCGACCGGGAGCCCCTGGTCCGCGCCATGCCGGACCTGGCCGAGGGCGTGTACGACGGACTCACCCTGGGCGCCGAGGCGACCTTCGCCGCGGACGGCCTCGAGGGCAAGCTGCGCTACGACCCCATGTCGATGCGGCCGTTCCTGTCCTACCCCGAGGGCGCGTACGCGGCCCACTGGCTGGAGGTCATCGGACGGACGTCGGAGCACCCGGTCTTCGCGCACGTCAACTGGTTCCAGAAGGACCCCGAGGACGGCCACTTCCTGTGGCCCGGCTATCGCGAGAACCTCCGTGCCCTGCTGTGGCTCATGCAGCTCAAGCGCGGCGAGGTGACCGGCCGCCCGACTCCAGTCGGGGTGATCCCGACCGAGGAGGAGCTGAACCTCGACGGGCTGGACATCGATGCCGAGGACCTCCACCGCATCCTGAACCTCGACATCGACCGTTGGCGCGAGGAGATCGCGTTCCGCGAGAAGCACCTGGAGCAGTTCGCGAACCTGCCGGAGCCGATCTGGGAGGCCCATCGCCGGGTCGCCGCTGCGCTCGAACGCGAGGCCGAAGCCTGACGCCTTCTCGTTCTGCGAGCGGTGTTCGAGAGGCGGCTGAACTCAGTTGAAAAGGAAAAGCAGGTGACGACAGGCACCGACCTCAGGTGCACTTGAAGACGTACAACGGTCCAGGTGGCCGATGACTTCACGCTCGACCCCGGGTCTGCACCCACGACGGACAACGAGCGAGAGGGCTGTACCGATGAACGAGGCGATCTTTACCGAGAACCTGGTCAAGAGGTTCGGTGAGACCACCGCACTCGCCGGCGTCGACCTGTCCGTGCCGGCGGGCACCGTCCTCGGGGTCCTCGGCCCCAACGGGGCGGGCAAGACGACCGCGGTCCGGGTGCTGGCAACGTTGATCCGGCCTGACGAGGGCCGCGCCGTCGTCGGAGGGTACGACGTTGTCCACGACGCCCACCGGGTCCGCCGGCTGATCGGGATGACGGGCCAGTACGCCTCCGTGGACGAGAACCTCACCGGCTTCGAGAACCTGCTGCTGATCGGTCGCCTGCTGGGACAGCCGCGAGCCGAGGCGAAGCAGCACTCGCGCGAGCTGTTGAGGAGGTTCGGCCTTGAGGAGGCGGGCAACCGGGCCACGAAGACGTACTCCGGCGGCATGCGACGTCGGCTCGACATCGCCGCCAGTCTCGTGGGCCGTCCGCAGATGCTCTACCTCGACGAGCCCACGACCGGTCTGGACCCCCGCGCCCGCGTGGAGCTGTGGACGCTCGTCCGTGGGCTCGTCGCCGACGGCGTGACCGTGCTGCTGACCACCCAGTACCTCGAGGAGGCTGACACGCTCGCCGACCACATCGCGGTCATCGACCACGGGCGCGTCATCGCGAAGGGCACGCCGGAGGAGCTCAAGACGAAGACCGTCGGCCAGTCGCTGGCGGTACGCCCCGAGAACCGGGAGGACATCCCCACCGTCCTCTCCGTCGTGCAGGAGCTGGTGGGGAGCGAGGCCCTCGTGGAGGACCGGACCGTGACAGCACCGGTGGCCGACCCGGGCGTGCTGCCGGCCGCCGTACGACGACTCGACGACGCCGGGGTGGCGATCGCCGAGCTCACCTTGCGCCACGCAAGCTTGAACGAGGTCTTCCTGTCGCTGACCGGGCACCCGGCCGAGGAGGACCAGGCGGAGAGCGGCCGGTCTGAGGAGCGGGAAGGAGCAAGGACATGAACGCGGTATCCGTGAGCACGACCACCGCGCCGGTCCCGGTCGAGGAGAGCGCACACCCCGGGCTCGTCGAGGGGCTCCGACAGACAGCGACGCTGGCCTGGCGCACGCTCGTGCAGATCAGGCACAACCCCTGGGAGCTGGGCGACTTCAGCTTCCAGCCGATCATGTTCGTGCTGCTGTTCACCTACGTCTTCGGTGGCGCGATCGCCGGATCGACAGGTGAGTACCTGACCTTCGCCCTGCCGGGCATCATCGTGATGAACATGCTCTTCGTGACCATGTACGTCGGCATGGGACTGAACACCGACCTGACCAAAGGTGTCTTCGACCGACTCCGCTCCCTGCCGCTGGCGCGGTGGGCTCCGATGGCCGGCCGGATCACCGCCGACCTGGTCAAGCAGGCCTGGTCGATCGTCCTGCTGCTCGGCGTGGGCGCCATCCTCGGGTTCAGGATCGGCACGTCATGGCTCTCGCTGCTCGCTGCAGTCGCGCTCATCCTGGTGTTCGCGCTGGCGTTCTCGTGGCTCTCGGTGCTGGTGGGCACCGTCGCGAAGGACCCCGAGCAGGTGCAGATCTTCGGGTTCACAGCGCTGTTCCCGATTACCTTCGTGTCCAACGTCTTCGTCCCGGTCGAGACGATGCCCGACTGGCTCCAGGTCATCGTCGAGGCCAACCCGGTGACGATCCTCGCCGACGCCACCCGCGGCCTGATGGTGGGCGGCCCCGTCGCCGAGCCGGTGGTCGGCTCGCTGATCTGGGCAGCCGCGATCGTCGCCGTATTCGCCCCGCTGTCGATGTGGGCGTTCAGACGGCGCGTGTAGCGGTGAGCAGACGGCAGCGGAAACACAAAACCCCAGGTCACGGGGGATGAACCTGGGGTTTTGCGTGAGCGCGCTCGGAGGGATTCGAACCCCCAACCTTTTGATCCGTAGTCAAATGCTCTATCCGTTGAGCTACGAGCGCGTGCCGTTGGGCGTGTGAACTCTAGCGCGAGTGGCCGCACGACGAAAATCGAGGGGTCTCGGTGTGACCCACCCCGCACTCGGCGGGCAACGCTCCCGACTCAGCGATCGAGGACCGACCGGACGGCGTCACGCGTGCGGTCGATCACCGAGGCGAGCGGACCGGCGGCGAAGTTCGCGGTCGCCGACTCGACACCGGGGTGAGGATGCGTGGGTGCGATCGCCTCCGCAGCACGTACGGCGTCCGCCATGACGGCTCGGGTCTTCTCGTCGGTCTCCGCCTCGAGGATCGGGAACTCCTCCCTCTCCTCGCTCTCGGCGTGCTCGAGTACGGCGCTGCGCAGCTGCGCCAGGGTGGGCGTGAAGTCGGCGTCACTGGTCTTCATCTCGTCCAGCCTGCTGAGGACCTCCTTGGCCGAGTGCTCCTCCTTCAGGCGGGCGTCGACGACGTCGTTGCCGCCCTCACCGAGCCGCGCCCGCGGGTGCACGACCATCTCCTCCGCGGCTCGTGGACGGCGAGGAACCGACGCAGCTCCGCGAAACGCCGCTGACGGTCCTCGCCATGGGCCTGCTCGACTGCGTCGAACATGGTCCTGATCCGCTGGTGCTGGTCCTTCAGCAGACCGACGACGTCGTTGGTCTTCTCGTTGCTCATGACCGGGCGCTACCCAGAGGTCGGCAGCTCGACACGGGTTGTCTACGGCCAGTCACTGCCGAGCCCCCCTCGCGTCCCGGCAACCGCAGAGGCAGTACGTCGACCAGGGCGACCGTGCGTGGCCACGCGACGGAGACTGTCCGGGGTGAAGAGCGCAGCGGCGGGCGCGTCGAGACCGGTCACGTCGAAGAAGCGCCACGCCATGACCGGGTCCTCCTCAGCGGCTGTCATGACCCTGTCGATGTAGGAGTTCACCGCCCGGAACGGCAGCGGCCTCGGACCGGGCACGATCTCCGGCGGCATGGCGAGATCGCCACCGGTGGCGAAGCGCCAGGCCTCACCGATCGGCTTCGCCACCGACTTGAAGAACCTGGCGGCAACGTCGTCCTCGCCCTGGCGCAGGACCGCCCCCATGGCGAGCGCCTCGATCCCGGCAACAGTCATGCCTTGCCCGTAGATGGGGTTAAAGCTGCAGAGCGCATCGCCCGTCGCCAGGAGCCCCTGCGGGAAACGGTCGAGCTTGTCGAAGCGTCGTCGGATATTCGCACTGAAGCGATGCTGGTGCAGGTCCCCGACCGGTTCGGCGGTCCGCAAGGCCACGGCGTACTCCCGTGGCAGGAACTGCTCACCGAACTCCAGCCAGGCTTCGCGCTGCATCGGGGGATGGTGCCCGGCGTAACCGGCCATGGTCACGACCCAGGTCCCGCTCTCCCGGGCGCAGGCCCCGAGTCCCGTCGGCCGCTCCGGCGTCGGCCCCACCTCCAGGGCGGTCACCGGACCCATGCTTCCTTCGGGGAACCTGACCTGCTGCGTGACGTACTTGAGGTCGATCGGGAGGACCTCCTCCGGCGGTGGGGCGTAGCCCATCGCACGAAGCCAGGCACTGGTTCTCGAGCTGCGGCCGGTCGCCACCACCACGAGGTCCGCCGGAAGCCCCCGCTGCACGGCCGACGCGTCACGGGAGGCGATCCGTGCCCCGGTGACCCGGGTAAGCCGTTCGTCGGTCATGAGTCCGGCGACCTCCCAGCCGTCGAGCACCTCGACATTCGGCAGGCTCCGGAAGCGTCGCAGGACCTTGCTCTCGAGGAAGGGCCTGCTCGGCGCGCACAGGGCGACCTGGTCGACGCTGCGCCGAGCACCCTCGGCCTCCGCCGAGTGGAAGAACGTGTGCCCGTTGACCTTGAAGTAGACGGAGCCGAGATCGCGCGAGAACGGGACCCCCGCCTCGCTCAGCTCGGCCAGGAGCCCCGGGAAGAGGTCCTCCATCAGTCGGCCCCCGCGCGGCAGGAGCAGGTGCACGTGGGAGGCTTGGGGCACGCCACGGCGCGGCCTCGCCTCGTCGGGCAGGAGGTCGCGCTCCACCACGGTGATGCGCTCGAAGTGGTCGGCGAGGACTCGAGCTGCCAGCAGACCGCCCATGCCCGCACCCAGAACCACAGCGTGGGCGCCGAGCGTGCGGTGTTCGTCAAGCGATCCGCGTTGAAGCGGCAGGTGCATGACCCCTCCCGGAAGGGGCGGATCGTCGCCGGTGCGGGGACGCGGGCGCGTCGACGTACCCCGGTCAGACCAGTGGAACACCGGGACGGGCCAGGCGGCATGACCCGTTCGAGCTAGTGCCGAAGGTGGTTCGCGTAGCCATTGATCGATCCAATAGCCGCCCGCAGAGCATGTGAGTACATTCACTAGCACCCCTGCTGCGCCGAACAGCCGCTCGGCGTACGTTGAAGCACCACGAAGATCGCTGCAACGACGCGGCGACTCACCAGACAAGAACTCCACGACAGACCATCGATACGCTCGATGGCCGGTATCTGCATTCCCGCATACCGGACGCGCGAGAGGGAACGGTAGGCCATGACCGCCGACACTGCGTCGATCGACACCACCCCGACCAACCAGAGTGCGCCCACGACCCACCAGGGCATCTTGAGCTGGGTCAACGAGGTCGCCGAACTCACCCAGCCGGACCGCATCCATTGGTGCACGGGCTCCGACGAGGAGTGGGTCCAGCTCACCGACGCCCTCGTCGAGACCGGCACCTTCGTGCGCCTCAACGAGGAGAAGAAGCCCAACTCGTTCTGGGCCGCCTCCGACCCGACCGACGTGGCGCGCGTCGAGGACCGCACCTACATCTGCTCCGTCGAGGAGAAGGACGCCGGGCCCACCAACAACTGGATGGACCCGAACGAGATGAAGGCCATCATGACCGACCTCTACCGGGGGTCGATGCGGGGCCGGACCATGTACGTCATCCCCTTCGTGATGGGCCACCTCGAGGCCGAGCACCCGATGTTCGGCGTGGAGATCACCGACTCCGCCTACGTCGTCGCCTCCATGCGCGTGATGGCTCGCATGGGCACCAACGTCCTCCGCAAGATGGAGGAGATGGACGCCGAGTTCGTCCCGGCCCTGCACTCGGTCGGCATGCCGCTCGAGTCGGGCCAGGAGGACGTCGCCTGGCCGTGCAGCGACACCAAGTACATCGTGCAGTTCCCCGAGGAGCGCGCGATCTGGTCCTACGGCTCCGGGTACGGCGGCAACGCCCTCCTCGGCAAGAAGTGCTACGCCCTGCGCATCGCATCGGTCATGGCCCGCGACGAGGGCTGGATGGCCGAGCACATGCTCATCCTCAAGCTCACCAGCCCGCAGGGTGTCGTGAAGTACGTCGCCGCCGCGTTCCCGAGCGCCTGCGGCAAGACCAACCTCGCCATGCTCGCCCCGACCATCCCCGGCTGGAAGGTCGAGACGCTGGGCGACGACATCGCGTGGATGCGCATCGGCGACGACGGCCGGCTGTACGCCGTCAACCCCGAGTTCGGGTTCTTCGGCGTCGCGCCGGGCACCAACGAGCACACCAACCCCAACGCGATGCGGACCATCAACCAGGGCAACTCGGTGTTCACCAACGTCGCCCTGACCGACGACGGCGACATCTGGTGGGAGGGCCTGGAGAACACGCCGGCCCACGCCACGTCCTGGAAGGGCGAGGAGTGGACGCCCGAAGACGGAGCCTCCGGCGTCCTCAGCTCGCACCCGAACAGCCGCTACTGCACCCCGATCAAGCAGTGCCCCATCCTCGCGGCGGAGTACGACGACCCCAAGGGTGTGCCGATCGACGCCATCCTCTTCGGTGGTCGCCGCAAGGACACCGTCCCGCTGGTGACCGAGGCCCGGGACTGGACCCACGGCACGTTCATGGGCGCCACCCTGTCGAGCGAGACCACTGCTGCCGCCACCGGCGCGGTCGGTGTCGTACGCCGTGACCCGATGGCGATGCTGCCGTTCATCGGCTACAACGCCGGTGACTACTTCAACCACTGGATCACGGTCGGCAAGGACAACGACGCCGCCAAGCTCCCGCGGATCTTCTACGTCAACTGGTTCCGCCGTGACGAGGACGGCAACTTCGTGTGGCCCGGCTTCGGCGAGAACAGCCGCGTCCTCAAGTGGATCGTCGAGCGGATCGACGGCCAGGCCGAGGCAGTCGAGACCCCGATCGGTCACGTGCCGACCCCGGACGCCCTCGACACCGAGGGCCTCGACATGAGCCGTGAGGACCTCGTGGAGGCGCTCAAGGTCGACCCGGAGGACTGGAAGGCCGAGATCCCGCAGATCCAGGAGTGGTTCGAGAAGTTCGGCGAGAACCTGCCCGCCGTTCTCTGGACCGAGCTCGACGGCCTCAGGGCCCGCCTCGGCGTCACCAGCGAAGGCTGAGCCGCCGACCGAAGCACGAGCACGAAGGCCCCGTTCGTCACGAATGGGGCCTTCGTGCATTTCGGACACGTGTGAGGGTCGATCCCCCTTGTGACGTGACCTGGGGCATACTTTGCTTTCGGGGGAGAGGGAGGCGTTCTCGCGTTGGCTACCAGATACGGACCTGAGGAACGGAAGCTGCTGGAGACGGCCGCCGGTCGCCTCTACGGCAACGCCGTGGCCCACGGCCAGATGGCGGCCGACGACCCCCGGATCGCCGAGGACGGTGAGCTGAAGCCGGCGCTCGACCTGCTCCTGGACATCGGGCTCCTCGTTCCCAACGACGCGGGCACCGAGTTCC
>DATHVS010000038.1:0-16183 GCA_035461195.1 Nocardioidaceae bacterium
ACGCAAGTCGCGGATGACCAGCTCGAGGCCGGGGACGATGAACGAGGTCTGCCGGGCGCGGGTGACGAGCTCGTCGTAGGTGAACGTGGCGTCCTTGGTGAAGATCTGCCGGTCCGGCCAGAACCGCACCCGGGTTCCCGTCACCCCCTTCTTCACCCGGCCACCCTTGTGGAGCCCGGACCGGGGCGTGAACTCGGCGGAAGGTCCCTCGCCGGCGAAGACGCCGGGTGTCCCCCGCCGGAAGGACATCTTCTGGGTCGCCGGGTAGCGGTCGACCTCCACGTCGAGCCGGGCCGAGAGTGCGTTCACCACAGAGGAGCCGACTCCGTGGAGGCCACCGGTCGCGACGTATGAGCCGCCGCCGAACTTGCCACCGGCGTGGAGCTTGGTGAAGACCACTTCGACCCCCGAGAGCCCGGTCTTGGGCTCCTTGTCGACCGGGATGCCGCGGCCGTTGTCGTGCACCTCGGCGGACCCGTCCGGGTGGAGGGTGACGTCGATGCGCGTGCAGTGGCCGCCCAGGGCCTCGTCGACGGCGTTGTCGATGATCTCCCACACGCAATGCATGAGCCCGCGGGTGTCGGTGGACCCGATGTACATACCGGGTCGCTTGCGCACGGCCTCCAGCCCCTCGAGGACGAGGAGATGATGGGCGTTGTACTCCTTGTCGATGTTCGGTCCTCCGGCTGTGCGGGCTGGCACGTCACTCCTCAACGCGATCTGGGACGAGAAGCTCTCGTCGCCGCAAATCTACCCGCGACACGCCCAAGGGCTTCAACGCCACGCCTACCGCTCTTCCCGGCACGAAGAGGACACCATGTGGATCACGTCACGATGCGGCTACGGTCGGTTTCGGGTTCGCCCGTTCCGGCTACCAGGAGGACCAAGCCGGGTCAGACTGAAGTTCGAAGTACCTGTGTGAAGGGTCACCTCGGTCTCGGCCGAAGGACCCCTGCAAGGGGGAAGTGTCCCGCGTGATTGGATGTTGTGTCAGGTGAAGACGAAGTTGGCTGTCGGCGATTGACCCGGGACCAAACCGGGAACATTGAAGCCAGTCGCTACGTTGAGCAGGACACCATGGAAGGAAAGAGGCCTCAAGTGACCACTGCCATTGCCCCCAGTAACCCGCTGACGGCTGTGGACCGCTGCGACCGCTGCGGTGCTCAGGCCTACCTGCGCGTCGAGCTCTCCGGTGGCGGCGAGCTTCTCTTCTGCGCGCACCACGCCCGCGAGCACGGCGACAAGCTGCGCGAGATCGCTGTCCACGTCCACGACGAGACATCCCGTCTCACCGAAACCCCGGCAACGACCACGGACAGCGAGCGCTGACCCGGTCCCCCAACAGACCCAGAACTCCGAGGGCCCCGCACCGACCGGTGCGGGGCCCTCGTGTCGTGTGTGGCAGGGTTCGGCGGGTGAGCGGAGTCGAGCTTCTCGTCGGCCTGGTGATCCTGGTCGGCCTGGTGGGCATCGTCCTGCCCATCCTCCCGGGCACGATCCTGATCCTCGGGGCGGTGCTGGTCTGGACCGTCAACGAGGGTTCGGGCACGGCCTGGACCGTCTTCGCGGTCGTCACGACCCTGCTCGTCGTCGGCGCGGCCGTGAAGTACATCGTCCCCGGCCGTGGCCTGCGTGCCTCCGGCGTCCCGAACCGGACGATCCTCCTCGGCGGGGTCGTCGGGATCGTCGGTTTCTTCGTGGTGCCTGTCATCGGGTTGTTCCTCGGCTTCGTCCTCGGCACCTACCTCGCCGAGACGCGCCGGGTGGGCAGGAACCTGGCCTGGCCCTCCACCGTGGCAGCACTGAAGGCGGTAGGACTCTCCGTGCTCATCGAGATGGTCGCAGCCCTCCTCGCCACCGGGGTCTGGCTCGTCGCAGTCCTGACGCTCTGACCCATGGCGATCCTTCTCGCCCTGTACTCCGCCGTGGCCTACGGTCTGTCCGACTTCGTCGGCGGCCTGGTCTCACGGCGTGTCTCCGCCTGGCCGGTGGCCGTCGTCGCCCAGCTCTCGGCGATGACCTGCACGGCCGCCGTGGCACTGTTCGTCGAAGGCACACCTACCACCACAGACCTGTCCTGGGCGGTCCTGGCCGGGCTCGGAAGCGGTCTCGGCACCGGGTTCCTCTATCGAGGGCTCGCCGCCGGAAGGATGAGCGTGGTGGCCCCTGTCTCGGCGGTGGGTGCGGCCGTCGTACCGGTCCTCGTCGGGACACTCGGCGGCGAACGGCTGAGCCTCGTGGTCTGGACCGGCATAGTCCTTGCGATGCCCGGCATTTGGCTGGTGTCCGGCACCGCAGAGGAGCTCCCGGACGGCTCAAGAGCGCCTCGGGCCAGTGTGGCTGAGGGCGTCTTCGACGGTGTCCTGGCCGGCCTCGGCTTCGGGGTGCTGTTCGCGGCGCTCGGCCAGGTCCCGGAGGGGGCAGGCCTGTGGCCGCTCACGCTCGCCCAGGCGGTATCGCTGCCCTCGGTGGTGGTGCTCGCCACCGCCCTGGGGGCCTCCTGGCTCCCCCGTCGCCGCCACACCTGGTGGGCTCTGCTCGCCGGTCCGCTGGGAGCCTCGGCGACGGGCGCCTTCCTCCTTGCCAGCCAGTACGGCTTCCTGACGATCTCCGGCGTCCTTGCCTCCCTCTACCCCGCCACCACAGTGCTGCTTGCCGCCCTGGTGCTCAGGGAGCGCATACACAGAGCCCAAGGCGTGGGCCTTGGGCTCTGTGTGCTGGCGATCGTCCTGGTCGCAGGCGGTTAGGTCAGCCGCGCTTCACCCACGGCGTGAAGCTGCGCGGCTTGCCCAGCCAGTCCTTCCCGGTGGTGGCCGGCTCGCTGCCCTCGGGCACGAGCTCGCCGCCGGTCTTGACCTCGACGCGAATCGCCCTCGGGTTGCCGAGGACTGCCCTGTCGATGCGGAGCGCCGCGACGTCCTTGGCGTAGTCGAGCCGCATGTCGTAGCTGCCTCCGTGCAGGGGCACCTGTCGGTTGCTCGCCCGCTTCCAGCCCTTCGCGGGCAGCAGGGCGTAGTCGGCTCCTTCGAAGGTGCCGCCGAGGAATACGAACTCCGGGCCGCGGCGCTTGCGGTCCGTGTCGATGAAGACCGCAACGCTGCTACCGCTCTTGTAGGAGCGGACGAGGTCGTCGTGGACCACGCGAATCCTGACCCGGTCGTCGTTGACGACGCGGACCCGGTGGATGTCGGCGCCGTGGGCGAGGTCGCCCTTGGCGTCGGTGAAGACGGCCGTCTCGGCCGAGGCAGCGCCGGCCAGCACCGAGGTGCTCAGGGCTGACGCCATCGCAACAGCGGCGACGCGACGGATGGTGGTGTTGATGGTGTTCAAGGCACTCCCCCTGCGGGAATCGACGACCAGGTCCCCCGGCCCGTCGTGCGCCTCACCGTGAGGCGCTGCAACCAAGACGAGAACCCCGCTAGGACGGTTGCACCGGCAAGGTAAAGACTTCGCTCGACCGCAGCAGGGCCCCGCGTCCGGCCCGGGAGCACGGGCGCGGGGGCGATGGTTCCTTGACGATCGAGGACCTGTTGCCGACCGATCTGACGGTGACCCTCACCTGCGAGATCACCGTGGACCCGTAGCCCGAAGTGGAAACCAGCCGGTTCAACGCAGAGCCGTCGGGCGCCGCCATCGTCCCCTGGGCGGCCCGGCTCCGTCAGTCGAGGTAGTCGCGCAGCACCTGAGACCGCGAGGGGTGGCGCAGCTTCGACATGGTCTTGGACTCGATCTGGCGGATCCGCTCACGCGTGACGCCGTAGACCTTCCCGATCTCGTCGAGGGTCTTGGGCTGGCCGTCGGTGAGCCCGAAGCGCATGGAGACGACACCCGCCTCGCGCTCCGAAAGGGTGTCGAGCACGGCGTGGAGCTGCTCCTGCAGAAGCGTGAACGAGACCGCGTCGGCCGGGACGATCGCCTCGGAGTCCTCGATCAGGTCGCCGAACTCGGAGTCGCCGTCCTCGCCGAGCGGAGTGTGCAGCGAGATCGGCTCACGGCCGTACTTCTGGACCTCGATGACCTTCTCAGGGGTCATGTCGAGCTCCTTGGCGAGCTCCTCGGGGGTGGGCTCGCGCCCGAGGTCCTGGAGCATCTGCCGCTGCACGCGGGCGAGCTTGTTGATGACCTCGACCATGTGCACCGGGATGCGGATGGTGCGGGCCTGGTCGGCCATCGCCCGGGTGATCGCCTGGCGGATCCACCACGTCGCGTAGGTGGAGAACTTGTACCCCTTCGTGTAGTCAAACTTCTCGACCGCACGGATCAGGCCGAGGTTGCCCTCCTGGATCAGGTCGAGAAACAGCATGCCGCGGCCGGTGTAGCGCTTGGCCAGCGACACGACGAGACGAAGGTTGGCCTCGAGCAGATGGTTCTTGGCCCGACGACCGTCCTCGGAGATCCACTCGAACTCTTCCCTCGCCTTCTCCGAGAGCTTGCCGTTCGAGGAGAGCTTCTCCTCGGCGAAGAGGCCGGCCTCGATCCGCTTGGCGAGCTCGACCTCCATCTCGGCGTTGAGAAGGGGGACCTTGCCGATCTGCTTGAGGTAGTCCTTGACCGGGTCGGCAGTCGCACCTGCGACCATGACCTGCTGCTCGGGCTCGTCCGTGTCGTCGGCCGCGGAGATGACGAAGCCCTGCTTCTCGTCCTCCTTGAGCGTGGGGTCCTGGGCGAGGTCCTTCTCGAACTGCTCGTCGGGGACGTCGGGCAGGACCTTCTTGCCGTCCGGTCCGATGACGGGGGCGGCAACAGCGACCTCGACCTCGACGGTCTCCTCGGTCTTCTTGCTCTTCGCAGCCGACTTCTTGGCGGGAGCCTTCTTCGTGGCCTTCTTGGCCGCAGTGGCGGGCTCCTCGGGCTCCTTCTTCGCAGCGGCCTTCTTGGTGGTCTTGGCGGGCGCCTTCTTCGCAGCCGCCTTCTTGGCGGTGCTGGCCTTCACCGTGGAGCGTCCGCTCGCCGCGGCGGCGACCTTGCGGGAGGTGGACTCGGACGCCGACAGCACGACGGTGACCCCCTCCTCGCTGAGGAACCTCAGCAGCGACTTCAGGTGTTTTCCGGAGATGGCCGCGGCCTCGCTCGTGTCACGCACCGCGTCGGAGCTGACCTGTCCGGTGGCCTTGCCCTGATCGACGAGGGCGACGACCTCGGGATGGGCGAGGATCTCTGCGGGGAGCTTGCGGGACGTGCTCGTCGACACGAACTACCTCTCGTAAACGGTTCAGGGGCGCGGCAGAGCCCGTACACGTCAAGAGCCGCACCGCCATTGTGACACGGCATGTCAGCGATCCAAGGTCACACCCCGTCACGACGAGGTCACGACGTGCGTCTTGCCGCGGCCTTCTGCTGCTTCTTGAAGGTGCGGACCTTCTCCAGCGAGTCAGGATCGACCACGTCGGCGACCGACCGGACCGAGTTCGGCTCGGCATAGGCGCCGGCCACCTCCGCCCAGCCGTCGGGCCGGACGCCGAGCTGTTTGCCCAGCAGCGCCACGAAGATCTGGGCCTTCTGCTTCCCGAAGCCGGGGAGGGCCAGCAGCCTCCGAAGCAGCTCCTTGCCGCTCGCGGCCCCCTCCCAGATGCGTTCGGTGCGGCCGTCGTACTCCGAGACGACGTGGGCCGCGAGCGCCTGGATGCGGGCCGCCATGGATCCGGGGAACCGGTGCACGGCGGGCGGGGTGCTGCACAGCTCGGCGAAACGCTCGGGGGCGGCCGCCGCGACGTCGGCGGGATCGAGCGACCCGAACCGCTCGAGGATCTTCGCAGGGCCCGCGAACGCCCGCTCCATCGGGAACTGCTGGTCGAGCAACATCCCGGACAGGAGCGCGAACGGATCCTGCGAGAGGACCCGGTCCGCGCCCTCCTCCTGCGCGATGTGCAGATCTGCCACGTGCGGCTACTCCGAGGCCTTGACGGCGAGCACGGGGCAGGGAGCATCGAGCAGCACCCGTTGGGCGTTGCTGCCCAGGATCAGCTTGCCCACGGGTGAACGACGGCGCAGGCCGATGATGATCAGGTCCGCGGAGACCTCGGTGGCCACGTTCACGAGGTCCTCGGCGGGGTCCATGCCGCGCACGAGCTGGCGGACGTCGAACTCGACTCCCGACGACGCGAGCTGGGACTTGACCTCCTCGAGCTGCGCCTCGGTCTCGATGGCGTCGTCCCGGTCGAACTCACGCCCGCCCCTGTGGGAGTTCACGACCACGAGCCGTGACTCCCTGAGCTTTGCCTCCTCGGCCGCCCGCTGCAGCGCCGCCGTGCCCTCCGGCTTCGGAACGTATCCCACCACGATGGTCCCCATCGACCGTCCTCTCTCCGTTGCTCTCACGCGTCCCCCACATCTCAGCAGGGTCAAGGCGCACGCTACCGCAGGTGGCCCTGTCACAGGCCTGTGGACGAACCGACACGGCCCATCACCGAAAGACGGCAGGCTTGGCTCATGCCTGCCGCCACCCGGACGCCGACGCCCTCCCTGCTCAGGCTGGAGGTGGGCAGGCTGCGACGGGACGAGTTCCGGCAGCGATTCGACAGCGTCGTGCATGTCGGCCGACTCGGCGGCGAGTGCCGCAGGTGCACCGTCCCGACGGCCGACCTCGGGGTGCTGGACGCGGGTACGCGCACCGAGGTGATCTCCCGTCTTCTGGAGGAGGTCCCGGTTCCGGAGGCCTCGGCCGCCGTCTGGGTCACCCGAGCCGGCGAGCCGCAGGTCCAGGACGACGACCTCGCCTGGCACGCGGCGGCCTGCCTGGCCTTCGGGGCGCTCGGGCGGTCGCTGGAGGGGTTCTGGGCGGTGACCCGCACCGGGTGGCTCGACATCCGCACAGGCGAGAGCCGCACCTGGAAAAGGCTCCGGCTGTGACCGCAGCACCGACCAGGCCTAGGTCCAGGTGTGCACCGGCTGGTTGGTGTGCATGTTCGCGCGGTACTCGTTGAGCGTCAGGCGCAGCGCCTCCATGCGGTCCCCGCAGTCCTGGCACCGTTCGTGGAACTTGTCCGCGAACCACGAGGCGCCGTTGCGACCGGTCAGGCAGCGCTGCTCGACGATCCCGAGCAGCCGGTCGCGCTCCTCGTCGGCCACCCGCCACGCCTCGAGACCGGCGCGGGCCATGGGCAGCAGCCGCCGGACGACCAGCTCGGTCGCGGGCACCTGCCCCAGGCCCGGCCAGTAAAGGTTCGCATCGATCCCCTGCCGTGCCGCGACGTGGAAGTTCTCCTCCGCGGCGCTGAACGACATCTGCGACCACAGCGGGCGCTCGTGCTCGGCCAGGGTCCGCACGAGCCCGAAGTAGAACGCCGCGTTGGCCATGGTGTCGGCCACGGTCGGGCCCGCGGGCAGCACACGGTTCTCGACGCGCAGGTGCGGCAGGCCGTCCACGACGTCGTACACCGGGCGGTTCCAGCGGTAGATGGTGCCGTTGTGCAGGCGCAGCTCGTGGAGCCTGGGCGTCTCCCCGCGTTCGAGGACCTCGAGCGGGTCCTCGTCCTCGATGATCGGCAGGAGGGCCGGGAAGTATCGGACGTTCTCCTCGAAGAGGTCGAAGATCGAGTTGATCCACCGCTCGCCGAACCACACCCGGGGGCGGACCCCTTGCGTCTTGAGCTCCTCGCTGCGGGTGTCGGTGGCCTGCTCGAACAGCGCGATCCGGGTCTCCGGCCACAGCTCCTTGCCGAGGAGGAACGGCGAGTTGGCGCCCAGCGCCAGCTGGACCCCGGCGATGGCCTGGGAGGCGTTCCAGTACGCGGGGAAGTCGTCCGGGCTGACCTGGACGTGGAGCTGGGTGCTCGTGCAGGCCGCCTCCGGGACGATCGACTCCGACGTGGTCCGGAGCCGGTCCGTCCCCGCGATGTCGATGGCAAGATCCTCACCTCGTGCGGCCAGGATCTGGTCGCTCAGCAGGCGGTAGCGAGGGTTGGGACTGATCGACGACGAGCCCAGGTGACCGCCGGCGAGGGTGGGCAGGATCCCGATCATCACCAGGTGGGCCCCGGCTTTCGACGCCTTCTCCTCGGCGGCGTTGAGGCTGGAACGGACGTCCTCCTCGAACGCCGTGAAACCGTGCTCCCTGAGCTTCTTCGGAGCGACGTTGATCTCGAGGTTGAACTGTCCGAGCTCGGTCACGAACTTCTCGTCGGCGATCGCCTCGAGGGCCTCGGCGTTCTTGAGCGCGGGGTTGCCGTCGTCGTCGACGAGGTTGAGCTCGATCTCGAGCCCGGTCATCGGGTCGTCGGCGTCGAAGCGGGACTCCCGGAGCATCCGCGCGAAAACGTCGAGACACCGGCGGACCTTCTCGCGGTAGCGAGTGCGGTCCTCGCGGGAGAACTCCTGCTGCGCGACCTCTTCACCCATGTCCGAAGCCTAGAGGCACCTCGGGTGGCTGCCCAGGAAAACCGGCAGCCCCGACTCGCCGTGTCAGCTCGCGAAGAGGGGTAGCTCCCCCACCGAGATGGGCTCCCAGGCCGACGGGTGCACCGCCGCTGCAAGCGCCTGGGAGACCAAGGCAGCCATGCCGTAGTCGGGGGCTGCCTCCTGGCAACGCTCGACCGCGCACCACGCGAGGGCCCCGTCACCGGCCTGCCAGGCGGCGAAGGCGAGCAGGGCGCTCGGTGCTGCGAGCAGGTCCGGCGGGGTGCGGCAGACCAGTCCGCGCCACAGCTCGACGTGGGTGGACGCGTTGGACCGGTTCATCTCGGCCCAGGCAACGTCGCGTACCTCGATGACGGTGATCGCCACGAGCAGGCGGCCCGCATCGTGATCGTCGAGCGGCTCGCGGGTGCGGAGGTAGCGACGCACCCGTTCGCGCACCCAGTAGCCCTCGGTCACCAGGTGCCGGCGTGTCGCATCGGGCGACTCGAGTCCCAGGGGCTGCCTTGCGGCGGCGGAGAGCCGCCGCATCGCCTCGTCGACCGACTCGCCGACTGCCTCCAGGGCATCGAGGTCGGTGCCGACGAGCGAGTCCGCCAGCGCCTCGCGGCTTTCGTAGGTGACCCTCCCGTCGAGCACGGCCTGGGCGGTGAAGGGGTGGGAGGAGACGTCGTAGCGTCGGCCGTCCAGGGGACAGCACCCGTCGACGCAGTCGAGGGAGAACCACCTCTCCCCGTCGGCGCGGATCGCGCACATCACGTCGACACCGCACAGCTCGAGCTCCAGGACGAGCAGGTCGACGACCTGGCGGGTCGGCTCCTCGTCGACGCAGTAGGCGATCAGGGCCACCTGCCGTGCCTCGGCTCGCGAGACGGCGTTGCGCAGCACCCGGACCGTCTCGACGACCTCCTCCTCGTCGCGGGGCAGGTCGAGGCGGGCGTGGAGCTGCCCGGCCTCCCCCGCCGTCACGACGAGCACGATCGACTCGTCGGGATGGAAGCCGAGGACGCTCGGAACGAGGGCCAGCAGGTCGGCAGGTGACTTGATGCGAAGCGTGGGGCGTGTGTCCATGGACTCACGCTCGCCGACCCGGGCCCCAGGACGCCCGAGTTCCTCGCAGGCCTGTGCACGGGTCGACCCTCCGGCGTACCTGGGGAGGAAACCCGGCGGACACGGGGTCCGCGGCACGGCCGGCGATGGAGGGCATGATGGGCGCGTGCGCGCCGAACCGACGATTCTCCACGTCGACCTCGACGCGTTCTTCGCCGCGGTGGAGCAGCGCGACAAGCCCTCGCTCCGTGGAAAGCCTGTCGTGGTGGGCGGCGTCGGTGGACGCGGGGTGGTCGCGACAGCCTCCTACGAGGCCCGGGCCTACGGTGTCCGGTCGGCGATGTCGACGGCGGAGGCACGCTCCCGCTGTCCCCACGCGGCGTACCTGTCGGGTCGCTTCGGCGCCTACCGCGAGACCAGCGGCAAGGTGATGGCGCTCCTGCGTGAGCTCTCCCCCCTTGTCGAGCCCTTGTCGTTGGACGAGGCGTACGTCGACCTCGCCGCCGCCGATCTCGACGACCGGTCCGTCGAGGGCGTGACCGCGCTCGCCCGGCGGCTGAAGGAGGGCGTGCACGAGGTCACCGGCGGCCTCCACGGATCGGTCGGTGTGGCCACCTCGAAGCTCGTCGCGAAGATCGCCAGCGACCTCGACAAGCCGGACGGCCTCGTCGTCGTGCCGCCTGGGACCGAGCGCGACCTGCTCCGGCCGATGAAGGTCACCGTGATCCCCGGAGTGGGGCCGGCGACGACAGAACGGCTGCGCCGCGTGGGGGTGCACACCGTGGCCGACCTCGAGCAGCTCTCCCAGGAGGAGCTCGTGCGTCTCCTGGGACAGGCCCACGGCAACGGCCTCTACCGGCTGGCGCGCGCCGACGACGACCGGCCGGTGGTCGCCGAGCGCGAGGCGAAGTCGATCAGCGTCGAGGGCACCTACGACACCGACCTCGTGGACCGGCGGCTCCTGGCGGGTCTCCTCGAGCGGCAGGCCGTCCAGGTCACCGAGCGACTGCGCAAGGCGCGGCTCTCCGGCCGGACGGTGACCGTGAAGGTGCGGCTCCACGACTTCTCCACGCACACCCGTTCCACGACGTTGGCCGCCCCCACCGACGAGCCCCGGGTCGTCGCGCGGCTCGCGCGCACCCTGCTGGGCGAGCTGGACACCTCCGGCGGGGTCCGCCTGCTGGGCGTCGGCGTCTCGGGCCTGGCCGACTGGATCCAGGAGGACCTCTTCGCCGACCTGGAGGAGGCGTACGAGGTCGACGAGGATCACGTCGAGCCGCTGGCCGAGGATGCCCTCGCCAGGGTCACGGCCGCTCGGCGGTGGGCCCCCGGGATGGATGTGGTGCACACCGAGCACGGGCCCGGCTGGGTCTGGGGGTCCGGACGCGGGAAGGTGACGGTGCGCTTCGAGACGGCCGAGACCGGACCGGGACCGGTGAAGACGTTCACCAGCGACGACCCGGACCTGGAGGCTCGGCCCCGCGGCCGGTGAGGGTCAGACCACGAGGCGTACCGCGGTGCCCGGACGCAGCTGGGCACAGGCGGCGATGTCCTCGGGGGCCACGACCCCGACGACCGGGTAGCCCCCGGTCGTGGGGTGGTCGTTCAGGAACACCAGCGGCTGCCCGGACGAGGGCACCTGGATGGCGCCGAGCACGAGCCCCTCGCTGGGCAGCTCCTCGCTCCGGCGTCGTGGCAACGAGGGACCCTCGAGCCGCACGCCCACCCTGTTGGAGTGCGAGGAGACCGTGTAGGTCGCCTCGGTCATCCGCCCGAGCACGTCCTCGGCGAACCAGTCCACCCGCGGCCCGGGCACCACACGCAGCCGGACGCTGTCGGAGTAGCGAAGCACCACGGGCACGTCCACACCGTGGGGGTCGCCCGTCGGATCGCCGAGCAGGAGCTCTGTGCCGGTCTCGAGCCGCGGAGGCCCGATGCCCGACAGCGTGTCGGTGGAACGCGACCCGAGGACCCGGGGTGCGTCAACCCCTCCCGAGAACGCAACGTAGCTGCGCAGCCCCGAGACAGCCGGCCCCACCACCACGGTCTGGCCCGGACCCACGGCCATGGGCTCCGCGAACGCACGTGGACGTCCGTCGACGGTGACCGAGGCAGGAGCGCCGGTGACCGCCACCGTGGTGTGTCCCGACACCCGGAATGTCACACCGCCCAGCGTCGTCTCGAGGACTGCCGCGTCGGAAGGGTTCCCGACGAGCCGGTTGGCGTAGAGCGCGGCCTCGACGTCGAGCGCGCCCGAGCGGGGCACCCCGAGGTGGGCGAACCCGCGGCGACCGCGGTCCTGCACGGTGGTCAGGGGCCCCGCGCCGAGAACCGACACCTTGACCGTCACGGCGAGACCTCGACGAAGCGGACCCTGGTGCCGGGCGCGAGCGTCGCGGGCCGCTCGCGGCTCTCGTCCCAGAGCACGAGGTCGGTGCGGCCGATCAGCTGCCAGCCTCCTGGCGAGGCCGACGGGTACACGCCGGTGAACACGTCGGCCAGGCCCACCGCCCCGGCGGGGACACGGGTGCGGGGCTCCTCGAGCCTCGGGACCGGCCGGGACATGTCCAGTCCGGTGCAGTAGGCAAAACCGGGCGCGAACCCACAGAACGCGACGGTCATCTCCACCGAGGTGTGGAGGTCGACGACCTCCCGAGGGGTGAGCCCCCAGTGGCGGGCCACGGCCTCGAGCTCGGGCCCGTCGTAGACCGTCGGCACCTCGACGAGGTCACCGCGCCCCCTCGGGCTCGCCCCCGCCTCGTCAGGCCGCCACCTGGACAGCTCACTCTCCAACGCCGCGGGATCGGGAACGCCGGAGAAGAGCACCGTGCGCGCGGCGGGGACGACATCGGCCACATCGACCTCCCGCCGCAGCGCCTCGTCGTACACCCGCATCGCCGCGGCGGTGTCGGAGACCTCCACCAGCAGCGAGTCGGCGCCGACGCGCAAGATCCTCATACGAAGCTCCGGACCATCAGACCGGCCGTCTCCAGGGTGCGGCGTACCTCGGCGGCGCTGCGGACCGCGGCCGGGGAGTCGCCGTGGACGCACACCGACGCGACCTCGCCAGATCGAGCCATGTCCAGCGCGCGGGCAGCGATGACCGCCGGCTCGTGGTGCACCGCACCGGGCCGGTCCCGAGGCACGAGGCGTCCCTCGGGGGTGTAAGCGCGATCGGGGAACCCCTCGTGGTGGACCGTCCGGCCGTCCTCGGCGGCGAGCGAGAGGAAGACTGAGCCGGGCAGCCCCAGGACGGGGAGGTCGCCGGAGCCGTCGAGGACGGCGCGCGCCTGCTGCTCGTCGTGGACGACGCGGTTGTACAACGCGCCGTGCGGCTTCAGGTAGGACACCCGGGTGCCGCAGGCGGATGCGATCTCGCCGAGGAGGCCGACCTGGTGGGCCACCTGCTCGCGCAGCGTCTCGATGGGAACGTCGAGGTGCCGGCGGCCGAAGCCGTCGCGGTCGTCGTAGGAGACCTGCGCACCCACCGCGACCCCGCGCCGGGCCGCTTCGTAGCAGACCTCGCGCATGATCGCCTCGTCGCCGGCGTGGTAGCCGCAGGCGACGTTGGCACTCGTCACGACGGCGAGGAGCCCCAGGTCGTCGGTGACCCCCTCGCCCAGGTCGGCGTTCAGGTCGATCGTCTGCACCCTTCCACCGTAGGCGATGGCCGTGCGGGTTAGGCTCCACGACGTGTCCCAGCCCAGCCAGACCCGCCCCTCCGCACCCCCCGTCGCGGTCGAGCCGCCGAGGGCGAAGAAGGTCCCCCGCGTGCGCACCTTCCACGGAGACACGGTCGTCGACGAGTACGAATGGCTGCGTGACAAGGACTCCTCCGACACCATCGCCTACCTCGAGGCGGAGAACGCCTACACGGCGGCGGCCACCGCCCACCTCGCCGGTCTTCGCGAGACCCTCTTCGAGGAGATCCGCTCGCGGACCAAGGAGACCGACCTGTCGGTCCCGTCGCGGATCGGGTCGTACTGGTACTACAGCCGCTCGATCGAGGGGAAGCAGTACGGCATCAGCTGTCGGTGTCCCGTCGGCTCCCCCACAGACTGGACCCCTCCGGTCCTCGAGGCCGACACCTCGGTCCCCGGAGAGGAGGTCCTGCTCGACCTCAACCAGCTCGCGGAGGGCCACGAGTTCTTCTCCCTAGGCGCCTCGTCGATCAGTCCCGACGGCAGCCTGCTCGCCTTCAGCGTCGACACGGTCGGCCACGAGCGGTTCCTGCTCCAGGTCAAGGACCTGAGAACCGGGGAGCTCCTCCCCGACCAGGTCCCCGACACGGCCTACGGCGCCACGTGGGCCTTGGAGGGCGACCATCTCTTCTACACGACGGTCGACGACGCCTGGCGGCCCGACCGGATCTGGCGTCACGAGCTCGGCACCGACCCCTCCGCGGACGTGGTGGTCTTCCACGAGCCCGACGAGCGCTTCTGGACGTCGGTGGGGCGCACCCGCAGCGACCGGTTCCTCGTGATCGGCGTGGGCTCGAAGACCACGACCGAGTACCGCGTGCTCGACGCCGCCGAGCCCACCGGCGAGTTCCGCGTGGTCGCGCCGCGTCGCCAGGGGGTCGAGTACGGCCTCGAACATGCCGTGATCGCCGGCGAGGAGTGCTTCCTGGTCCTCCACAACGACGGCGCGGAGAACTTCACGCTCGCCAAGGCTCCTGTCGACGCGACCAGCCACGAGGACTGGGTGCCGCTGCTCGACTACGACCCCGCGGTCCGTCTCGAGGACGTCGAGGCCTTCGAGAGCCACCTCGTGGTCCAGGAGCGCAGGGAGGGCCTCAGCCAGCTTCGGGTGATCACGCTCGACGAGCGCGGCCTCGGCGAGGACTTCCTCGTGGAGTTCGACCACCCCGTCTACACGGTGGGGACGGGGGCGAACCCTGAGTTCCACCAGCCGACCGTCCGTCTCGGCTACACCACGCTGGCCACGCCCCCGGCGGTCTACGACTTCGACGTCGCCTCCCGGGGGCTGAGGCTGCTCAAGCAGATGCCGGTGCTCGGCGACTTCGACCCCGCCCGTTACGAGCAGCACCGCGAGTGGGCTACCGCCGAGGACGGCACACGCGTGCCGATCTCCATCGTCTGCCCCAAGGACGCCCCCCGCGACGGCTCGATGCCGATGCTGCTCTACGGCTACGGCTCCTACGAGTCCTCGACCGACCCGTACTTCACGATCTCCCGGCTCTCACTGCTCGACCGCGGCGTCGGCTTCGCGATCGCCCACGTGCGCGGCGGCGGGGAGATGGGGCGTCGGTGGTACGACGAGGGCAAGATGCTGGCGAAGAAGAACACCTTCACCGACTTCGTCGCCTGCGCCCGCCACCTCGCGAAGTCGGGCTGGACGAGCCCGGACCGGCTCGTCGCGGAGGGCGGAAGCGCCGGCGGCCTGCTCATGGGGGCCGTTGCCAACCTCGCCCCCGACGCGTTCCGGGCGATCGTGGCCGACGTGGCCTTCGTGGACGCCCTCACGACGATCCTCGACCCGTCCCTTCCACTGACGGTCGTGGAGTGGGAGGAGTGGGGCAACCCGCTCGAGGACCCTGACGTCTACGCCTACATGAAGTCCTACTCCCCCTACGAGAACGTCGAGCCCAAGCGCTACCCGTCGATCCTCGCCGAGACCTCACTCAACGACACCCGAGTGCTCTACGTCGAGCCGGCGAAGTGGATCGCCAAGCTCCGTGCGACGGCCGCGGAGCCACAGGACTTCCTGCTCAAGACCGAGATGGCCGCGGGCCACGGAGGGGTCAGCGGCCGTTACAACGCGTGGCGGGACCGCGCCTTCAGCTACGCCTGGGTGCTCGACAAGCTCGGTCTGGCCTGAGCCTGGTCCGGACAGGTTCGCCGGCCTCCCGGTGCTGGTCTGTCCCGTTCTGCCCCCTGCCCCATGAACGCGCCCTGAGAGTTCGCTGAGAAGTGACCCTGACAGGTGCTTCGGCGGCAACTTCTGGGCACGCTCAGCCGTCCTAACCCTCGCAGGGCACGAACCTGCAGTTACAGATGCAGGTTTCGGGAATCCCGGCGAACCCGGCGTCGTTGGGACGAATACAGGTGCTACCTCCGGGTAAGCCCTTGGGGACAGGAAGGGAGCGCACGTGGCTACGAGTCGTCCGCACACGCGCGAGATCGAGGGACGGGACAGTGTTGGCCTGTACCTCGATGAGATTGCGCGTACTCCGCTACTCGACGCTATCACCGAGGTTGAACTGAGCAAGACCATCGAGGCCGGCCTCATGGCGCAGCACCTGCTCGACACGGGCAGGGTCGGGCGCCGCAAGGGCGGTGCCCCCAAGCACGCAACCCAGGAGGAGCTCGAGTGGCTCGCCGCCGAGGGGCAGCGGGCCATCCAGCAGTTCATCACCGCGAACCTACGGCTCGTGGTGTCCATCGCACGCAAGTACGGCCGAAGCCAGATGCCGATGCTCGACCTCGTGCAGGAGGGAAACACCGGCCTCATCCGCGCGGTCGAGAAGTTCGACTACGCCAAGGGCTACAAGTTCTCCACCTATGCGACGTGGTGGGTGCGTCAGGCGATCACCCGCGGCATCGCGCAGCAGGCTCGCGTCGTGCGCCTGCCGGTGCACGTCGTCGAGGAGCTGAACCAGGTGGGCGCGGCCCGGCGGACCCTCGAGCGCCAGCTCGGCAGGGATCCGGAGCCGGAGGAGATCGCCGCCGAGCTCGGCATGGACATCGAGCGGGTCCTCGACCTGGTCACCTGGGGCCGCGAGCACGTCAGCCTCGACACCCCGGTGGACGAGAACGGC
>DATHVS010000039.1:0-10074 GCA_035461195.1 Nocardioidaceae bacterium
GATCTGGAGGCGGATCTGGGTGTGGACACGGTGAAGCAGGCGGAGGTGTTCGCTGCGGTTCGTGGTCGGTTCGGTGTGGAGCGTGATGACTCCTTGGCGTTGCGGGACTTCCCGACGCTGACCCACGTGATCGGCTGGATCGGCAGCCGAATCGAGGAGCAGTCAGCAGCGCAGCTGGTCGACGTCGCCGGCGAGCAGGGGGCGGCCGAGTCGACGCAGGCACCGGCTTCCGCGATCGCGCACCCAACCACGGTCCCTGGTGACCTGGAGGCGGTCGATCGCATGCCCCGACGGGTGCCGGCGCCCCTGCTGCGTCCCCCGCTCGAGCAGTGCGTCCCGACCGGCGTGGAGCTGGCCTCCGGCGTACGCGTGGTCGTCATGCGTGACGAGGCAGGTGTGGCCGACGCGCTCGTGGGGCTTCTCTCCGACCGGGGCGTGACCGCCCTCTCCATCGACGCCGGGACCTCGACTGAGCAGATCCTCAGCACCCTCGACGGATGGCGGTCCGAGGGCGAGATCGCAGGTGTGTACTGGCTCCCCGCGCTCGACGACGAAGGACCGATCGACGGTCTCGACCATGCCGCCTGGAAGGAGGCTCTACGCCGACGCGTGAAGGCGCTGTACGCGGTGATGCGCCGGCTGTACGACGACAGCCCGTTCCTCGTCACCGGTACTCGTCTCGGCGGCTTCCACGGGTACGACGACGCCGGGGCCACCTCGCCGATGGGCGGAGCCGTGACCGGGTTCGCCAAGTCCTACAAGCGCGAGCGTCCCGAGGCGCTGGTCAAGGCGGTCGACCTACCAGGCGACGGTGAGGCGGGAGCGGCTGCCGCCCTCCTGCTCGACGAGACCTTGGGTGACCCCGGCTGCGTCGAGGTGGGCCACGTCCGCGGAAACCGGTGGGGCGTGGGCCTGGCCGCGAGGCCGTTCCCACCGCAGGAATCGCCCGAGCAGGGTGCCTTGTCGCTCGGTCGGGGCAGCGTGGTCCTGGTGACGGGGGCGGCCGGGAGCATCGTCGCCGCCATCACCGCGGACCTGGCCCAGGCGTCCGGTGCGACCTTCCACCTGCTCGACCTGACCCCCGAGCCGGACCCGTCCGACCCGGACCTGCGGCAGTACCTCGAGGACAGGGAGGTCTTCAAGTCGGTCCTGGTCGGCCGGATGAAGGAGCGCGGTCAGCGGCCGACCCCGGTCCTCGTCGAGAAGGAGCTGGCCCGCTTCGAACGGCTGGCTGCTGCTCTCGCCGCGATCGGCGCCGTCCAGGACGCCGGGGGCACGGCTCACTACCACGCAGTCGACCTGACCGACCCCGACGCCGTGAGCCGGGTGGTGGGCAGGATCCGGGAGACCGGTGACCACATCGACCTGCTGCTGCACGCGGCCGGGGTGGAGGTCAGCCGTGCCCTGCCGGACAAGGAGCCACGGGAGTACGACCTGGTCCACGACGTCAAGGCCGACGGCTGGTTCAACGTGCTCCATGCCGCAGCAGGCATGTCGATCGCAGCGGCCGTGGTCTTCTCCTCGGTGGCCGGACGGTTCGGTAACGCCGGGCAGACCGACTACAGCGCAGCCAACGACCTGCTGTGCAAGATCGTCAGCAGCTTCCGGCGTACCCGACCGGACACCCGCGCGATCGCTCTCGACTGGACCGCATGGGGCGGGATCGGCATGGCGACGCGGGGTTCCATCCCCAAGGTCATGGAGATGGCCGGTATCGAGATGCTGCCGCCCGAGGCCGGTGTTGCCTGGATCCGCCGCGAGCTCACGTCGCACGCATTCCGCGGAGAGGTGGTCGTCGCAGGAGCGCTCGGCCTGATGGCCGGAGGCCATCACCCCACCGGGGGCGTCGATCCAGTGGCACTCGACGCCAAGGCGGGAGCACTGGGAGCTGAGGTGGTCGAGGCGAACCTTCACGACGGCCTGGTTGTCCGCGCGACGCTGGATCCGTCTGCGCAGCCGTTCCTCGACGACCACCGCATCGACGGTACGCCGGTGCTGCCGGGAGTGATGGGCATGGAGGCCTTCGCGGAGGTCGCCCGCTTGCTCACCCCGAAGCGGCACGTCGTCGCGGTGGAGGACGTGGACTTCCTGGCGCCGGTGAAGTTCTACCGGAACGAGCCGCGGACGCTGACCATCACCGCAGCCGTGCGTCCTGACGGGGAGGACCTCGTGGCCGAGTGCCGCCTCGAGGGCGAGCGTGTCCTGCCGGGCAGCGACGAGCCGCAACGGACGGTGCACTTCACCGGCTCGGTCCGGCTGTCGACGCAGCGGGCGGAGACCGGCGAGACGGACCGGGTGGGCAGGGCCGAGGGCGCCGTCGTCATCGCGCCGACGGACGTCTACCGGCTCTACTTCCACGGGCCGGCGTACCAGGTCGTCGCCGAGGCATGGCGGGAGGACGGTGCGGCCGCCGGACGACTGGCCGAGCACCTGCCCGTCGACCACGAGCCGTCGAGCACGCCGATGCTGCTCGGGCCACGTCTGGAGGAGCTCTGCTTCCAGGTCGCCGGCCTGTGGGAGGCAGGGCGCGAGGGCCGACTGGCTCTGCCTGCCCATGTCGACCGTCTGAGCCTCTTCGGGGAGGTGGCGACCGCGGAGGCACAGGGTGCCGTGGCCGTCGCCCGACCGGTGCCCGGGAAGGCGGGGGTGTTCGACTGCCGGGTCCTCGACCCGACCGGGAAGCTGCTGCTGCGGGTGGACGGCTACCGGACCGTGCCCATGCCCCAGCCGCTGGCCGACGACGTCCGTGCGCCGCTGCGCGCAGCGATGACCTGACGGGAACGAGGTAGGCCGTGAAGGAGATCCGCAGGCTGGGGATCGTCAACCGCGGCGAGCCGGCCATGCGCCTGCTCACCGCCGTGGCGGAGCTGAACCGGACCGACAGCAATGGCGGCGGCAACGGGAGGCGCATCACGACGGTGGCGTTCTACACCGAACCCGACGCCGAGGCGTGGTTCGTCCAGGAGGCCGACGAGGCGGTCGATCTCGGTCCCGCGACGTACCTCGACCCGCACGACGGACACCGCAAGTCGCGCTACCTCGACGAGGCGGCCGTCGTGGACGCGCTGGTCGAGGCCTCCTGCGACGCCGTCTGGGTCGGCTGGGGTTTCGTGTCCGAGCGGGCGTCCTTCGCGCAACGCTGCGAGAAGGCCGACATCGTGTTCGTCGGCCCGGACAGCGCGACCATCCGGGCGCTCGGCGACAAGGTGACCGCCAAGCGGCTGGCCGAGAAGGCCGACGTGCCGGTCCTGCCCTGGGGCGGTGGACCCGTCGACGACCCGGAGGAGGCTGCCGCACAGGCCGAGAGGCTCGGCTACCCGGTGGTCCTCAAGGCATCCGCCGGTGGCGGAGGTCGAGGGATCCGGGTGGTCCGCTCGCCGGAGGAGCTGGCCCCGGCGCTGGCCTCGGCCCGGGGTGAGGCCGAGCTCGCCTTCGGCGACCCTGCCGTCTTCCTCGAGCGCTTCGTGGAGGCCGCACGGCACGTCGAGGTCCAGGTCATCGCGGACCGCCACGGCAACACCTGGGCGGTCGGTATCCGCGACTGCAGCATCCAGCGCCGCAACCAGAAGGTGATCGAGGAGTCCGCCTCGACCGCGCTCGACAGCGACACCGAGGCCGAGATCAAGGCATCCGCTGTCCGCCTGGCCGCCGGGGTCGGCTACCACAACGCGGGCACCTTCGAGTACCTGGTGGACCCCGACACCCGGGAGTTCCTCTTCATGGAGGCCAACACGCGTCTCCAGGTCGAGCACCCGGTGACCGAGGCCACCACCGGCCTCGACCTGGTCAAGCTCCAGCTCCTCGTGGCCCGCGGCGACGCTCTGGAGGGGGAACCGCCACCGGTCAGCGGCCACGCCGTGGAGGCCCGGCTGTGCGCCGAGGACCCCGAACAGGGCTTCGTGCCCTCCCCGGGGCGGATCGCGATGCTGCGGCTGCCGACGGGTAGCGGTGTCCGGGTGGACTCCGGCTTCCGCGAGTGCGACACCATCGCACCCGACTTCGACTCGATGATCGCCAAGATCATCGCCTGGGGCCAGGACCGTGAGGAGGCCTTGGCACGCCTGCGACGGGCCCTGGCGCAGAGCGCAGTGGTCGTCGAGGGAGGCACCACGAACCGATCCTTCCTGCTCGGTCTCCTCGACCGGCCCGAGGTGCAGTCCGGCGACTTCGACAACCGTTGGCTCGACCGGCTCACGGCGGTCGGCGAGCACGTCCCCGCGGCCCAGCCCGTGGCGCTGCTGACAGCTGCGGTGGAGGCGTACGCCGCGGACCACGCCGCCACGCAGGCGGCCTTCCACGCCGGGGCGCGGCGTGGACGGCCTGAGGTCCCCGAGACCATCGGCACCCGGGTCCAGCTCCGCTACGCGGGCGCGACCTACGACCTCTCGGTGTACCGGACCTCGCCCGGGTCGTACCGGGTGCGCGCAGGCAACGTGAAGGCCGACCTCGAGGTCGACTTCGTCAACGACTACGAGCGCCGAGTCCGGTGCGCCGGTCGTCACCACCGCGTGGTGGCCGTGACCCAGGGCGCGATGTTCCGGATCGTCGTGGACGGCACCACGCACCGGGTCACCCGCGACGACGGCGGCGTCGTCCGGGCGGGCTGGCCGGCATTCGTCGTCTCGATCCTCGTGCGGCCGGGAGACCAGGTCGAAGAAGGTGATCCTCTGGCCGTCCTCGAGAGCATGAAGATGGAGACCACCATCACCGCCCCCTACCCCGGTGAGGTGGCCGCCGTCGACGTCGTACCCAACGCTCAGGTCGGCACCGGGGCGTCCCTCCTCCGGATCCGGGCGACCGAGCCCGCGGTGGCGGCCGGCGTGGGAGCGACAACCCTGGACCTCAGCGGGATGGAGTCTCGGCCGGCTCCTGGCACACCTCCCTGCGACCGGGTTTTCGGAGCGTTGCGCAACTACCTGCTCGGCTACGACCTGGACCCCGCCACCGTCAAGCGGCTGTTCGTGGAGCAGCGCAGGCTGGGCGAGATCAGTCCGCCGGCGGACCCGGGCCTCCTGCGTTGTGAGGACGCGCTGCTGGACCTGTTCGCAGAGGTGGGCGCGCTCTACCGGCCGCGGACCGAGACTCAGCCCGACGACGTGCTGACGGCCACGAGCGCCCAGGAGTACCTGCTGTCCTACCTGCAGTGGATGGACGCCGACCGGGCCGGGCTGCCGGGGACGTACCGTGCCCGCCTGGAGGCGGCGCTCGCGCTGTACGGCGTGGGACTGGGTCGTGGCCCCGAGCTAGACGCCGCGGTGGTGTGGATGTTCCGCTCCTTCAGCCGGGTCGGGGACCTCGTGCCCGTGATCTTGTCGATCCTGGAACGACGCCTTAGGGTCGGCTCCGCGCTGGCCTCGCTGGCCGACGACGAGATGCGAGGCCGGCTCGATCGGCTGGCGACCTCGGCGCAGGGTCGGCACCAGGGCATCGCCGAGCTGGCCCGCGACGTGCGGTTCCGCTACTTCGACGAGCCGGTGCTCGAGGCGCTGGTCAACGCGGAGTACGACGAGACCGAGCGCGCCCTCGACGCCGCCGAGGCCGATCCCGAGGGAACGGACCGGGAGGACGTGATCAACCGGCTCGTCGCCTCGCCACACCCCCAGCGCGGGCCGCTGCTGCGCCGTTGGCTCGGCACCGACGACCCCGCTTTCGAGAAGCTGCTGCTGGAGGTCTACGCCCGCCGGTTCTACCGCATCCGCGAGCTGTACGACGTGCACTTCGACCAGCGCCAGGACACGCTCATGTGCGCGGCCGACTACGACTGGGAGAACAAGCACATCCACCTCGTCGTGGCCTACACCGAGCTGGGCAAGCTGCCCGAGATGTCCCGGGCGGTCGCCGAGCACCTGACCGAGGTGTCCCCGAACAGGCAGGTCATCCTCGACCTCGCCACGTGGCGTGAGTCCCCGCACACGCCGGTCGACGAGACGGCAGAACAGGTCGAGCAGCTCCTGGCTGCCTGCGACTTCGGCCGTGACCCGTGGCGGCTGGACGTCACCGTGACGACGACGGGCGGGGAGGAGGCGGAGCACTTCCGCACCCTGCACATGAGCTACCGCCCGAAGGCGGGTGGGGGTCTGCGCGAGGACCTGCTCTACCGCAACCTCCACCCCATGCTCGCCAAGCGGCTCGACCTGTGGCGGCTCTCGAACTTCCGGCTCGAGCGGCTGGCGTCCGCGGAGGACGTGTACCTCTTCCACGGGGTGGCTCACGAGAACCCGAAGGACCATCGGCTGTTCGCGCTCGCCGAGGTGCGCGACCTCACCCCGTTGCGTGACGCCACGGGTGCAACGTCGTACCCCTGGCTCGGCCGGATGGGGCTGCAGGCTCTTGCCGCGATGCGCACGGCGCTGGCCGGCTTCTCGCCGCGCGAACGTCCCAAGGCGAACCGGATCGTGCTTTACGTGCGTCCATCGTGGACCGTTCCGCGCGAGTCCTGGCCGACCCTCGCAGCTTCGTTCGCACCGCTCGCCGACGGCGCCGACCTCGAGAAGGTACTGCTGCGGGTGCGGATCCCCCAGCAGGACGGCTCCCTGCGCGACGCCGTCCTCGACGTCCAGGGCGTCGGTGGACGCGGCGTCACGGTCCAGGAGAGGCAGCCGGGCAACGAGCCGGTGCGGCCGCTGACGCCGTACCGGCAGAAGGTCCTGGTGGCGCAACGGTTCGGTGTGCCCTATCCCTACGAGATCGTGCGGATGCTGACGGCGGAGCCGGGCGCCTCCGTCGACTTCCCGCCCGGCACGTTCGTCGAGCACGACCTCGGGCCGGACGGGCGCCTCGAACCCGCGACGAGGGAGCCCGGGCTCAACACCGCGAACATCGTCGTCGGCGTCCTCACCAGTCGTACGCCGAAAGTGCCCGAGGGCATGAGCAGGGTCGCGCTGCTGAGCGACCCGACCCGGGGACTCGGCAACCTCGCCGAGCCGGAGTGCCGCAGGATCCTCGCCGCGCTCGAGCTCGCGGAGCAGATGAAGGTGCCGGTCGAGTGGTTCACCGTGTCCTCCGGCGCGCTCATCGCGATGGACAGCGGCACCGAGAACATGGACTGGATCGCCGCCGTGCTGCGTGGGCTCATCGAGTTCACCCAGCGGGGCGGGGAGGTCAACGTCGTGGTGACCGGCATCAACGTGGGCGGGCAGCCCTACTGGAACGCCGAGGCGACCATGCTCATGCACACCCGGGGCATCCTGGTGATGCTTCCCACGAGCGCGATGGTGCTCACGGGCAAGCAGGCCCTCGACTTCTCCGGCGGGGTGTCGGCCGAGGACAACCTCGGCATCGGCGGCTACGACCGGGTCATGGGGCCGAACGGCCAGGCGCAGTACTGGGCGTCGAGCGTCGAGGACGCCTGCCGCCTCCTGCTGCGGCACTACGAGCACACCTATGTCGTTCCCGGTGAGCGGTTCCCGCGGCGGGCGAGGACCACCGACCCCGTGGACCGCGACGTCCGCACGGCCCCGCACGCCGAGACCAGCGGGTCCGACCTGCGCGCCGTCGGCGACATCTTCTCGGCCGAGCACAACGCCGAACGGAAGAAGCCCTTCGACATCCGTTCCGTCCTGCGCGCAGTCGCCGACGTCGACTCGGACCCACTCGAGCGGTGGACCGGATGGCGTGGAGCCGAGACGTCGGTCGTCTGGGACGCCCAGATCGGCGGGGTGCCTGTCTGCCTTCTGGGGCTGGAGTCCCGGACCCTGGCTCGGCGGGGGTACGTCCCCGCGGACGGGCCTTCGTCGTGGACCTCCGGGACCCTCTTCCCCCAGTCCGCTCGGAAGACGGCGCGGGCCATCAACGCAGCAAGCGGCAACCGGCCGCTCGTCGTCCTCGCCAACCTCTCCGGCTTCGACGGGTCCCCGGAGTCGATGCGTCACTGGCAGCTGGAGTACGGCGCCGAGATAGGGCGGGCGATCACGAACTTCGACGGGCCGATCGTCTTCGTCGTGATCTCCCGCTACCACGGCGGCGCATTCGTGGTGTTCTCCAAGCGGCTCAACCCGATGATGGAGATCGCCGCGGTGGAGGGCTCCTACGCCTCGGTCATCGGGGGCGCGCCGGCGGCCGCAACCGTGTTCGCCCGAGAGGTGCGGTCACGCACCGAGAGCGACCCGCGCGTCGTGGAGCTGCGCGAAGCCCTGGCGGGGGCGGACGCGCCCGAGGCCGGCTCGTTGCGGGCCGAGCTGGTGCGGGCCACCGAGCAGGTGCGCTCGGAGAAGCTCGGTGAGGTCGCCGACGAGTTCGACGCCATCCACACGATCGAGCGGGCCCTGCGCGTCGGGTCGGTCGACCGGATCATCCCGGCGGCACAGCTACGGCCCTACCTCGTGGACGCGCTCGAGCGCGGCATGGCGCGAGTTGCGGAGGGTGGCTGACGGGATCGTCCGCGGGTCAAGGTCAGGGGGACAGCGGCCGGTCCACCCAGGAGTGCACGGGGCGGACGGCCGCAAGGTCCACGGAGCCGGGCAGCGTCACGGGCGGGGCCAGGGGTCGCTCGGAGGCGACGGTGAGCAGGAAGGCGCCGTCACGACGCCACCAGCCCGGCAACCGCCCACCCTCCGCGGTGCGGACCTCCAGGGGCGCCCACCCCCGCAAGGCGGCGGGTCCCGGTGCGAGGTCGTCGATCACGACCTCGACGCTGTAGGTGTCGCGCCGCAGACCCGTACGCAACACCTTCAGTGCGCTCTCCTTCGCCGACCAGATCAGGTTGACGGCCCAGTCCCGGTCCGCCGCGGACCCGGAGGAGACGAAGGCCCGCTCGTGCGGGGTGAGGAAGTCCGTGACGAAACCCTCCGAACGGGGTTCGACGATCTCGAGGTCGCAGCCGACCCGGCTCAGGTCCTCTCCCACCAGGCACACGCCCCAGCCCGCACGGTCGGTGAGGGAGACGTCGAGCTCGACCAAGTCCCGGTCGACCCGCACGAACGGAGCGCCGCTCGGGTGGTTGCCCACCTCGATCCTGGCGAGCGACGAGGGGTCGAAGGGCAGCCCGACCGCTGCTGCCACCGCCTGCTTGCAGACCCAACGGCGCAGGAGGTACTCGGTCCGGCGCTTCGTGAACCGCAGCCCGGAGGCACGTGCGGACTCGTCGTCGCTCAGCCAGGCCTGCGTCGTCGGCACCTCGCTCTCCCCGCGCGCCATCCACAAGGTGGTGCCGGCCGGGTGTGCGGGTGTCACGAGCCCGGTCACATCGGCCGCTGGCCGGTGGCGACGAACCAGATGCTGAGGACGATGAAGAGCACGAAGGCAGAGCCCCCCAGCGCGAGGGCGAACACGGCGACGTGGCGCAAGGTCGGTGTGTGGTCGATCTCCTGGGACCGGTAGGCGATCATCCGGATTGCGCCCACGGGCAGCAGCAGGAACGCGACGATGCCGGCGGCGGCCCAGAGGACCTGCGTGGTGCTCATGAGGTCAATCTACGTGCTGCTAGGACTCGCTAGGGAAATCTAGGGAATCGGCTAGATAAAGGGATACAGTCCCATCGTGGACCCTGTGAGGAACCCTTACGCCCCCGGAGCCGGCCAGCGGCCGCCCGAGCTCGCCGGCCGTGACCGTGAGCTCCGCCAGTTCGAGGTGACCCTGGAGCGGGTCGCGGCCGGTAGACCTGAGCGGTCGATGGTCCTCTCCGGCCTGCGAGGGGTCGGGAAGACCGTGCTCCTGAACGCCCTTCGCAGCCTGGCGGTGAAGCGCGCCTGGGGCACCGGGAAGTTCGAGGCCAGACCCGAGCAGTCGTTGCGGCTGCCCCTCGCCCAGGCCGTTCACGCGGCGGTCCGCGAGGTCGCCCACCGTCACCGCGACCCCGAGCGCGTCGACGCCGTCGCGGGCGTGCTGAAGTCCTTCGCCCTGCGCACCAAGCTCGACGACCGCAAGGGCGTGCGCTGGCAGCCTGCCTCCATCGGCGCCGACGTCCCCGCCGCCAAGGGCCGGGCCGACTCCGGCGACCTCGAGCTCGACCTCATCGAGCTGTTCACCGACGTGGCCGAGCTCGCGGGGGACCTCGGCGTCGGGATCGGCATCTTCATCGACGAGATGCAGGACATCTCCCCGGTCGAGCTCGCCGCCCTCTGCGGAGCCGTCCAC
>DATHVS010000040.1:0-3749 GCA_035461195.1 Nocardioidaceae bacterium
GGTCTCGCGAGGTAGGCGGACGCCAGCGCGCGCCCCGCAGCGCCCCACGACGGCATCGGACCCCGCGCCGCCGGAGCGGTCGCGGGGTCCGATCAGGCCGGCACGGGCCTCAGGCGGCGCCGCCCTCCTGCTTCACGCCGCGGACCGCAGTCGGGTCGTAGATGCGGTACTTGTCGAAGGCCTCCTGCACCGTCTCCCGCTTGATCTCGCCCTGGTCGGCAAGGGCCTGGAGCGCTCCCACGACGACCGACTGGGCGTCGACGTGGAAGAAGCGGCGGGCAGCGGCCCGCGTGTCGGCGAAGCCGAACCCGTCGGTGCCCAGGACGTGATAGTCGCCGGGGACCCACTTGGCGATCTGGTAGGGCACCGCCGCCATGTAGTCGGTGACCGCGACGAACGGCCCCTCGGCCTCCTTGAGCTTGAAGGAGACGTACGGCGTGCGCGCCTCGTCGGACGGGTGCAGGAGGTTGTGCTCCTCGGCCTCGACCGCGTCGCGGGCGAGCTCGTTCCACGACGTGACCGACCAGGTGTCGGCGGCCACGCCCCACTCCTCGGCCAACATGCGCTGCGCGTCGACGACCCACGGGAAGGCCACGCCGGAGGCGAGCAGCTGGACACGCGGCGGCTTGCCGTTGCGGTGCTCGACCTCCGGGGGTACGGCGACGTGGTAGATGCCCTTGAGCAGGCCCTCGACGTCGAGGTCCTCGGGCTCCTTGGGCTGCAGGACCGGCTCGTTGTAGACCGTCAGGTAGAAGATGACGTTCTCGCCGTGGGGGTGGTCCTCGGAGGAGCCGTACATCCGCCGCAGGCCGTCCTGGACGATGTGGCTGACCTCGTAGGCCATCGCCGGGTCGTAGTGCACGACAGCAGGGTTGGTGGCGGCGAGCAGGGGGGAGTGCCCGTCGGCGTGCTGGAGACCCTCACCGGTCAGCGTGGTACGACCGGCTGTGGCGCCGATCAGGAAGCCGCGGGCGAGCTGGTCGGCCATCGCCCAGATCGAGTCGCCGGTCCGCTGAAACCCGAACATCGAGTAGAAGATGTAGAACGGGATCATGTGCTCGCCGTGCGTGGAGTACGCCGACCCGGCGGCGGTCGCCGAGCCCATCGCCCCCGCCTCGGAGATGCCCTCGTGCAGCATCTGGCCCTGGGCGGACTCCTTGTAGGTGAGCAGGAGCTTGCGGTCCACGGCGTCGTAGGTCTGCCCGCCCGGCTGGTAGATCTTCGCGGTCGGGAACATCGAGTCCATGCCGAAGGTGCGGTACTCGTCGGGGGCGATCGGCACGATGCGGTGGCCGATCTCCTTGTCCTTCATCAGGTCCTTGACGAGCCGGACCAGCGCCATCGTGGTTGCGATCGGCTGCTTGCCGGAGCCCTGCTTGAGCTCGCTGTAGACCTTGTCGCCGGGGAGCTTGAGCGGCTTGGAACGCACCTCTCGCTTGGGCAGCGAGCCACCGAGCTGGCGACGGCGCTCCATCATGTACTCGATCTCGGGGGCGTCGGGGCCGGGGTGGAAGAACGGCGCGATGTCGGCCTCGTCGATCTGCTTGTCGCTGATCGGGAGATAGAGCCGGTCGCGGAACTTCTTCAGGTCCTCCTTGGTCAGCTTCTTCATCTGGTGGGTGGCGTTGCGGCCCTCGAGGGCGTCGATCGTCCAGCCCTTGATCGTGTGCGCCAGGATCACCGTCGGCTGCCCCACGTGCTCGGTGGCGGCCTTGAACGCGGAGTAGACCTTGTGGTAGTCGTGCCCGCCGCGGGGCAGCTTGCGCAGCTCGTCGTCCGACATGTGCTCGACCATCTTGCGCAGGCGCGGGTCGCTGCCGAAGAAGTGCTCGCGGATGTACTCACCGGTCTCGACGGAGTAGGTCTGGAACTGCCCGTCGGGGGTGGTGTTCATCCGGTTGACGAGGACGCCGTCGACGTCCTTGGCGAGCAGGTTGTCCCACTCGCGGCCCCAGATGACCTTGATGACGTTCCAGCCGGCACCCCGGAAGTAGGACTCGAGCTCCTGGATGATCTTGCCGTTGCCGCGCACGGGGCCGTCGAGCTGCTGGAGGTTGGCGTTGATGACGAACGTGAGGTTGTCGAGCTCCTCCCGGGCGGCCACGCCGATCGCGCCGAGCGACTCGGGCTCACCCATCTCGCCGTCACCGAGGAAGGCCCACACGTGCTGCTTGCTGGTGTCCTTGATCCCTCGGTTGTGGAGGTAGCGGTTGAACCGGGCCTGGTAGATGGCGTTGATGCCGGTCAGGCCCATCGAGACGGTCGGGAACTCCCAGAAGTCCGGCATGAGGCGGGGGTGGGGGTAGGACGGCAGACCCTTGCCGACGCCGTGCTGGACCTCCTGGCGGAACTTCGAGAGCTGGTCGTCGCTGAGGCGGCCCTCGAGGAACGCGCGGGCGTAGATGCCGGGGGAGCCGTGGCCCTGGATGTAGATCTGGTCGCCGCCGCCGGGGTGGTCCTTGCCGCGGAAGAAGTGGTTGAAGCCCACCTCGTAGAGCGAGGCCGCGGACTGGTAGGTCGCGATGTGGCCGCCGACCTCGAGGCCCTTGCGGTTGGCCGTGGAGACCATGACGGCGGCGTTCCAGCGGATGAAGGCGCGGATGCGGCGCTCGATGTGCTCGTCACCGGGGAACCACGGCTCGCGCTCCGGCGGGATCGTGTTGATGTAGTCGGTGCTGCGCAGCGAGGGGACCCCGACCTGCCTCTGACGGGCCCGCTCGAGGAGCTTCAGCATGACGTACCGGGCGCGGGTCCGCCCGCGCTCGTCGAGGAGCGCGTCGAGGGAGTCGATCCACTCCTGTGTCTCGTCTGGGTCGATGTCAGGAAGCTGCGTGGGGAGTCCCTCGTGGATGATCGAGGGAGCGCCGTGGCGGTCGGTGGAGTTCGACACGATTCCTCTGCTCTCAGGTACACGTCACTGTGCGGCCGAGGGTCGCGGGTCGCGAGACCCTCACCATGCATCGTGTCACGCCCGAGGCTCTGGCCAAATTTACCGATCGGTAGCCATGGCGGAGGCTCACACCGGGTGCAGGGCCACGTGGGGCTCGGGAGGGAGTACGACGCGCAGCGGATCGTCCGGGCGGACCACCCCGCCCCTGTCGACGACCCCCATGACGCCTGCCCGGCGAGACCGGCGCCCCTGCCCGTCGACGGCCCACATCTGCCTCGACAGGCCGGCCCGGAAGGCGTCGATGAGGGAGCAGGGCGTCCGCAGGCCGGTCAGCCGGACCTCGGCCTGGTCCCCGAGCCGCAGAACCGCCCCGGTAGGGAGGTCGAGGAGGTCGACGCCGGTGGTCGTGACGTTCTCGCCGAGGTCACCCGGGTGCAGGGCGTGGCCGTGCCGGCCGAGCTCGTCGAGGAGCTCGGTGGCGATGAGGTGCACCTGGCGGAGGTTGGGCCGGCTCGGGTCCCTCCGGCGGTCGTAGCGGTGGCGGACCGTCGTACCGCAGTGTGCGTCGCCCTCGACACCGAGGCGGGTGAGCAGCCTTGCCTCGAGGACGGGGACCTTGGAGAAGTTGTGCACGGCGCTGACGTTGACCGACGTGACGTGGCCCTCCACGATGGGGTACAGCCCGCGGGCGCCGGTCCGATGCACGCCTCCAGGGTGGCAGCGTCCCAGACGTTCTGGGGCGTTGGGGTTGCGTGCGCGTGTGACTTCCGGTGGACTACCCGACAACAGGAGCACGAAGGTGCTCGTCACACGTCGTTTGGAGGAGCAAGTTGAGCGCGACCGCGGGTGGCCACGAAGG
>DATHVS010000041.1:0-4630 GCA_035461195.1 Nocardioidaceae bacterium
CTTGAGCGTCGAGTTGCGCTCGTGGACCAGGCGGAAGCGCTTGGCCACGTCGTCGACCGTGATGGCGGGATCGAGCACCTAGAGCTCCTCGGCGAGCCGCGGCTCGAGCTGGCGGAACACGAGGGCGCCCATCGCCAGGGCTGCGATAGATATGACGGTCATGGCCAGCCACTGCGTCAAGGAGGGCCAGCGCAGGCTGTAGAGGACGTCCCGGTATGCGTCGACGAAGATCGCCATGGGGTTCAGCCGGAGGAGGCTGCGGACGGGGATGGTGACACCCAACATCGTGCTCTCCTCGGGTGGCAGGTCGGGTGGGTAGATGATGGGCGTCGCGTAGAACCAGATGTTGAGGGCGATCGACAGGAAGTGCTGCACGTCGCGGAAGTACGCGTTCGCAGCGGCGAGTACGAGGCCGACGCCGAGCACGAACCCTGTCTGCAGCACCATCAGGGCGACGACAACCGGAATCCACGGCAGGACGAGGTTGCCGACGACGACAAGCACGATTCCCAGCACGACGAGCTCGACGCCGAAGCTGGCCAGCCAGGCCAACGTAGAGGCCGCGGGCAGTACCGAGCGAGGGAAGTACACCTTCTTGACCAGCCCCTCGTTGCCGACGATCGAGCTCGCTGCGCCGCCGAGCCCGTTGGCCACGAACGTCCACGGCAGCAGGCCGCAGACTAGGTAAAAGCCGTAGACCTCGAGGCCGCTCGGGTCGCCCACGGGCGTGACGACCTCGAAGAACACCCCGAACACGATGGTGTAGATCGCGATGCTGGCCAACGGATTAATGACCGACCACAGCCATCCCAGCGCCGACCGCTTGAACTTGCTGCGCAGCTCGCGCAGGGTCAGGTTCCACAGCAGTTCCGTGGGGAGCGTCCGTGCCTCGGAGAGCCGCAGAGCCATGCGGCGACTGTACTGACGTGCCCGGTGGACCCCCGCAACCACCGGGTCGCACCGCCGCCCCGACGCACCGTGTCGCACGAGCCGCGGTGCATCCGTCAGTATGGATCGGTGCCCATCCCCCGCGTCCGGCTGGTCGTCCTCAACTACAACGGCGGCGACCTGGTGGTTCGCTGCATCGAACACCTGGAACGGCTCGATTGGCCCCAGGATCGCCTCGAGATCGTGGTCGTCGACAACGCGAGCGCCGACGGCTCCGACGTCGCGCTCGCCCGGCGCCCACGTGTGCGGTTGATCCGCTCCGAACGGAACGCGGGGTTCCCCGCCAACAACCTGGCCATGCGCGACCTCGACCGGGTCGACTACGTCGGCCTGGTCAACAACGACGCGTTCGCCGAGCCCGACTACCTGAAACCTCTCGTCGCCGCCCTGGCCGACGACCCGGCGTTGGGGGCGGCCTGCCCGAAGATCCTTCTCGCGCCGCGCTTCGTCGACCTCAAGCTGGGCGTGCCCACGCACCGCGTACCCGGTGACGACCGCGACCTCGGGCTCAAGCTGAGTGGGCTCGAGGTCGGCGGCGCCGACCGGACGAAGGATGCCGGGTTCGCCGAAGGCTGGTATCCGCCGGAGCCCGGCGGGGATGGCCGCTGGTACCGCTGGTCCGGCGCCGAGGCCCTCGTCCGGGTCCCTGTCGACGACGGCACCGCCACAGCGCGATTGCGCCTCGCCTCCGGCCGTCCGGTGGTGGCGTGGTTCGAAGCCGGTGCGGACAAGCTCCCCGTCGACGTGGACGAGCAGCCCCGGTGGACCGAGGTACCGCTCGCGGGGCCGCGCTACGACGTCGTCAACAACGTCGGGTCGGTCCTCGTCGGCGGCGGGTGGGGTGGGGACCGCGGCTTCCTCGAGCCCGACATCGGCCAGTACGACGAGCCGCAGGACGTCTTCGCCTGGTGCGGTGCCGGCGTGCTGTTCCCGGTCCCCTACCTCCAGGACGTCGGGCTCTTCGACGACCGGTTCTTCATGTACTACGAGGACACCGACATGGCGTGGCGGGGGCGGGCGCGGGGTTGGCGCTACCGCTACGTGCCGGACGCCGTGCTACGGCACGTCCACGCAGCGACCAGCGTCGAGGGCTCCCCGCTGTTCCACCATTTCGTCGAACGCAACCGACTCGTGATGCTCACCAAGAACGCGCCCAGCCGCATGGCAGCCGGTGCTGCCGCACGGTTTCTCGTCTCGACAGCGTCGTACGCGAGGCGGGACGTCGTGCGACCGTTGCTGCACGGTCGCCGTCCGTCGCCCAGCCTCGTGCGTGCGCGCCTGCGCTCCTTCGGCGGGTTCGTCCGCCTGCTTCCGGAGGTCCTGCCCGATCGCCGTCGGTTGCGAGCCGCCCAGCGGGTGCACGACGAGGCCATCACGGGTTGGGCCGTCGATCGATGAGGACCGCGGTGTACAACCGCTACTGGGCCACCGGTGGCGGAGCCGAGAAGTACGGCGCGGCGATCGCGCAAATCCTGTCGGCCGAGGGCCGGCTCGACCTGGTGTCACATGATCCCGTCGACGTCGACTGGCTCTCCGATCGACTTCGACTCGACCTGTCGGCGGTCGACTTGCGCCTCCTCGACGATGCGACGGGCGAGGTCACCAAGGCGTCGGCCGACTACGACCTCTTCGTCAACGTGTCCTACATGAGCGCCGACCGCGTCACGTCGCCCGGCAGCCTCTATGTCGTGCACTTCCCGACGCGCCTCGACGGCCACCTGTCCCGGGCCCAGCGAGCGGTAGCCCGCGGCCTCACGGCGCTGGGCACGGCGGAGTCGCCCACTATGGAGTGGGGCAGCGGGTTCTACCCCCGGGAGGGCCGTCGTGGGGGTGTGGCGTGGACCAACGGCCGGGCGAAGCTGCGGTTCCGCACCAAACCGGGTGTTCCCACGAGCGTTCAGTTCGTGTTCGGTCGACTTCGCCCGCCGCAACTCGGCCCGACCCCGGTGCGCATCGAGGTCGCCGGTGAGGTCGCGGCCGAGGTCGAGCTCGGGACGCCGGCCTCACGGGTGGCCGCCAGGCGTGGCGTGGCGGTGAGCGTCGATGTGGTGAGTCCTGAAGCCGGCGTACCGATCGGGGTCGAGATCATCTCGGACACCTTCGTCCCGGCGGCCGTGCTGCACACCGACGACAGGCGGCGCCTGGGCGTGCCGCTGGTGGGCCTGAACGTCGGCACCGGTCCGCTGGCGGCGGCGAGCCGGTGGTTGCCGTCGATCTTCTATCCTCCGGCGACCGTCGACTGGCTCGACAGCTACAGCCTGGTGGTGGCCAACTCGGTGTTCACCCAGCGGTGGATCGATACCTACTGGTCGCGCGGCAGCGAGGTGCTGTACCCGCCGGTGACGATGCATGCCGCGGGCAGCAAGCAGCCGGCGATCCTCAATGTCGGGCGGTTCTTTCCCACCGACAAGGGTCACTCCAAGAAGCAGCTCGAGTTGGTCCTCGCATTTCGGCGTCTGTGCGACGCCGGCGTGCGCGGGTGGCGCCTTCACCTGGTCGGCGGATGCTCCGCGGCGGGGCAGGGCTACCTCGACGAGGTCCGGTCTGCGGCCGACGGCTACCCGATCGATCTTCACGTGAACGCCCGGGGCGACGAGCTCGACGGCCTCTACGCCGAGGCCTCGATCTACTGGCACGCGTCGGGCCTCGGCGAGCACGGTGAGCGTCACCCAGAACGGCTGGAGCACTTCGGCATCTCGACGGTCGAGGCCATGTCGGCCGGCGCAGTGCCTGTGGTGATCGGGATGGCCGGTCAGCGAGAGACGGTCCGCCACGGAGTGGACGGCTTCCACTTCCAGACGCTCGACGGGCTGTGCGCCCTCACCACCTCGCTCATCGAGGACGACGCGCTGCGGCGGCGGATGTCCGCCTCTGCCGCGCAGCGGGCACGGCGCTTCGCGGTGGACGCGTTCGCCACGCAGCTCCACGCACTCGTCGACCGAGCCCTGGTGCCCGACCAGGGACAACCACGGGTGAGGTCTTAGCGACCCTCGGCGTCTCGTAGCGCAGACGGACGACCGGTAAGGCGGAAGATCCTGCTGGCACGGGCGGACTGCACGGCGTCGGCCAGCCGTGCCCGCTCATGTTTGGCTGCACGGAGCTGATCGCGCAGCTCACTCACCACATCCTCTAGCTCGTGCTCGTGTCGTACGACGCCCGCCAGGTGATCGATGGCGCCACGCAGGTGCCGGTTGTCGTCACGCAGACGGATCAGCTCGCAGTGCTCCCGGTCACCCTCGTCCCTGAGGGCCGTGCGCGTTGCCAGCGCAGCTTCGACCGTCGACCTGAGTTCGTCGAGCGACGGTGTGATGTCGGGGCGTCGTAGGCACGCCGGTTCGCTGTCGGGCGCCGGGACGACGCTGCGAGGCGGGCGTCGCAGCGTCAGGTGCAGCGGCGTCGCCGTGTCCGCCCACGTGGGGGGTTCGACGGGCGACGTAGAAGACCGTTGCAGGGCGAGCTCGGCCACACGATCGAAGTGGGCGTCGATCAGAGCCTCGATGCCCACGGTGCGGGGCGTGGTCGCGGGGCCTTCGGCGAGGAGCTTGCGGACGGCCTCGACCGCGGTGACCGGATCCGTCGCGCGCGACTCGGGGTAGTCGAGAAGGTCGGCGAGCCCGCTGAGCTTCGATTGGCCGAACGGATCGATCGTGACGTGTGGCCGACCATAGGCGCGGGCGGTGAT